>NZ_ADNY01000043.1 GCF_000178475.1 Lactobacillus amylolyticus DSM 11664 | reverse complement strand
TCTACTATATATTAGTTTAGTTTTTCTTATCATAGGAGCTGTAGCATATTCACTAAGTGAACATGTTTCGTTAGGAGAATCATTTTGGTGGGCGATTGCCACTGCTACAACCGTAGGCTATGGTGACATTTCACCTCATACAATAGTCGGGAAAATTATTGCTTTATTATTGATGATTGTTGGTATTGGGATCATAGGAATGTTGACTAGTTCAATTACGACCTACTTTGTAAAAAGTGATTCTGACGAAGATCAATCTAGTGATAATAAAAAATTTGAAATGATTATGTCCAAACTAAATGAACTAGAAAAACAAAATAAGGATTTAAAAAGTGAAATCTCTGCTTTAAAACAAAATAGTACAGAAGATTAATTAAAATCTTCTGTTTTTTTATGCCTAAAAAGACTGCCTTAATTACTTAGAGTAGGTGTAAACTTGAACTGGAGTTTATAGAAAATTTAAGGTGGTAGAATAAAATGAATCGATTTTGGAGGATTTTATTATGGGTTCTGTTTTGGTACTATTTGGCCCCATATTATTTATTTAAAAAATTTGTTTTTAAAAATAGAAAGCACAAAATTGCCTGGTCAGCTCTGGGCTCAGTAATTACTGTATTTGTGCTTTTTTGTTGTTGGGTAAATTCCTTGCATGATGATGAAGATACAACCAGCAATACGGCGTCTGCGCCTAAAATGCACGTTGTTGTTAAAAAAGTTGGCGTTCAAAGACTGGCCAAGGATCAGGCGAAAGAAAAGGTTTTAAATACTGAAGAGAAAAAGAAGCAGAAAGAATATGACAAACTAGTTGCGGAATTAGATGCAGCTAAGAAAGCACAGCAAGAGGCCAAAAAGCACAGCAGCGAGCAAACGACCGTTACACATCACAGATCGACTGCTACAACGCACCACTCTTCATCCAGCAATGGAGCAGGAAGAGGAGATATGGATACTGCCGATTCTGGTAAAATCGTTGGCAATAAAAACACAAAGATTTATCACGTTCCAGGACAGGCTGGTTATCGAATGAATTCTGCAAATGCTGTCTACTTCAACAGTGAACAGGATGCAATTAACGCTGGTTATAGAAAGGCTAAGAGATAATGAATAAGAAAATTATTGCGACTGTCTCAGGTGTCCTTTTGCTTTTTGGCAGTGCTGGTGCGATTAGCAATCCTCAAGTAGATCAAACTGTCATTGCAAAAGTAAAAACAGTCATTAAATATGATCGTACTGATGAAACCAAATCGAAGAAGATTGAGAAACAGAATACAAAGACTGAAAAGAAAATTGTTAGTCTAGATAAAAAGATTGCAAAACTTCGCAAACAGCTTAAGAAATATTCAGGCAAAACCGTTGAATCAGTCAGCGAAGCAAAACTAGCAAGTCTAAATTATTCTGGTAAAGATGTTATTACAGTTAATAATAATGATCCTAAGTTTACAAAGAGTGATCTAAATACAAGCCAAGGCGCATGGCAAAAATATGGTGATCTTGATGGGCTGAATCGAGTAACAGCCGCTAATGCATTGCTGAATGAATCTTTGATGCCTAATAGTGAACGTGAACCTCTGCATGTTGATCCAACAGGTTGGCATAATAAACGTATTGCAGGTGGGTGGCTTTATAATCGCTGTCACTTAATTGGATATCAGTTGACAGGGCAAAACAATAATATCAAGAACCTGATGACTGGAACCAGACAGTTGAACGATCCAGATATGCTTCGTTATGAGAATGAAGTGGCTGACTACATTAAAGAAAGTAGATCAAACTATGTTCGATATCGTGTAACGCCAATTTTCCGTGGTAATGAATTGCTGGCTCGTGGTGTTGAAATGGAAGGTCAATCAACTGGTTCAAATGCAGTTCACTTCAATGTTTATATTTTTAATGTTCAAAATGGCGTAACTTTGAATTATTCTGATGGTACTAGTCGAGTAGGATAGTTCAAATATAAATTAAAATGTATCCCCTCAAACGGGGATTTTTTTAATACAAATATTTCTATCAATTGTCTAAATTATAAGCTTATCCATTATAATAAAAGTAAAATATTAATATTTTACCGATAGCCAAATATAGAAAAGAGGCTATCCAAATGGAAATTCATAATCACGATACCATTGTCATGCCGCCGGAGGGCTTTTTCGAAGACATGCTCGACCGTATGGACAACTTGCAAACCCAAATAGATGAGCTGAAGAAGCTCTATTACAACAATTCCAAGACTTCACGTGATGTGTTCCTATATGGCTGCGAGCTTGCAGGCAGTCAATATCAGGATCTGCAAAACCACGTCATTCCAAAATTGCAGGAGAATGATCCGCTGGTTTTGATAAGAGAGCCTAACAATGAAGCCGATAAGCATGCCATTGCCGTTTACACGACAACCGGCTTGAAGTTCGGCTATTTGCCAAGAGAGCATAACCTGATTTTGAGTCGCCTGATGGATGAAGGCAATTTGTTGACGGGGAAAACGAAGCAATTCCACTGGGATGGCAAGAAGCTTTATTTGGTCGTTAAAGTATTTTTGCATGAAAATTAATAACTGATAACTGAGTGATAAGGGTATAGATAGATGCTAGAAGAAAATATAGCCACAGTTGCTGGAAATTCAAAATTATTGCCACTAAGCAAGATTGTTAGTACGAGAAAATTCCAAAAGATTGAATATCATTCTGACAATTTGGGTGAACTTCCTCTTGAAGAAGAAAACATGGCACCTGCAACAACGGGGACTTTAATCGACTTTTTAACACGGATAATTGTTTTGAACGATGATGATGCATTTGGCGTTTCCGCGCGCGGTGTTGGTGAAATGGCAAATGATGATCAGAAAGAGCGGTATTTATATGAAGCTGCCATGTTAAAAGCGCTGGTTGAAGATAAGGAAATCGATGATCTTGATGATGATGTCTTCAATATTGGTGTCAACATTTGTGCATGGGAACAGGCCTTACGCGGTGGCTACTACTTTCCGCCGCAAATTTATCCTAATGACACTACCATGGCTCATTACAAGGTTATGCTCAAACGGGTCAAGGCTTATTTAGAAAAAATCGGCAATATCATTCGGACAGGCTATGGTTCGGCAACTGCAAATGGCTTAATCAGTGGGGACGGTGATTATTTATCATCTGATACTTTGATTGATTTTAAAGTTTCTAAGCATAAAACAATGCAACCTAATTGGGTGCGTCAATTATTTCTTTATCGTGTTTTACTGAGAGATGAATTGGTAAGTCCAGATCAGATTAAAAAGCTCATGATTTACAATCCTCGCAGAGACGAAGGCTATTTGTTAGATCTTACGCAGATAGATTCTGGTATCCTGGATTTTGTCAAAGCACAAGCCGAAAAGAGATCCCTTGAATTAATGGGATCGGTTGATGAAAATATTAAGCAATTACTAGATCTTTATGTAAATCGGGCTATTTCATACGAAAAAGTAAATCTAAATAAACAAGAACTTCATTCTGATAATTTAGGAGAGATAAGCGGTGAAGGTGAGAGCCTGACTACTGAGCAGCTCCATCAAATTTTGCTGTTCCTTGTAGATTACTGCTATATCAATAAAGAATCTAGTTTGAATGATGCCAACAAGGGCGCAGGTATTGCTAACCAAATTGATGATGAGGCAGGTAAAAAGCTGATCGAATACGAACACGCTTTTAAACGCATCCCAATTGATGGCGAATTGCCGGATGAATTCTTTGTTCTTGCCTGTCAAATTGGTCGATACATCATTGCTAATGCTGATGGCAAATGGGTTGATATCAACGCCAATGATACAGATATTGAGCATTTAAGAATCTTGTTCGGCCGAATCAGTAGATTCTTGCAAGAAAAAGGGATGCCGACAAGGCTCAGAGTTGAGGACACAGGTTTTACTGGCACGGACCTTGATCATTTTTCAGACGTTAAAGAGGAACCATTTGCTGTTGACCTCGCAACTGATTCCTGGGCACTGGAAATTGGCTTAAAAGATGGCGATCAGGTTGATGCCGACCAAGTTAAGAACTTGAAAGGTGCTGAAGATGCAGAATTTAGTGAAGTTGGTATTATTTCTCCGCGATCAGATAATTATTTTTATAAATTCAAAGAGCATAATGATGATGAATTTTTCTAAGATTTAATACGAAAACTCGGCACTTTTAATATTGGCCGCTGAATTTTGATGATGTAGCCGATGCATTAAAGATTGATTTTTAAAGCAAGAAAGCATCCCTTGAGAGGATGCTTTTTTTGTTTATGGTATGCGAGGAGTAGGGAAAACTACTTTTCTGACAGAAGTAGGGAGAAAAATGTCAGAAAAGGAAAATTGGATAGTGATCGATTTAGCTATGGAATCCGATTTGTTAGCTACTCTCATAGACAATTTATATATAAGAGCAAATACAGCAACTCAAAAAATGTTTGTATCAATTCGTTGATTATCATTTTCAGCATTTGGTTTAGAACTTTCTGCAGATATCAAACAAAATTTATCAGCGTATCAAGTAATTTTGACCCAAATGTTTTCACGATTAAAGGATAATGGCACAAAGGTATTAATTACCATCGATGAAGTAAAAAGTAATAAAGAACTAAAGAAATTTGCTTCATATTATCAACTTTTAAATCGTCAAGATCATCCTGTTGCACTAATGATGGCTGGATTACCAGAAAATATTTCCGAATTGCAAAATGAAGATGTCATGACATTTCTTTTACGAGACAAGAGAATAGCCTTGTCTTCTTTAAATTTGATCCAAATTTAATTTAGTTATAGAAATGTATTTCATCAAGCTCATTATGATATTTCATCTCAAATTTTAAGTAAGATGGCAATTATGACTAAAGGATATTTGTATGCGTTTCAACTTTTAGGTTATTTAGTATGGAACCTGATTTGTTTTGCATGATGGGACATGATTGACTTGCCCTGATGGAATTTGATTTTTGCTGCTTGACGGTGCCTGATTAATGCTACCTGATTTATTTTGAATGATGTCATCTGATGGGACTTGTTTGTTTTTGCCTGATGGCATAAAAAAGATTACTTGGATAATAAAAGAAAGTTCTATTTGTATGATTAATACTTTTATTGCTGAGCAAAGTAAGTGAAGTTGCTTTTCAGTAACATATCCTAAATTAGCAATTATTAATAATAAAATTACCTGATCTTGGTCAAGCCTGAAAGTTTTATTTAAAATTTTGAAGATACCTCCAAATGAGAAAACCCCCTTTTTCTGGATGCTCATCAGTTGTATATATTACGACTTATGGTCGAAACTCTGGTGAAAAGCTCTAAGGTACCTATAAAACAGTTCAGAAGAGCATTATTAAAATGAGAAAAATGCAAAAAATAAGGCAGAAAACTATATCTGTTTGAGTAAATCTCTTTTTTGGAGATAGAAAGTAGGGAAAAAGAATAAAAAACGTAATAGAGTTAAGTAGTAGATTAAGTAACTAGCTTCAACAAGTAGCTTCAGCAAGTAGGTTAAGCAACTAAAAAATCCTCAGTCAATTAATCAGCTGAGGAATTAAAGCTTTATGTATTTTTAACTCAATAAAAAATTAAATACCCATACCACCATTAATATCATAAATAGGGCCAGTAATGTAAGCGGCATCTCTTGAAGCAAGGAATGCAGTTAAAGCTGCGACTTCACGTGGGTCACCCATCCGATGAGCAGGAATACCATCGATAATTCTTTGCTCATGTGCACGTTCTTCATCTTCTGGCAAATTAGTTTTATTCCAAATGCTGGTCTTAAAGGCACCAGGTGCAATCGCATTAACACGGACCTTGTCTTTAGCAAGTTCAACTGCCCAGACGCGAGTAAAGTTTTCAACAGCGGCCTTAGCTCCAGTATAAAGTGACAAGTTAACACCTGGATGTTGTGCACCAACACTGGACATACAACACTGGACATATTAATAATGCTCCCATGTGCGTTAATCAAAAGTGGCAAAACATGAATGGTCATATTAACAAGACCACGAGCATCAAGGTTAAAGACATTATCGTAGTCCTTTTAATTGTCATTTCTTGAATAGGTTGGACAGGGCATGGGTGGCTTCTTATTTAAGTTCCATTGTATCCTCTGAGTAAATTTTGGGTACTTCATCTGACCACCGCTCAGTAAGTGTATCGACAACTTTAAAACCAAATTTTTCATATAATCGTTTAGCGTTTTGATTGTCTGAAAATACGCCAAGCCTAACTGGGCGCTTTAATTTTTTTAGTGCAGCTTCCATTAATTCGGTTCCAATGCCTTTATCTTGAAAATCAGGATCAACGTAAAGGAACTCTAATCGATGCCTACCATAACCAACGAAACCAACAGCTCCAATAAACAACAACGATAACAACGTAGCTCCATTGCCTGAAACTGATGATAATCAAAATTGCAGTGGTGATGATAATAATCAAAGTCAAGAAACTGTTGCTCCTAAAGCTCAAAGCGTAACTGTCACAAGCGGCCAAACCCAATCCGAGTACAAATACAATTATATTAGAAGTGTAATAGCTTGCATAATTTTATGCCTGTCTATGCATGTTTTCTGTCAAATGCGGGCCTTTCTCATGTATACTATGTATACTATACTTATAACGTATTGAGGGATGTACAGTGGAGATTCATAACGAACAGTTTAAAATATTAGTCCGAAAAAAATTGTTACTAAATATCATTTCAGAAATCCTTCTGATTGTCGGTGGAATTCTCGCCATTAGACCAGAATCCAATTTGACTATTTCATTAATCGGAGTCGTAATCTTTTTCATCGGTTTTGGAATTGAAATTAGAGCGTTGGTTTTGCGCAACAGCAAAAAGTACAAGAAGCTGCAGGAGGAAGAAGACGAATTAACTCGCATGGAACAGATTGTAGCTAATGTCGGATTAGCGATGACTATTGCTGGCATGATTTTTATCATCGCCTTATTTATCGGTGCTATCGTCTTTCTTTTCGTTTTTACTCATTCGTGGACCAAAGTTATCTTCTTCGTTTTAGCCTTTGAATTAGTAACCGATTTATGGGATTACTTCAAATTAAGTCAAAAAGAATAATTTGTATACTCTTATTCTGATGTGGGATAAGAGTCTTTTTTATCTTTTAAGCGTACAATATCAAGGAAAAGCCGCATTTTCACTCATTTTTTAGTATAAAATAACAGCCTGTTTTCGTTATTCTATACAGAGCTCAAATACTAGTATAATAGACATAACTGCAATTTTTGCACGCTTGATCATCTTATATTATTGGGTAGAATGATAAGTGAATAGAGATATCAGAGTGTATAAAATGCTTATTAGGATCAAGGTTTTAAAGATGAGAAAGATAGTTAGATTTGTTTCAAGTATCGTTCTGTCAATTGGTTTATTAGGAGTAGTAGGTCAAGTTGCTGCAGCTGATGGAGGAAGTTCTGCACCACAATTCGGTTCTGCAGAAGTTGCACCAACCAATCCTACTATTAAGAAGGGAAATAAGATCATTGTCATTGTCAAAGACAGGTCACTAAAACACTTTAGCTTTAGGCTTGATTGGTGTAGCTGTTTCATTCTTGGCCTTGATTCTTCTATTGTTGATCTAATCGTGGTTAGACCGAGTAAAAGTTGAAAAATTGAATAACAGGTTGGTAAAATGATCAAATCTCAATAGAAGATTTGGTCATTTTTATTTTTTGGATAGAAAATTACTTTATTTCTGCGTCAAAATTTTAAAAGAGAACTATAATGTAGGTGCTGAGAGAAAGGAAGTTTTTATTATGGCAGCAGATGAAAAAGAAATTGAACAAACCGCAATGATTGATCGTAACATGGATCAAGTTTTTGATTGGGCTAAGGGCAACGATATGCCTATTCGTGTCGCTATTTGGAACCACGAAATGGAAGCAAATGGCCGTGACACGATGAAGACCGAAGCAGCTGTTAAATGGATCTTAAAGGCTGATGACGATAAGATCAAAGACTACTGCGAAAAGAACTTGAAGAAATAACTAAAATATTCTACTTGAT
>NZ_ADNY01000044.1 GCF_000178475.1 Lactobacillus amylolyticus DSM 11664 | reverse complement strand
CGAAAATCAGACTTTATGAACCGAATCATTTTGATTCGGTTCTTTTTCTACGTAAAATAAAAAGTGAGCAGAGTCTAATTTACTCTTCTGCTCACTTTCGTCATATTATCCGGTCTTTCATAGAAAGCTGTGACTCTTATGAAATCCCTTCACTCAAATATTTTAAAACTGATGGATAATATTATCAATAAAATCGCCACTAATATTCATGCTTTCTCTGTTTCAGATCAGGCCTTTACCCGTTGTCGTAAGCTCAATGTCGTTGATTTGATTAGGCTGATTCTAAACATGGGAGCCGGCAGTTTGAACTCGGAAATTTTTCATGCTTTTCCTAACATAAATTCTAGAATGACCGCTTCGGCTTTCGAACAACAAAAGGCTAAATTAAAACCCGAATGTTTTAAAGAAATCATGGCTGAGCTTAGTCAGGCAAACAATGCACCACAATTATTGGATGACAAATACTTAGTGGTTGCGATTGATGGCTCTGATTTTAATCAGCCATTTAATCCTAAATCAGAAAATGTTGTTCAAACAAAAGATGGCCGAACATATTGTCAGATCCATGTAAATGCTCTTTATGATGTTTTGAATAAATTATATTTGGATATGGTCATTCAACCCAGACAAAAAATGGATGAGCGTGAAGCGGCACTAACAATGTTAAAGAATCTAGATAAACAAGAAAAAGATTTTTTAGTTTTAATGGATCGTGGCTATAGTAGTTTTAATTTGATTGAAACCTGTAATCGACTAAAGCATTGTCACTATGTTATTCGAACAAAAGCTGGGAATGGCGCTATTAAAGAAATTACCACATTGTCAGGCCATGAATATGATAGCGAGCTTTCCTGTAAAGTAACTGCATCGCATCGCTACTATATAACTCACAAAGATACGGAAAAGTTTCTTCACCTGGTCTCTCATAAAAAACATCATTACAAGGCTGTACGCTCAAAAAATACCAAAGATTCACGCTGGGACCATGAAGATATATGCAATGTTAAATTTCGAATTTGTAAGTTTAGAATTAATCCACCAGGTTCAGACGATGAGTGGGAAGTTCTGATCACCAATTTAGACCGGGACAAATACCCGCTAGCTAGAATGAAAGAGATCTATCATCTTCGCTGGGGAATAGAAACTTCTTTTAGGGAGCTTAAATATGACTTAAGCGGCGTCCAGTTTCATTCTAAAAAAGATCAATTTGTTTATATAGAGATATACGCCCATTTTGCAATGTATGATGCAGTGAGCTTATCAGTAGCCGCCAGCTCAAAGCCATATGTTAAAAGCAAATATCAATATCAAATAGATTTTAAAATGGCCTGCTGTATTTGGCGACGATACTTTCGAATAAGCGATAATTCAGATATAAGCTTTGCACAATTAGTGCTTGATATGGCATCTTATATAACTCCAATTCGACCGGGAAGAAAAGATAAACGTAATTTAAAACCAAAATTAGTTATCAGTTTTCCTTATCGTTTGGCAGCTTAGATTAATTAAAAAGTGGCTATCCTAGGATGGCTTATTTGTGCTATCAAAAAAAGACATTTACCGAGAAAAGTAATTCGATAAATGTCTCAAAAAATATTGTCAGATTTG
>NZ_ADNY01000045.1 GCF_000178475.1 Lactobacillus amylolyticus DSM 11664 | reverse complement strand
CGCGGATAAATCTTGCCCAAATCATCATATTTTTTCAGATAAGGCTTCCAGGGAGATTTCAAAAGCTTGTATTCTCGGGATTGCTTGTCAAATGTCTTCATGGCTCTGACACGCAGAGAATTGAATGAGCGCGGTGAACACCTTTCTCTTGGAAGCATTGTAAATACAGTAGTATTTATTGACCAAGTCTGATTGAGCCATTGAGCGTTTTTGGCAAGAGCGGCAGAGGTCTCTCTGTTTAAATAAACGAATAATAATTGGCCGGCTGAAGCAAAACGGCCTGATAGATTTTCTGCTTTTCAATATCAAGCGAAAATTTAATACAATTGTTGTAAGAGGACATAGCTAACACCTTGATAAATAAAAATTATAGAGCCATAAAAAGCAGCACCGGCAGGAATGAAAACATTGCAAGTTGATCTTAAAAAGCAGTATCCATCTGTTTTGCTGAATATTATTTATGCACATAAAAGTAAGAAAGACTTACATTTGCATATCATTATTCCAGCCTTGAAAAAAGAACAACAACTTTTTCCTTTGATAATGTGGGTGCAAGGTTCAGCCTTTCATAAGCAGAATTTAAGCTTGTACTTGCCGCAAATGATCAAGGTGGCCCAGCAAGGCTATGTCGTAACAATGGCAACGATGGTTTTGAATTCAGAAATTTTAAAGACCAGAAAAAGCTATTTGCTCACGCAAAGCCGGTCATACACAATGCCTGAACTTGGTAAGATTATGACTAAAGTTACGGGTCATGAGATTGGTTATCATCCAGTGACGGTTGAAGAATTCGGCGAGATCCATGCTTCTGAAGGTGATGGTCATGAACTTGCTTCTGGTGGTGCGAAGGGTTACCTTCATGGCTTGAGTGATGATTTTGCTCATATTACGGGACATGAACCAGAAACGATAGAACATTTCTTGATGAGAAAATATCAGAAATAGAACTTAAACTATTATACGCACACTATCGTATATAAAACTTTTCTTGATTTTTCTAAGAAATTTTTGCTATAATCAACGCAAACAGATGTTTTTATCTAAGAGGAAAAGGGCTGATAGGCGTAAGTCTAGCGGGTCTTTTTTTAAGTTAAGAAATGATGTTTGAATGAAGGTTCTCAGTTTCCCACAAAATAAAAAAGAAAAATTATTATATACATTAATCGTTTCATGCTTGGATGTTGCCACAATTACGCCGGCTATTAATTTCTGCCAACAAGGATTGAGCTGGAATGTTTATATGGGTGTAGTAAAAACTTTTCCAATGATATAGGTAGTAACTGTCAGTTGTTTGGCAGTAACGCGTTATCCAGTAGGAAAATTAAAGAAATTTTTATCCGAAGAAACTGACTCTTATGATGCCAAAATTGCTCTGAATATCATTAGCAATGTTGTTTTCATGTCAATGATTATGACGATTGCCAAATCATGGGCTGGTCAAGGACAGATTGATATGAGTATTTTCCAACGTTACTTAACTTTATGGCTACGTAATTTCGGGATTGCTTTCTGCATGCAAAGCTTGATTGTACACCCAACTGCTCGTTTTGCAATGAGATTAGTTCATAGTCGCCAAAATCAATGCGTTGCAGTTGAAGAAGCAGAATAAATTTAAAGATGATAATTAAGGATCGGAATTGTTGTTTAGCAATTTCGATTTTTTCTTGCCCAATTTTTGTCTAAGTTTTATTTTTAGAAAAAACAGAAGTTGATAGGTGACAAGATGAATTAAGCTGAAGCAATCAATATTTTGGCAAATTAAGGATGCGTGATGATAAAGATATGAATAAAATTATTAAAAATATAGAAGAATATTTATTGGATCGAAAAATAGATCGAATTTCGGCTAAAAGGATAAATCAAAAATATAAATCATATTCTGAAATAGAATTATTTGGTAAGAATGAATTAGATGATGTCCAAGAAGATGAGAATGATGGTTGGGAATAAATAGGAGTATCCAATGAAGATAATTTATCGTACTGTTCAAAGAGCAGATTTACCGATGGTCGTTAGTTTAGAATCAGCGGCCTTTCACATGAGTAAAGAAATGATTAAAAAAGATATGGTCGGTAGGATAGAAAATTATCCTGATACTTTCTTGGTAGTTGAAGATGAAGAAACTGGAAAAGTTGTTGGCCACACCTTCGGCCCGGCTTTTTCCAAACGCTACATTGAGGATGAGCTTTATTTTAGAAATAATCCTAATCACTCAGAAGATAAATACCAAATGATCTTATCAGTTGCAGTTGCCCCTAAACATCGTCATCAGGGAATTGCTTCAAACTTGTTAAATAAAATGGCGGAAATTGCTAAAAAGCAGGGCAGAAAGGCGATATCTTTAACTTGCTATCCTGAACTTTTCCATTTTATGAGGCCAATGGTTTTATTAATGAAGGTAAAACACATAATTTGCCGGATCCTAATGGCAAACAAAGTTATAATATGGTGAAAGAACTTTAAGATAAAGTCAATGGCATAAGTTAGTTACAAATTTTGAATGATAAAAAATGAAAGATTACGATCAATTTACTCAATGGGCTTTAAAACTTCAAAGCCTTACCCAAGCCGGACTTCATTATGGCCATGATGCCTTTGGCAAAGAGCGTTATGAAGAAATTCGCAAAATTGCAGGCGAAATGATGCAAGCAAAAACTGGCCTTCCGCAAGAGCTGATAAAAACTCTCTTTTTAGGAGACGAAGGTTATCAAACGCCGAAGATTGATACGCGAGCTGCAATTTTTAAAGATGATCAGATTTTGCTAGTTCATGAAAAATTATCTGATGACTGGTCTATGCCTTGTGGTTGGTGTGAAGTTCATTTGTCTACAAAAGAAAATTGCATTAAAGAGGCAAAAGAAGAATCTGGTCGCCGATGTTGAACCCATCAAATTGATCGCGCTGCAAGAGAGAAATAAACACAATCGACCGCTTCTGGCTACTGGTATTATTAAAGCCTTTTATTTGTGTAAAGTTCTTGGTGGTGAATTCAGAGAGAACGATGAAACTTGCGATTGTCGCTACTTTAGTTTAAATAATTTGCCTAAGCTTTCACTGGGCCGCAATACTAAGGAGCAAATTGAAATGTGCTACCGTGCGGCACACGATCGAAATTGGCAAACAGTATTTGAGTAGAAACAAATCGAGATATTAATGAAATTGCTGCCAATGTTGGTTATAATAATTCCAACTATTTCTTCCGTGTTTTTAAGGAACAAACTAAGATGACTCCTAGTGAATATCGCCGGATGATTAAGGAGAAGAAGAAAAATTAAGGTAGAAGAAGGTAATAATTAGTGACAATTGAAAAAATAAAGGTCTTTTTTCCAACTGCATTAATTGATAAGTCATTTGCTGAAGGAATTAAAAATGTGGAATTGCGTGTAGATAATCATCTGATACGTATTCCGCTTAACGATTTGAGTCCACGTGAATTATGCTTTATTGACTTGTTGAGACAAAATAATCAACTAAAAATTCAGCGTAATAGTCCTTGGGAAAAATACCTTTTTGGTGATGGCTTGAAACCAAAAAGTTCAATCAAATTGCGCTTTCTTTATATTACTGTTCATCAGCTTGATAAAGAGCAAAAGACTAAATGGCAGCAAATGATCTTGACGTTCTTTTCGAATACGACAGCATCATTTTGGGCAAAGGATGAGCAGTTAGTAATTGTAGATGAAGCCTGCACTTTGTCAAAAGAAGAACTAAGCGGGATGTTGGATACAGTCGATAGCGATTTTGATTCAGAAAGTCGTTTGTTGATCGGTTTAGTCTGGAAGCGGAAATGCGATTTGCGGGCCTTGTTTGAGGAAGAGCGGCAAATTAGTACTTTTTCACAAAAACAGCAAGCGGTGGCAACGGTACCTGACTATGCTTTGAAATTCTATTTGCATTCTTTTAATCAAGATAGCTTAGTCCTTCAAACTTATCGGCAAATGTTTGAAGAGCTGGATTATGCGATTAATTTGATTCGTGCTCTTTATCAGGTCGGGGGCAATGTTTCGCAGGCATCAAAGGCAATGTACGCTCATCGCAATACTTTGGAATACCGGATTGATAAACTAAAGAATGAGTTTGCCTTGAATCTACGGTCTATGACTGATTTGACCTTTTGTTATCTTGCAATTGTTTAAAGTGACCAAAAATTTGTTCACTTTTTTGTTTACTTCTACATTGAAGCGCTTTCGTAAAAAACGTATTCTATAAATGTAAGTTACGAAGACAAAAATAATAAAAATCAAAAGAGGTAAAAACATGGTAGAAGTTGATTTAAACCATATTTACAAGAAATACGAAGGCAATGACTTTTATTCAGTAAACGACTTTGATTTACATATCAAAGATAAGGAATTCATCGTTTTCGTAGGTCCATCAGGTTGTGGTAAGTCCACTACTTTGAGAATGATTGCCGGCTTGGAAGACATTTCAAAGGGTACTTTGGAAATTGACCACAAGGTAATGAATGACGTTGCCCCAAAGGACCGTCGCATTGCCATGGTTTTCCAGAACTACGCTTTGTACCCGCACATGAACATTTACGACAACATGGCTTT
>NZ_ADNY01000046.1 GCF_000178475.1 Lactobacillus amylolyticus DSM 11664 | reverse complement strand
CATTTTAAGCTGTTTCTTTGCATTCTTTTAAGGTTAAAACTAATCTTCATCCCAAGTAGAATTTTGATCAGCGTCTTCTTGAGCCATCTTTTCAAGACGAGCTTCAGTTTCCTTAACGCTCTTTTCAAATGATGGATCAACTTGAATACCGATGTCCTCAAGCTGTTGATCAGTAACAGGAGCTGGAGCGTGCATCATTGGTTCTGATGCTGATGCATTCTTAGGGAATGCGGTAACGTCACGAATGTTGTCCTTTTGAGCAAGCATCATAGCGAAACGATCCAAACCAATAGCCAAACCTGCGTGAGGTGGGAAGCCCATGTCCAAAGCATCCATCAAGTAGCCAAATTGTTCGTAAGCTCTCCTCTTAGTGAAGCCCAAAGCCTTAAACATCTTTTCTTGGATTGAACGCTTGTGAATACGGATTGATCCACCACCCATTTCGTCACCATTCATAACAATATCGTATGAACGAGCGTGGGCCTTGTGTGGGTCAGTATCTAATAATTTAATTCCTTCATCATCTGGCATAGTGAATGGGTGGTGAGCTGCGATCCAGCGGCCAAGACCTTCATCGTATTCAAACAATGGCCAGTCAACAACCCAAACAAAGTCAAACACGCCTTTAGGAATAATGTCAGTTTCATGAGCAAATTCGCGACGTAAGTGGTTCAAGGCATCACAACATACCTTCCACTTGTCAGCAACAAAGACAACCAATTCTCCGCCTTCAAGACCGAATTCTTTCTTCAAAGCTTCTTTGTTTTCATCAGTCAAGAAACGAGCTACAGGACCTGAAAATTCACCATCTTCATATTTAACCCAAGCAAGACCTTTTGCGTGGTAACGCTTGATGTAGTCAGCTTTTTCATCAATCTTCTTACGTGAATATGCCTTAGCACCATTCTTAACGGCAAGACCCTTTACATAGCCGCCATCAGCAATTGCACCAGAGAAGACTTTGAAGTCTGAATCCTTAAAGATTGGACTCAAATCGTGGATGAACATTTCGTAACGAGTATCTGGCTTGTCGCAACCATATTTGTTCATTGATTCAGTCCAAGTAATTCTCTTAATAGGAGTCTTAAGGTCGATACCCATAACATCCTTCATTACTTTCTTCAAAAGGCCTTCAGTATAGTCTTCAACACCCTTTTCATCAAGAAAGGAGGTTTCCATATCAATTTGCGTAAATTCTGGTTGACGGTCACCACGCAAGTCTTCGTCACGAAAACAACGTGCAAGCTGGTAATACTTGTCGAAGCCGGCACCCATCAAAAGTTGTTTGAACAATTGTGGTGATTGTGGCAAAGCGTAGAAAGAACCTGGGTAAATTCTTGAAGGTACCAAGTAGTCACGAGCACCTTCTGGGGATGACTTACCCAAGATTGGGGTTTCAATGTCGATGAAGCCATTCTCGTCAAAGAATTCATGAACCGCCTTCAAAATCTTGGCACGCAAAATAATTGCTCTTTGCAAAGTTGGACGACGAAGATCAAGATAACGGTACTTCAAACGAGTTTGTTCGGCAGCATTGATATCATCTTTGATTTCAAATGGTGGAACCTTTGATTTGTTCAAAATATCGATTTCAGTTGCGTAAACTTCAACTTCACCGGTCTTCATATCAGGGTTGACGTCAGAACGCTTTACAACTTTGCCCTTAACTTCAATACAATATTCATTGCCCAAGCTGTCAGCAATATCCATCAATTCCTTACCGGAATCCTTGTTAACAACGATTTGCACGATGCCTTCACGGTCACGCAAGTCAATAAATACCAAATTCCCAAGGTTACGTACGCGTTGTACCCAACCATACAAAGTTACTTCTTGGCCTTCATATTTGGTCGTAATATTGCCACAATAATCTGTTCTTTTGTCCATATGTTCCATTTTTTAGTCCTTCAATTTTTCCATTACAGTTTGCATATCATTTAAATCATCAAGACTAAGATCAATCGTCTTTCCGTCAGCCAAACGTTTGATGTTTAAGGTACCATTTTCAAGCTCCTTAGCACCTAAGGTAATAACGTATTTGGCATGAACACGATTGGCTTTTCTAAATTGTTGCTTCAATTTCTTTTGATCTACATCATATTGAGTCTTGAAGCCTTGCTTTCTAAGTAAGCGTGCAATTTCGACCGTTTTCATTTCAGTACCTTCACCAATATTGGTAATAAAGAAATCAATGCCATTATCCTCAAACAAAGCAGGATTTTGTTCTTTCAAAACAAGCATCAGTCTTTCTTCACCGATACCAAAACCAACAGCAGGAGTTGCAGGACCGCCGAATTCTTCAACAAGGTGATCATAGCGTCCACCACCGAGAATGGTAGTTGCTGATTCCCATAATTTCTTGTCAGCAACCATAAATTCGAAAATAACGCCAGTGTAGTAATCAAGTCCGCGAACCAGATCATCATCGATTACATAGTCAATTCCTAATTGGGTAAGCGTATTAGTGATAGTTTCAAAATTCTTCTTGGCATCATCATCGAGAAATTCACGAATTTTCGGTGCATCTGGCAAGAATTTTTGATCTTCTTCAGCCTTTGAGTCCAAAATTCTAAGTGGATTCATGCTTAAACGTCTTTGTGAATCTTCAGAAAGTTGATCTTTTAGTGGTGTGAAGTAGTCAACCAGGGCGTCATGGTATGCTTTACGAACAGCTGCATTACCTAAAGAATTGATATGTAATTCGTAATTTTTAACACCTAATTCAGCTAACAAATCATGACCCATCATAATTGTCTCAACATCAGCAAGTGGACTGCTTGAACCAAAGCTTTCAACACCAATTTGATGGAATTCACGTTGACGACCAGCTTGTGGTCTCTCATATCTAAAAGTTGGATCAATGTAGAAAACATTAAATGGCTTAACGATTTCCGGTCCATAAAGCTTATTTTCAACATAAGCACGAACCACGCCAGCTGTACCTTCAGGACGAAGGGCAATATGACGTCCACCCTTGTCGTCGAAATCGTACATTTCCTTTTCAACAATATCAGAACTTTCACCACTTGAACGTGCAAATACTTCATAGTTTTCGAACATTGGAGTTCTAATTTCTCGATAATTTGCGCGTTTGAAGAAGTTGCTTGCAGTCTGTTCTACCTTTTCCCATGAATCCGAGGTGCCAGGCAAAATATCGACTGTACCTTTTGGTCTTTGAACTCTCATTTAATCATCCTTTTTTATATTTGACAAAAAATAAAAAGCGTCCTTGAATTTAATCATGGGCGCTTCAGATTAGCACGGTACCACCTTTTGCTTGCTGCGGTTAACGCTCGCGAAACGAACCATTATCTGCTAAAAGGGTCACAGATTAAGATCTATCTGTTCTCGCACCAATACGAACAGTCTCTTAAATAGATCATGCTAATCCTCAATCTTTGTCATCGATAATTCCTTTTTAGTTTATTGTTTTTAGGTCTTAAAGTCAATCAATGTAAGCGATTTAGTTTAATCTTTCATCAATCGTTTTAATTTTTCGACAGGAATCTGGTCGGCAAAGTTGGTAATCAATTCTTCTAAAATTTGCTCATCTGAAATACCAAACTTACGGTAGCTTTTTATGTCATTTTTGATTGCTTCGACTGTGCCCTGGGTAAGGCCTTGATTTAAGCCCTTGCCCATACCTTGTTCAATACCTTGCTACATGCCACGTTCAATGTCTCGCTGCATACCACGCTTCATACCAGCTTCTTCTGCATCCCGTTCGCGTTCGAGCATCTTTGTCTCGTATTCCATAATAATCGACCTCTTTTCCGGATCTCGATTTATTTCTTTGATTTTATTTTGAGCATAATCAAAATGACGATTTAGCTTTACCAGCTCATCGTTCATTAACCTAGCTAGTCCTTGCAAATCTGGACTAACCCCTTTAAATGAACTTTTTGAATTAATAATAACTTTTTGCGCTCCGTCGTTCAACCTTTTTGCCCGATTTTGGTTCAAATAAGTATGGGCCAAATATTTTAAAAGGCCATCTCCTTCAGGATCAAAAGGACATAAGAAAATGATGTATGCTTCTTTCAAATCATGATAAGTCTTTCCTTTGCCTAAACTGTATTCACTATTCAATTTTTAGTATCGCATTCTCGAGCCAATGTCATGATTATTCGCAATCTGCATCTCAACATCATATAGTCGCTGATCCTCGTCTTTAACTAAAATATCCAACCTAACGCCTTTTTGCTTGCGATGATAGTCATTAAGTTCTTTCTGCTTCTCAAGCCAGTCAATACTTTCAATCTTTATCTCTGGCAAAATAATCTGCAGAAGATATTTGCAAAACGCTTTGTTTTACATCACCCAGCCAAATACCTTATCCTCGGTAAGCCCAAACCATTTTTGTTCTTGCATATGGTTCAACTTTCTTATCAATGTAAGGAATTTTCTCCCCACTTATATATTCGTAAAAAACGGGATTTTACCGAAAAATAAAAAATCAGTTCAAATTAATGAACTGATTTTTATTCGTCAATTATTAAAGATCAAGAACAATGGTAAAAGGACCATCATTTTCTAAACTAACTTGCATGTCTGCTCCAAATTCGCCGGTTTCAACATGAAAGCCATCATTTTCTAGTTCTTTGTTAAAATCTTCCCACAATTCCTTAGACTTTGGCGGACGCATTGCATCAACAAAGCTTGGACGATTGCCCTTTTTGGTATTAGCTAACAAAGTAAACTGGCTGACGCTCAAGATTTCTCCGCCAACATCTTTCAAAGATAAGTTGGTTTTGCCATTCTCATCCTCAAAAATTCTCATTTTGGCAATTTTGTCAGCGGCTTTTTTGACAACGGGCAATTCATCACCGTTTCTTAAGCCAACTAATAAAAGAAAACCTTTTTGAATTTTGCCAACTGTCTTGCCGGTTATATCAACTTGAGCATGATTGACTCTTTGGATTACAACACGCATCTAATTATCTGACCTCTTTGTTTCATATACATCTGGAATATCACGCAGTTTGCTTAAAATATCATTCAATTGTTCACTGTTGGAAACAGAAACGGTGACATAAATATGAGCGATATTTTCATCATTGACCTTACCAGAAATATTGTTGATGTTCTTAGTCAATGAATTCAATTTGTTAACGACATCGCTTAGCAAGTTGCCGCGATTGTAGCCAAAGACTTCAATATTGGCATTAAATGCTTGAGCAGAATTTTCTTCAACATTCTCCCATTCAACGTCGATTAACCGTCCTTGCTGCTGAGCCTCTTTGGTTATGTTCCGGCAGTCGCTTCTGTGAATAGTTACTCCGCGGCCTTTAGTAACATAACCGATAATTTTATCCCCAGGAACAGGGTTGCAGCATTTAGCCAAATGAAGCATCAAATCGCTGACGCCTTGAATCATGACGCCATTCTTGTGCTTGATTTTCATGACTGAAGAGTTGCCGTTCTTCTTTTTCGCCTTTTGCGTATTATCAACTGATTGCTGACCCGCGTTAAGAATGGCCTCTTCCCGCTTCTTCTGCTTTTCTTGTTGGTCTTTTCGTCTGATGTCTTCGGTCAAACGGTTGTAAACGCCCATTGCTGACTGATCGCCAAAGCCAATTGCAGCAAAAAGCTCGTCAGCATCATGGTAGTTAAAGTGATCGAGAATCTTCTCAATATGCTCTTTATCCATGAATTCTTTGGCATTCAAACCATTTTCTCGCAATAAATCAGCAACTTCCTGCTTACCATGTTCAATGCTGTTTTCACGATCCTGTGATCTGAAGTAGCGACGAATCTTGTTGCGAGCACGTGAAGTTTTAACCATATCAACCCAGTCGCGTGAAGGAGTCGCGTTGGATTGCGTCATAATGTCAATCACGTCACCATTTTTAAGCTTATAATCTAGCGGCACCAGCTTGTTGTTTACTTTAGCACCGACCGCATGACTACCAACTTGGGTGTGAATTGCATAAGCAAAGTCCAAAGTAACTGAACCTTTAGGCAATTCATATACTTCTCCTTTTGGTGTGAAAACATAAACGCGATCAGAGAAAATATCGCTCTTCACGCTCTTCATGAATTCATCGGCATCTTTGGTTTCGTCTTTTAATTCCAAAATTTCGCGAAACATGTCAAGCTTATCGCCAGAGGACGTTTCTTGAACACCACTAAAGTTGCCGCGTTTGTATGCCCAGTGAGCCGCAACACCGTATTCAGCAACTTCATGCATTTGTTGAGTTCTGATCTGAATCTCAAGTGGCCGCCCGCCAGGCCCAATAATAGTCGTGTGCAAAGATTGGTAACCATTGACCTTTGGAACGGCAATATAATCCTTAAACCGTCCTGGCATTGGCTTCCATTCCGTATGAACTGCCCCTAAAACGGCATAACAATCACGTACTGTTTTAACGATTACTCTAACTGCCAATAAATCGTAGATTTCATCAAAATCCTTATGCTTATTGACCATCTTCTTATAGATAGAGTAAATATGCTTTGGTCGACCATAAATTTCGTACTTGATGCCTAAGTTGTCCAGCGTCTTTTTCAAAACTGAGATCGCATCAGAAATATACTTTTCCCGTTCGCTCCGCTTAACAGCCACTAAGTTAACGATTCGGTAATAGGCTTCCGGATTCAAATAGTGGAAGGACATATCTTCCAATTCCCACTTGATCGTTCCGATACCAAGACGGTCAGCAAGTGGTGCATAAATATCCATCGTTTCTGAGGCAATCCGGCGTTGCTTATCAGGACGCAAATGCTGCAAAGTATGCATATTGTGAAGTCGATCGGCTAATTTGACCATGATGACCCGCAAATCCTTAGCCATAGCAATCAGCATCTTCCGGTGATTTTCAGCTAAAAATTCTTGGTGAGACTTGTATTGATACTTGTTCAGCTTGGTTACTCCATCAACGATAAAGGCAACATCTTCGCCAAACTCTTTTTTAATGTCATCGTTAGTTACGGGAGTGTCTTCGACAGTATCATGCAAAAATCCTGCGGCAATCGTATCCGGATCAAGGCCCAATGCTGCCAAAGTACCAGCAACTTGCGTTGGGTGCATGATATACGGTTGGCCTGAAGCTCGCTTTTGACCAGCATGAGCTTTATTGGCAAATTCGTAAGCTTTTTCGACAAAAGCAATTTGCTCATCGTTCATATATTTTTTGCAGGCATCAATTACCTGATCATGAGTCATTTCAACGTATTTTGACATCGATCTTCATTCCCTTCTAACGATAGATTCGGTCACTAATTAAACCAAAAACCTCAAAAATCAAATAAATCACGCCAAAAACGTAATTATATTTGGCAAATCTGGGAATCATGGCTAAATCAAAAACAATCGGTAAGCAAAGCAGCCACCAACGCGACAAGGATCTTTTCTTAATCAGCTTCCCCAGGAAGTAACAGATGACGCTGTTAATGATTAAAAAAACAATTCCCTCACGCAGCACAATCGGAATTTTTAATAAACTCAAAATATAAGGCACGATTGCTACTAATAAGGACCACCAAATGACTGGCATAAATGGATAGTTATTAAGGCGCTTAATCAGCGGTATTGTTTGAAACTTGGACCAGATTTTTTGCATTAGAGATTTTTCCTCTCACAAAAGTTTAATTTAGTATATTCTAGCACGATTATTGATCTTTTCTAGTAATAGAAAGCCCAATCCATCTTTCTTGACGCATCGTAAGATCAATCTTGAGGTTGTTGTCATCCAGTGCCTTTTTAATCTTAGGCAATTGCAAATAATCAATTCCAGAAAAGATGATTTGGCCGCCTTGATTCAAGTGCGCATCCATTTGCGGAATCAGATCAAGCAAAATTTCAGCCAAAATATTGGCAACAATGATATCAAATTTGCCGTCAACGTTGGCAAGTAAGCTGGTCTTTTGAACGCGAATATTGTTTAAATCATTCAAAGCAAAGTTTTGCTTAGCGGCAGTCATTGATTCATCTGAAATATCAGTAGCCATAACGTCAGTGGCACCAAGTTTGGAAGCAGCAATTGCCAAAATACCGGAACCAGTACCGACATCAACCACGCTCATAGGCTTGATCATTGCCCGCTCAAGTCCCATCATGGCAAGTTGAGTCGTCTTGTGATTGCCTGTACCAAAAGCCAAACCTGGATCCAGCTTGATCAGTTGCTGATCTTTAAAAGCAGGCTTGTAGTCTTCCCATTCAGGTACAATTGCCAGGTGACGTGAAAAATCAATAACGTGGTAGTACTTTTGCCAAGCTGTATTCCAGTCTTGATCAGCAATATAGCTGGTTGAGATCTTGCCATCCCCGATATTCAGGCCGTATCCTTTCAATTCCTGCAATTTATCGTTGAACTTTTTCACTAAAGCATCCTTATCTGCTTCTTCATCAAAGTAAGCCATAAATTGCATATCCTTAGGCAAATCCTTGATGTCGTCCATCTCAACGACGGTTGAATCATGCAGCCAGCCTGCTTGTTCAAAATCACTGCGTTTTCTGGCTTCTGTTCCTAAGGCATTTAAATTATCTTGGGCATAAATAGTTAATGCATCTTCTACTTCGTGACTGGTTTCAATTTTAATAACTAATAGCTTCATTAATAGTACTTGCTCCTTTAGAATTTTTCTTGTCAATGCTATCATAATTTTCGGAGGAAAGATCATGTCAAAGAAAAAGAAAAAAGATAAACTTGAAAAGACTTTGGTCGAAAAGATTTTAGACCAAAATAAAATTAAATATAGTCAAGCTTCATTCGCCACTCATGAAGATAGCGGCGGCGTTGCTCAAATGGACACATCTATTTTAAAAGACAAAGAACATCTAGTCTACAAGACTCTGGTATGTGAAGGAAATAAAACTGGTCCATTGGTCGGCGTTGTTCCAGTGACTGAACACTTATCAATGAAAAAATTGGCTAAGATTTCTGGCAATAAGAAGTGCGAAATGCTGCCACTAAAGAAATTGCAAAAAACAACCGGCTACGTTCATGGCGCCAATACCCCAATCGGCATCTACTTCAACCATCACCTGCCAATCTTTTTAGATGATTCCATGAATGACGAAGAAGAAGTGGCTGTTTCCAGTGGTGAAGTTGGCCGCAGCGTTTGGCTTAATCCTAAGGATTTAGCAGCTTTTTGCCATGCTAAAGTAACCGATCTGAAAGAATAAAGCGTTTAGAAAACATAGGAGAAAATGATTAGAATGAATATTTTATTAGGTTTGGCCGGCTTTGCAGTTGCCATGGTCGCAGTTGTATTAGTAATGCGAACAGCATTCGTTAAATAAGACAAATTTAATAGAAAGAAAAAGAGGTTGGAATTGATTTCCAATCTCTTTTTTTCTTCGTTATCTCGGACTCTTTCGAGTAGCTTATTAGCAACTTACAGGTCTACATGGCGCCATTTCTTGTCCGTTAAAATACGTGCTCCAAGAAGGCCTAGTGGCAAAGCAGCAGCGATCATCAATGCTTCAACAAGCCAGAAGGCACCGATATTGATATTGGTGATCCCAAAATTGAAGATTCCCCGATACATGTAAAGTCCTGGAACCATAATAACGATTGAAGGAACGGTTAAGGCAATTCGTGGGAAACCAACCTTATTTCTAACGATGCTGGCTAAGAGTCCTGCAATTAGCGCACCGATGAAGGCAGCTAGGGCTGCTGGAAAATGTGCGTAATCGACAAGGGTTAATCTAGTGGTATTAGCGATAGCTCCGATAAATGCAGCGGTCAGTGCCATTGACGATTTGGAATTAAACATAATTGAGAAGCCGAAGACTCCGCACATGCTGGCGATTAGTCGCAGACCGGTTAAAACAGGAATACTCAAGTTAAGATCTGGCATGTTTCCTGGCTTAAGCTGCAAGATCATCGCCATCCCCCATCCGGCCATGGTCGCAATCAAAATTATCAAGACGGCATAGGTCATTCGCTCAAGGCCAGACCTCATGTCCAGTTTTGACATGTCCAGTCCTGACGTAATAAATGGGAAACCAGGAATAACGAAGAGCATTGAACCAATATAGCCATATGCATGATCGTAATTAATATGGAAGAAAAGTCGCAAAAGCGAGAATGCAATCCAGTAAAAGAGGCAGGCAATGGCAACGCCAACGGCAATTTTGGCAACGAGCGTAATTTTTCGCTTACCCATCTCGCTTCTGACATAGTTGCCCATCCCCGCGCCGCAAAAAGCACAGATCACTTCAGGCAATCCTCCACCTAGTAAAAAGATGAAGCCGCCACAGGCTAAACCGGCAGCTAGACCTAAAATCCAGGTTGGATAGGTACTCTTATATTGGTTAATTTCATTCAAACGGGTTTTGATTTGCCCAAGAGTCCAGTGACCGTGACCGGCTCTGAACTGCCGGACGAATTTTTCCATTTGGTTTAGCTTGGTCATGTTCACGCCAGTTGCCGGCAAGGACAAGGTTTGTGAATATGATTGATTATCCACATCAAAGCAGGTGTACTCAATTGAGACCAAACCAATATCGGCCGAACAGGTAATTCCGAGCGTTCGTGCAATGGTATCCATCGAATCGCGGACACGCCAGGCACCAGTACCGCATCCCAGCATCATGATACCAACCCGGCCAACCAGTGAGCCTTTTTCAACTAAGGTTGCGTCACGAGCCAAGGTGTCGTCATCACTTTTGAAAAATTCTTCCCAGCGAACTCGCATGTGATGGTGATGTGATAACTTTCGTTTGCTTACTTTTTCTCTTTCCTTTTCTTCGTTCATAATGCCTCTGAATCAACTTCTATCTAATTAGTTAGCTTTTACAATTCTACCATATTAAGATAAAAATATTTATTTTGTTTTCAAGTGATAAGCGATGTTATTTAATACGGCTACATATAGATTTTAAAATAACATTTGCTTATTGTTATTGCCTAGTGTTTACTCTCCATAGAGTCTATTTATCAAGCATCTTTAGCATTTTGCATTTTGAAATTAAATAATATATTTACAAGCTAAATATTTTCATACGTTTTTGCTTTAAAAGTTATTTATTTGTGTTATTCTTAAATTGTCAATCAGATGAGAGTGAGATTAACAAGAAACATAACACAAAGAAGGATCAAATTATGAAACATAAAAATGATGTAATTTTTAACGCAAGATTAAAATGGTAAACAAAATTTAGCTTACGTAAATTAAGCATCGGTCTTGTAGCCGTTACTTTAGGTACTACTTTCTATTTGACTAATGGCCAATTAGTTCACGCCGATGAAAATACTGATCAAAGCAGTAAAACTGCGGTTGTAGAGAACCAAAGTCAAGATTCATCTGCTTCTACTAATTTTAATAGCGAATCAAGTTCAAGCGATAATGCTTCAACTACTTCTTCTACTAGTGATGAAGAAAGCCAAAGTCAAACTGGTTCAGAACAATCAAACAGTTCTACTCAAGAAACTGCTAAGACAGAAGATTCAGCAAACAAGCTCTACTGAATCAAATTCTAGTGATGATGACAACCCCGATTCACAAACAGTTTCTACCGGATCGATCATTGATGGCAACGCTGATGCTTCTACTTTAAAATAAAGCAAGAGCGAAAATCAGCAAACTGTTATCGTTTCCTCAAATGCAATTGATGAAAACGGCCAAGTTACTAGTGATCCTGCCAATACTACTATGATGGCTGGTCAAGACAACAATAACGTCACTATTCAAATTGACAATCCTCAAGTTGATGAAAATAACAGCATCACTATCAACTTCCCTGACGCTGGTTCAAACAAGGCATACAAGCTTAACACTACAACAGGTGAAAGTGATCTTTCTGGTGATAGTACTGGACACTGGCACTTAAATACTACTGACAGTTCAATCGTAGCTACTTGGATACCTGCAAGCTCACCCCTTTGAAGTTCAAGTCGGTGATCAAACCTACACTGCATTCACTACTGAATTGACTCCATATAAAGATAAGGTAAAAAGGTGAAATCCTTAAGGGTTTCAGGATAGGGTCAACCACTGTTGGTGCTGAAGGAGGCTATGGCAACATCACTTCTGATGATGCAAATACATATGGCCTTACTAGTGATCAAGCTGTAAACCAATGGGGCATTTACTTTAACTATGGCTCACAACAAGGTGCTACTACTTTGAATCCTTTGATGGATGCTGTCTTTAATACAGTTTTCAGCGGCGATCAAACGATGATTCCTTCATCAATTAAGATTTATGAAGTCCCTTCTGATATGGCTGTTGATGACAGTGGCGATCGTCATAATGAAGATGATCAATATATCGATCCAAGTGATCCTACCCAACAAGCAACTTATTATAACAAGATTACTGCTGGTACACCAGACACTGCTTTCAAGAATTATTTGCTTGCTCATGTTACCTATGATGAAAACGGCAAACCAAATGGCTTCGCTGTCGATCAATCAAGTGATGGCTTGTTTAATATCGATGGCAATACAGATTACGCAAGTCATGCTTACTTCATTCAAGTTGATACGGTAATGAATGATCCAAATAAGGCTCCAGGTGATGGAACCACTATTACTACTCACACATCACAAACTTTGAATGGAACTGGTATTACTTTAGACGATACTGAATCTTGGACTGGTGCTGTTACTGGTAATGGTGGCGGCCAAAACCAAACTGAAGCTGCTCACGTACGTTTCTAAGATGATACTGATAAGAAGTTCATCGATGACACCCCTACCCTTGATGCTACTGGCGTAGATACCACCCCAATTAGCTTCAGCAACTTTAATACTGCTTATGGAAATATCGACAGCAGCAAATACCAATTTGTTGACATCACTAGTGGTACGCAAACTGCTGACGCAGCTCATGAAGGTACTGAAATTAGTACAGATGCTTCAAATCCTAACTTTGGGAACTATGATTCTGATCCATCAGTAGATCAAAACTTCGTTGTTCACTTCGTACACAAGACTGAAAGTGTAGCAGATCAAACCGCAACCGTTACCAAAAAGGTAACTTACCAATACGAAAATGGTCCTCATGCTGGCAGCAGCACTGTTCAAGCCGCTACTGATGGCGACAATTCATCTGCCCAAACAACAGAGACTGAACAAAATCAACAACAGCAGCAGGATGATCAATCTGAACAAGCAGGTTCTTCTCAAAGTCAAGCAGTTGACCAATCTGCTGCTCAATCAGCAGATGACCAATCAAATGGCCAAACCACTGATCAGCAAAATCAACCAGCTGTTCAATCTGAAGAAGCAAGCAGCACAGAAGCCAAAGAATTGACTTCCGACACATACCAAGTCAATAATGTTTCTGCTTCCGACACAGATAAGACCAATGATGCTTCCAGCCATGAAGACTTGAATGTCAACTTAGGTCAAACTCAATACAAGAGTCTTGATCCTATCTTGTCTAACGATGTCGATCTGACTTACCAAAATAAAAATATCGGTAAAATTACCCAAAACGGTTCAAGTGGCTATCGCATTACCTTTAACAGTAATTTGCATGACTTCGGTACTCCCGTTAACGTCAACCTCGACTTGCAATGGGCCAATGCAACTGATAAGGCAGGTGCTAACTCTGCCCTCGTCTACCAAGCTACTTCAGATAAAGACGAAGACGGTCAAGACCTCACGACAACTATTCCAAATGATGTAAAAATTGGTGATTCAACCTACAGCAGCGACTTAACTGCTCAACTGGTTCAACAGTGAATTCTTAACCGCCCAATTAGACAAGACTGGCTATGACTTCATTGTTACCATCAAAGTTCCAAACAACCACTATTGGAACTATGGCTGGACTTCAGAACAAGATCTTATCAACGCAATTAAAAATCAAGTCGTGGCTCCACAAAACCAAGTGGTAACCAACAGCGTTAACGGCGTCAGCGGTGTTTATGCATTTACTAAAACACAAACCGGCGATAAGCCAGATCCAGGCAACGTTCAAGTTACTCGTACAATCAACGATAACTGGACTGATCCTAACCGTCCTGATACTCCTTCATACTTGGCAAGCTACTACATCGTCATTCCAAACCACAACGTTTTGCTCAAAGGCGGCCTGACCTTCTTAGTTGTCAGTCATGATGGCTTCACTCTGCCAGGACATTACTAATGCAAATGAAGATTGGGCAGCTAGCTGCAACTGGTGGCAATTATGGCCCATACGGTCAACCTGGCTATAGTGCGGTTACTGACAACAAAACTCTTTGGGATTCATTGCAAAACACGGGCATCGCTTATGATTCAGTTGTTAACAATGAAACCAATCAAGAAGTTGCCAGCGGCGCGCTTAGCTGGGGGGCTGGCATTGGCGTTTTGTACTACAACAGCGGCACTGCTTTAAACGACGGTCAAGTTAGCTACCTGGTCACTGCACACCTGACCTTCAAGGATGACACTGATCCAAACAACATTACGGAAATTACGCCAGTAAATGACTTCTACTTCCAACAGCCAACTGGTACCGACATCAAATTCAGTACTGATGCTGATACTTATTTGAGTTCATTGCTCGGCAAGTACGACCTGGACAAGTTTGTTTCTGTTAACAAAGATGGCAGTGAAACTGCCCTTTCACCAGACAAGGATGAAGACATTGATAAGCTTCCCAGCTACGCATATGGCAAGCTTGATCAAACCAAAGCAAGTTCAGATACGGCTCCAATGGAATTAGTAGTTTACTTTAAGCAAAAATCCAGTGAACCAACTGAGCCTGAAACTACTACTAAGAAAGTCACTGAAACCATCAACTACGTTTTTGAAGATGAAAACGGTAATCCAACTAACGAAGTGAGTCGCCAATCTACGAGCGCTGAATTGACCTTCAATGGCACTATACCTGCCGGTTCAACTGGTGACCACACTTGGACGCCTGAATCAGGCAGCTTTGCCGCTCAAACCATCGCTAGTGAAGATGGCTATGATTTAATTTCAGCTCTTCTCAGCGATGAAACCGATGAATTAACAACGCTTGCCGACGGTACGAAGCAAGTCAAAGCCATTAGCGTTGATCCATCTTCTGCAGATCAGGTTGTAACGGTTATTTTCAAGAAGAAGGCAGCTGCACCAAATAAGCCAACTGATCAAGGTTCAAATCCAACTAGTCAACCTACAAATGAACCTGATGATCAGCCATCTACTCCACCACAACCTTCACAACAACAGCCAAGTCAGCCATCACAGGTACCTACACCGCAGACTTCAGCTCCAGCTGCTTCAAATGATCAAGACGTTGCTCCTCATGGTGAATCTGAAAATGCAAAGCAAACTAAGTTTACTAAGACTGCTGCAACAACTACAACAACTAGATCTAAAGCAACGACAATTGTCTTAAGCAGCAAGCACAATAATGAAAAGAATATTTCTTCTAATATCACCAATACTTCAGCAAACAGCAATAATTCTTCCACCAAGGCTGAAGAATTGCCACAAACCGGCGCTAAACAAAACAAGCTTGCACGGATCGGTTTGGCATTTGTATCACTTGCTGGTCTGATTGGATTGGCAGGTACGCGCAATCGTAAAAATTAATCATTAACATCATTAAACTATAGCTATACAAAAAGCCCACTAGATGAATTTCTAGTGAGCTTTTTTGTACTTTGATTTTTAAACCAATTTCTTCTTATGCAGGAAACGCATCACCGCGTCATGCATTGCTTCCGGCTGTTCCGCCTGAATCAAGTGGCCACAGTTATCAATGACTTTAGTTTCAATGTCCGGATTAATCTCCTTAACGGCGTCCGTGAAGTGATAGTCAAAGAATGGTGAATTCTTCCCTGCCAAAACCAGCATCGGTACAGGCATTTCTTTCAAAATATCGCGCCAATCCTGTTCAGCATGATCAATTAGGCATTTATAATTGTCTCTTGCATCATAAGGGAAAACCTCTTGCTCTTCTTTTGCCGCCTCAAACATTTCGTCAGCAATATGAGCATAGAAGGCTTTGCCAAAAGGCCGCTTCAGATAGTCGGGATAATTCATCCATGACAGATCTCTAAACCCATACTGCCAATCAGTATCGGCAATCATCTTAGGCGATTGATCCAGATCAACCATCGCGCAAAGTCTGCCTTTGCCGTAAAGATCCAAATAGGACCACAAGTTGGCCGCACCCATTGAATTGCCGATGCCAATGACATCATGCAGGTTCAAAGATGCCAACAATTCTTCAACATCTGCGGCGTGCCGCGCAATGCGTTGACCCTTGTCTGTCCGCTCTGATTGCCCCTGGTTGCGCGGATCAAGCAAAATTATCCTATATATGGGATTAAAGAGCGAGATCATTTTATGCCAGAACTGGCTCGTTCCGCCAATGCCGGGAATCCCTAAAATGACCTTCTTGTCCTTTTCGCCTGTATCACTATAATGCAAAGCTACATGATCAGTTGTAACAAATCTCATTTACCTTAGTCCAAATCAACAGTGTTTAAAACTTCTTGCATCTTGTCAGCTGAGTTAAGCATCTTCTTCTTTTCATCATCTGACAATTCCGTCTCGATGACGTAGCTAATGCCGGAGCCGTCAATTGCTGCTGGAGTACCTAAGTAAAGTTCATGGTTAATGCCATACTTGCCTTTTACAGGCGCTGAAAGTGGCAAAACAATTGAACGGTTATCCAGGATAGCTGACACAATTTGAGTAAGCATCATTGCAACACCATAGAAGGTTGCACCTTTGTTGGCAATGATCTTGCCGCCCTTCTTGCGAATGTCGGTTTCAACTTGTGCCAATACATCATCGCTAAGTTCATCATATGACTTAAGTGGCTTGCCATTAATAGTTGATTCGTCAAAGTTTTCAAAAGAAGTGTCGCCGTGTTCACCAAGAACCATTGAGTTTACTTTTGCAACAGGAACGCCAACCTTCTTAGCCAATTCAACTCTCAATCTCATTGAATCAAGTGAGGAACCGGTGCCGATAACCTTGTTCTTAGGGAAGCCTGACAATTTCTGCGTCAAAGTAGTCAAGATATCAACTGGGTTAGCGGAAACAACGAAGATGCCATGGAAGCCTGAGTCAACAACTGGCTTAACGATACTCTTCAAGATCTTGACGTTTTTGGCAACAAGGTCAAGACGAGTCTCGCCTGGCTTTCTTGGAACACCGGCGGTGATAACACAAACATCTGCATCTTTAGCATCGCTGTATTCACCTGGGTGGATGTCAGTTTGACCCATGAATGGCGTAATGTCTTCAAGGTCCATTGAGTCACCTACTGGACGTTGTTTAGCAACATCGCAGATAATCAATTCTTTAACATCACAGTTTTGCAATAAGTCGTTAGCAAAAGTTGAACCAACGGCACCGTCACCAACAAGCAATACTTTTCTAGTCATAATTTGTCCTCTCATTAAAAAATAATATCTTTCCAATACCTACATTTTTTATTATACTACAAGCGCTTACATTATTGCTAGATTAAGGATAAATATTTTTTTTATTTTAGGCACAAAAAAATAGCGCGATTTACATCGCGCCGTTTTGAGCTAAAAATATAGGAATTTTGAAAACTTACTAATTATTTTAATTACGTTTTCTGTCACTTGCAAGTCCGAGCAATCCTGCTGAAATCCTGCTGCGCTCTTGCCAGCTTTAGCAGATGCTGCGTGAGGGGCTACAGTTTCGGTATTGTCATTATCATTTTGCTTGTTTTAATCATTTTGATCATCGTTTGAATTTGTTGGTAAAACTGGTTGTGCAGCTTCAGTGTAGTTTTGAGTACCATCACTAGTTTGAGTCATGTTAATAGTAGTGTCAGTACCATTCAAGAAGTTAATGTAACCTGCTTCTACAGCGTTACCACTGTCTTGTCTGCCTGATGGATATGAAGTTGCACCAGCGTCAGTGATGACGTTAGTACCTTCAAAGTTAAGAGCATAATATTCGCCCAACTTTTGACTTAAACCAGCAGCAATAATGTTTTTGGCACCGGAAATTACTGGACGGCCCGAAGCATCAGCAGTCACACCATTAAAGGTAACTACATCGTTCTTTTGGTTATCAGAATCTACGTCAGCAAAACTGATTAAACCAAATGTACCAGCTTCAGTTGTACTTGTTGAACCTGTGCCGTCCTTAGAAACACCCTTCATCTTTACATCTTCAAAGGTAATGTTTCAAGCTGATCCATTCTTTTGGTTAGCATCTTCAAACATTAACGAGTAGTGCCCGAAGTCAATGGTGTTGCCGTTACCATTAATCGTAACAGTACGAGCGATATTCTTATCACTTAAAGTAAGGCAACCGTTATAACCAAGTGATTGACCACCCAAGTTACCAGTAACAGTAATGTCACTAGTTACATTAATAGTACCAACGTTAACATCTTCCAAAGCACTAACAAATCCAGCCCAATCACTAACATTTGAAGTTTGAGTTGCAGTTGAAGTGGTTGTTGCAGCCTTCACAGCACTTGCTGCCAAAGTCTTAGCAGAAGTAGCTGCAGTAAGTGACTTAGTTGATACAGTCAAATCTTCAGTATCAGCAGCCTTAGGTGCATCACTTGAAGCAGCCTTTTCATCACTGGCAGCTGCAGTAGTTGAGGCAGCTGGATCAGTAGCGCCTTGCTTAGCAGCTAAAGCAGTCTTTTCAGCATCGCTTAAAGCATCAATTTGGTTTTGAATTTGAGCAGCCTTGGCTTGAACATCAGATTTCTTGCTACCAGTTGCTTTCAATTGATCAATTGAATCACTAATGTTGTTAACTTTGTTTTGTGATTGTTGATCACTTACTGCTTGTTCAGTTTCGCTACTGAACTCATCGCTAGCAGCTTTTTCACTTTCTTGATTGGTATTGTCAGAAGAAGCATTTTGTTCGGCAGCTTGAGCCTTCTGTCCACCATTCATAAAGAAGGTGAAACCGATCAAAACTGATGCAGCACCTACTGTAAATTTACGAATAGAGAAACGTTCTTGCTTAGGTTCCATCTTCCGAACCCGTTCCTTAAAATTATTCTTTGACATACGTCTACAACCTCTCTCTTATTAAGATACTCTGTTTTCGCAATTGAAATTAATCTCTACAAAACTTCAATTGTTTGTTTACACTGATAAATATAACATCTGTTTTTTAATTTGTAACTTGCTTTTTGGCCCATTATCAAATTCTAGGTCTTTGTTATTAATCCAAATCCATGCCTTATCTAGCAAGCTTTTAAAGATTTTGCAAAAAATTAATTTTAAAAAATTTAATATTTTTTGGGCTACTTTATTATAGGCATCCCTTATATATACTTTCATATTGCAAATGCACGATAATCTGTAAATAAAGAAAAGAAGCACTACCATTTCTGATAACACTTCTTTTTGTTTTTATTCTGTTAGTTCTTACTTATCTTTGATTTTCTTCGCAATCTGCATCCCCGCTTGCCGACCAAAAATCACCGTTTCCGCAATCGAGTTGCCGCTGATCCGGTTATTGCCGTGCAGGCCGCCGGATACTTCGCCAGCAGCGTACAAGCCTGGGATCACATTGCCGTTACCGTCCAAGACTTCAGTCTCAGGCGTGATATGAATGCCGCCCATCGTATAGTGAATAGCTGGATGAATGTGAATAGCAAAGTATGGCGCTTTTTCAATGCCGCGTTCCATCCCGGTTGTTCTGCCGTATTCACTGTCTTCTTGGTCAGCTACTGCCTTATTCCATTGAGCGATAGTTTCTGCTAGGTTCTCAGCATTAACGCCAATCTTTTCAGCTAATTCCTTCAAGCTGGCTCCATGTTCAACCAGGCCTACTGAATCATAGAATTCAATTGCCTTGAAGTGATCGCGAATTCCTTGATCCAAAATCAAGTAGGCCCCGTCTTCATTAAGACCAGTAATGGCATTTGACACAATCTTACGGGTATTCAATTCATTGACAAAACGCTTGCCCGCCTTGTTAACCAAAATCGCACCTTCGCCGCGGACGCCCTCACCAATCAAGAAAGTATGATCAGTATCAGTCTGCGCGGTTGGGTGAACCTGGATGAAGTTCATCTGTATGAGTTGGGCACCAATAGCTTCAGCCAATTTCAAACCATCACCTGTTGCGCCAGGTTGGTTGGTGGTCTTGTAGCCTGCCAAATCTGGCCGATATTTCTTGATGATTCCTTTTGAAGCACCGAAGCCGCCGGAAGCAAGCAATACTGCCTTAGCGTGAATCGTCTTCTTTCCTTCAGCAGTTGCAGCTTCCACGCCCGTGATCTTGCCATCTTCTTTGAGCAATTTTTCTACCTTAGTTTGGTTAAAAACAGGAATCTGTTCTTGTTCGCATTGCTTAAGCAAGCCGGTTACCAGATAGCCGCCAACCGGAGCCATCGAAGCTGGCCGGTGAGCCCGTTTTTTGCTCATCCCACCGGTAATGGTTAAATCTGACAAATCAATACCGTGTTCTTTCAACCAAGAAATAGCAATAGCAGCATGATCCACGAAGTAGCGCAGCATGTCGCGGTCATTGAGCAGACCGCCGCCTTTTAAGGTTTCCCGATAAAAGTCTTCCTTATTATCGATAATGCCATGCTGCAATTGAACCAAACTTTCTGCGGCATTCATCCCACTAGAAGCCCGGTTGGTGTTGCCGCCCAAGCCCTTATTTTTTTCAAGGACGGCAACCTTAAGACCTAATTCGTGTGCCTGCAAAGCCGCGGTTAAGCCGGTACCGCCCGCACCTACGATAACAGCATCATATTCATCTGCTAATTCACTTGCTTGATTGGGAGTAAAAATATATTTGTCCATTTTCTAACCTATTCTTCCGGTTCATGCTTGTCGACATTCGTCATTTGCATGTAGTCCATCCATTTATCATATTGTTCTTCCGTAACCTTGCCGCTCTTAAGCGCAGCCTCACGCAAAGTCGTACCTTCTCTTTGAGCTGCTTGCGCAATTTTAGCGGCTGCATGGTAGCCAATATGTGGTGAAAGCGCGGTAACCGTCATGAGTGAATTATCAAGCAATTCGTTCATTCTGTCTTTGTTGACAGTCAAGCCATGAATCATTCTGTCGGCAAAGCCGGTAATAACACCCGTTAAAATATTGCATGAGTCAAGGAAGCTAGCGATCATCACCGTCTTAAAGACATTCAATTCAAAGTTTCCTTGAGAAGATGCGAAAGTAATGGTGGTATCGTTGCCGAATACTTTGGCACAAGCCATCGTCACTGCTTCAGCCTGAGTTGGATTTACCTTGCCCGGCATAATCGATGAGCCGGGTTCATTAGCCGGAATATTGAGCTCGCCATAGCCAGCCCGCGGACCAGAAGCGAGCATTCTAATATCTTGGGCAATCTTGAACATGTCAGAAGCTAATGTCTTAAGGGCACCATGAACCACGTTCAAGCCGGAGTGGTGAGCTAGACCCCAGAATTTGTTCGTTTCCACGATAAACTTATGACCATAAACTTCAGATAATTTGCCCGCAATCTTTTCAGTCATCCCTGGGGAAGCATTAAGGCCAGTACCAACAGCGGTACCACCAATTGCCAATTCATATAAGGTAGGCTTCAAGCTTTGGATGTAGGACAAATCATGCTTTAAAGCTGAAATGTAGCCGGAAAGCTCTTGGCCAAAAGTTAAAGGCGTAGCATCTTGCAAGTGAGTCCGGCCAATTTTAACCGTCTTCCAGTACTTCTTTTCCTTAACGACCAATTCATCAATTAAGTGCTGAATCGCAGGCTCCAATTGATCAAGTGCCTCGATGGCTACGATATTCATGACTGTTGGATAAGTATCGTTGGAAGATTGGCCACGGTTAACGTCATCATTTGGCAAAATGCCCAAGCCTGGATGCAATTTATTAGCTAAATTGGCAACGACTTCGTTAACGTTCATGTTGCTTTGCGTTCCTGATCCGGTTTGGAGCACGTGCAATGGGAAGTCCTTGCGCAAATCTTCATCGCTTAATGCTAAAAGATGATCAATTGCGTCCTCGATAGCAGCACCCTTTTCTTGAGTTTCATCCCCAACTTCAACGTTGGATTCAGCAGCTGCCTTCTTCAAGTGCAAGAATGCACGGATAATTGCCAATGGCATTAACTCGCCACTAGGGAAATTGTTGCGGCTGCGTTCTGTTTGTGGGCCCCACAAAGCATCTTTAGGAATCTTTACTGGGCCAATTGTGTCACTTTCAATACGATAATTTTCTTCAGTCATATTGAGTCTCCTTACTATGCAATAAATAAGAATCTATCTTCATTGTTATAATACCTGTAAAGGGCTTTAATTTCCATTCTTTTTGCAATAAAAAAGCAGCAGTTTTTACTCAACTGCTGCTAAATTAACTTATTAGCGATTTTGATGATTTAATTTCTTAGCGAAGAAGTCGCCGACCACTTGAACGATAAAGATCAAGATGATAACAAAAATAGTGGCTACCCAAGTTACGTCATTGTTGAAACGGTTATAACCGTATGAAATAGCGGTATTACCCAAACCGCCGGCACCGATGGCACCAGCCATTGCAGTCAAGCCGATTAGCGAAATGACAGTTACGGTAGAAACGCGGATCAATTCAGAACGAGATTCACGCAAGTAGACATCGAAGATGATATCACGGGTGGTTGCGCCCAAACTTTGCGCAGCCTCAATCTTGCCTGAGTCGACACTTTCCAAAGCAACTTGCACTTGACGGGCGTAGAATGGAAAAACACCTAAAGTCAATGGTACCAAAGCTGCCTTCATTCCGATTTGCGTACCAACGATTTTTTGCGTCACCGGAGCGATAAAGGCCAATAAAATAATGAACGGAATGGCTCTGAAGATGGAAACGATCTTGTCACAGACGTTGTACCAGAACTTGTTGGGATGGATGCCGTCTTCTTTGGTTAAAACGAGCAGAACGCCAAAGATGATTCCGAGGATTCCGCCAAAAATGGCTGACCAGAAGGTCATAAACAAAGTTTGAAAAATACTGGTACCCCAGCCGGCGTCTCCGCCCCAGCCAAGTTGGTAGACATTTGGTAAAACTTTTGCTATCCAATTAATCATATAAATTCCCCTTTTCATCCAATCTTGTCAAAGTTACGTCTTGCTTCTCCAAGAATTCTCTAGCTTGCTTCTGCTTTTCTGGATCGCCTTTTACTGAAACAACCAAGGTTCCGATTGGCTCATCATTCAATAATTCCACGTTGCCGTAAAGCATTGAAGCTTCTGCGCCGGTTTCGCGATAAAGTTCAACGATAATCGATTTGGTAACGTTGGCAACGCTGTAGACCAGTTGGTAAACTGCTTCATCAGGCCCAAGCTTGCCTAAGCTAAGTGAAGACAAAGTTGAAATGGCTTCAAGTGAACCACCAACAAAGCGTTTGGTAAGCTCCTTCTTTGGGTGCAAGAAGACTTGCTTCAAATTGCCATTTTCAATTACTTGACCATTCTCCATGACAGCAACCTTGGTAGCGATTTTCTTAACGGCATCCATTTCGTGCGTGATCAAAATAACCGTCAAGCCCAATTTCTTGTTCAACTTCTTCAACAAGTCCAAAATTTGCTGCGTATTTTGCGGGTCCAAAGCACTCGTTGCTTCATCAGAAATCAAAATGTCAGGTTCATTGGCCAAAGCACGGGCGATGGCGACACGCTGCTGCTGACCACCGGAAAGCTCAACCGGATAGAAGTTGGCCTTGTCCTTTAAGTCAACCAAATCAAGCAATTCAAGGGATTTTTTCTCTAATTCTTCATCGGACAGCTTAGAGTGTTTCAAAGCAAAAGCGACATTTTCAAGGACAGTTGTTTCATTTAATAGGTTGAAATTCTGGAAGATCATGCCGATCTTTCTGCGAGCCAGTTGCAAATCCTTGTTGGAAATAACCTGCTTGCCATCCTTAATGAAGTCCTTGCCATCGACCTTAATGTTCCCAGCCGTTGGTTTTTGCAATAAATTGATCGTTCTCACTAAGGTTGATTTACCAGCACCGGAGAAACCGACGATGCCGTAGATATCGCCCTTTTCGACATTCAGACTGACGTCATGAACTGCCCGAACGGTTTTACCCTTTTTTTGCGGAAAATCTACATTAATATGTTCTAATTCAATAATGCCCATTCGTCTGTCCTCCTACTTCAACTTAACGTCCCAAGCTGCAATTTCAGTGTTGCCGTAGTACTTCTTGATTAACTTCTTAGTTTCTGCGGTTTGGTAAGCCTTAACAACTTCTTGGTAAATCTTCTTGTTCTGTTGACCCTTCTTGCAGCAGATGATGTTGATCCATTGCTTAGAATCCTTGTTGATTGGTTCGATATAGATTGCTTGCTTATCAGTCAAACCATCCGCGCTAGCATAGTCGTTGTTGACAACGGCTGCGTCTACTGAAGAAAGAACACGGCCGGTTTGTTCGGCAGCTACTTCCTTAATCTTGTAGTTGTTAGGATTGTCAGTGATATCGGCTACAGTTACCAAAGTCTTGCCAGAACGCAATTTAATCAAACCGGCATTCTTTAATACGAAGAGCGCTCTTGATTCATTAGTTGCGTCATTTGGAATGGCAATTGTGGCACCATCAGGCAAATCACTCAGCTTCTTGTACTTCTTTGAGTAAAGACGAATTGGAGCAATGTAGGTTCTACCGATTGCTACAATGCCGCCGCCATTTGACTTATTCCAAGACTTCAAAAATGCGTAGTGCTGAAAGGCATTCAAGTCAATATCGCCTGACTTCAAAGCTTTGTTTGGCTGGTTGTAGTCAGTAAAGTTCTTGGTTTTAATCGTAATGCCATATTTTTCTTTGGCGGTCTTAGCAATGCTCTTCCAAATTGCTTCATCACCTTTGCTTTCGCCGACAACCCCGACGGTAACAACTTTGGAATTATTGCTTCCGAAGTTGAGGCCTGGTCCAAAACTAAACCAGCCGGCTACTAGAATTACCAGGACAATAATTGACCAAACAATCGTATTTCTGCGTCTTCTTCTCATTTGTATTCCCCCTTTTGGCAATGAAAAAAGCACTCATCCCATTGAAAAGGACGAGTGCTTCGTTTTACCACCTTTAATTCGTCTACCCGCTCACGCGGATAAACCTCATTAGCTGTCAAGAAACAGCTTGCAATGTTAACGGATGCAAACCCGTTATCAGCTAAATATCACTGATAATCATCATTCCAAGCCCATGTTCACTATGCCTTATTGACTGACTCTCACCAACTGTCAGTTCTCTTTAACAATAAAAACGATAGCTACTCTGCTTTTCAAGATGTTTTTTTAATTCGTTGTTAATAATCTATCATCTGATTTTAAGATTGTCAAATAATTTTTTTAATTATTTTTTCTGCCACGCTGATAAGCTTCGTGCAGGTCAGCAAAAGTCATGTCTTTGCCTTTTTGATCAAACACGACCAGCACTTCGGCAATCCCATCTGAAATATGCGACATCCATCTAAAGACCGTGACCGCAGCAAAGAACAAAACGAGCAAAACAAAGATTGATCTTGTCCGCAGTATGGTTAATGAGAACAAGCCATGCAAGAAAATGATGGATAAAATCACGCCGATGATTGAGACTGCCATGACGGCTGCTCGGAATTTTTTCAGTGGTGCGGAAATGTGATACATAACCATGATGCCGACCAATATCAGCAGCATAGTTGCCGTGGTCCCTACTTGATCATGATCTAAATTGATGAAGGAACCGGCAATTACCAAAATGCCTACGGCCAGCCAATCGGTTAGACCACCTGAAAAGGCTTTTGCCAGCAGATTGGGAATGAATTTGCCGCGGATGCGCTGCTCATTTTCTTCAAGTACAAGCAGGAATGAAGGCAGACCGATCGTAAAAGCGGAAATCATCGTAATTTGTGAAGGCTGAAGCGGATAGTTGATGGTCATGACCAAAGCAAAAATTGCCATCAGGAATGAGAAAATATTTTTAACCAAAAACAGACTGGCTGAACGCTGGACATTGTTGACCACGCGGCGTCCTTCATTGACCACTTCTGGCATTCTGACAAAATTTGAATCCAGCAGAACCACTTGCGAAGCTTGAACCGAAGCTAAATTGCCTGAAGCCATGGCAATGGAACAATCAGCTTTTTTCATTGCCAAAATATCGTTGACCCCATCACCCGTCATGGCAACAGTATTGCCCTGCTTTTGCAGTGCCTCAACGAATTTTCGCTTTTGCGCAGGTTTAACGCGGCCAAAGACATTGCAGTTTTTAACCGCTTTCTCATAGCCGCCTTCTTGAATCGTCTGCGCGTCAAGATATTTATCTGCCCCGCTAATTTCGGTTTGATTAGTGACGCGGGCTACCGTGACTGGGTTGTCACCGGAAATAGCCTTGATATCCACGCTCTGCTTGGCAAAATACTGGAAGGTGGATTTGGCTTCTTTTCTAATCGGATTGGTCAGTAGAATATAGCCCAAAGGCGTAACCGCTTCAGTCAGGGCAGAATTATCCTCGCTCAAGACTTTTGGATATTCCGCTACGATCAAAACCTGGTAGCCTTAATTGGCAAAGCTTTCAAATTAATCTTTGTATTCGGCGAACTGATCGCGCAGTACCATTTCCGGCGCGCCAATAACTAAAGTTTTACTATCAAAAACTACAGCCGAAAACTTGTTAACTGAGGTGAAGGGAACAATTTGCGTCGCCTCGCACACGCCATTTTTGAAAAAGTCATGGATAGCCTTCATCATGGAATTATCTGCGGGCATGTTTTTGGCAAAATCAGCAATCTCTTGGTGGAGCTAGTCTTAACTCAATGCAGGACTGGCCTTTGAAACGATGGCTTTTTCAACGCCCATCTTCGGCTCGGTAATGGTCCCGGTTTTATCGACGCAAAGGACATTGACATGCGCCAAAGCTTCGATGCTCTTCATATCGTGCAGCATGACCTACTGGCGGGCAAGCACGGTTGCGGAAAGAGCCAATCTGATCGTCCACCGCCTTGTTGACTTTGCCAGACTGGACGCGCTGCTTGACCTCTTCGTGCGTCAGACCATTTAAACTAGTTTGCTTTTCGTCCATAAATTTTCCCTCACCTAAAAATCTATGCATATATTATAACTTATACTAAAAGAATCCTGCAAAAATGCGGGATTCTTTACTTTCTTTTATAAGTCAGAAAATCATAGGCAAACTTGTTGCGTTCATCTGGCTCATGCTGCTCTTTTTTAATAATTTTAAAGTCTGAATAATCGATCTCGGGCATGTAGGTATCAACCTCAAACCTGTGATGAATGACAGTTTTTTCAAGCACATCGACCTGTTTCTCCAGCAGTTTAAAAATTGAGACGCCACCGATGGCTTTAATATCATCTGCCTGATGAGCAGCCAGATATTTTAATAGGTCTTGCTCATTCAAGAAGACTGAAACTTGCGGATTGTCCACGTACTTTTTTTGAAAATCAATATTATGCGTTAACACCAAATGCTGCCTTTTAGGCAATAGGTGCGGCAAGCTGGCAAAAGTCTTTCTTCCCATTAAAACGGGATGACCCAGCGTTTTTTCTTTAAAATGCTTCATGTCAGCCGGCAGATGCCAAGGCAAATGTCCTTGATAGCCGATGCCATGCTGCTCATCTTCAGCCCATACAAACGTAATCATAATTTACCTCTATACTGCGACTGGCGCCTTAATGGTGTCGTGGTGCTTGTAGTCTAAGACCTTGATATCAGACATCTCGAAATCTTCGATCTTCTTTTTGTCAGGATTGAGCCACAATTGTGGCGAATCATAAGGCTTTCTGCTTAGCAACTCTTCAACTTGCTTGAAGTGGTTGCGGTAAATATGCGCATCCCCCAAAGTATGAATGAATTCGCCGACCTCTAAGCCAGTTTCGCGGGCAATCATATTCAAAAGCAGCGAATAGCTGGCAATGTTGAACGGAACGCCTAAAAACATGTCGCCGCTTCGTTGATAAAGCTGCACGCTCAACTTGCCGTCAGCAATATAAAATTGAAACATTACGTGGCAAGGTGGAAGCGCACTGTTTGGCACGTCTTCTGGATTCCATGCCGTTACAATCATGCGGCGTGAATCCGGCGTATGCTTAATTTGTTCAATGACATTATGAATTTGATCGATAAAGCCATTGCCATCGCGCTTCTCCCAGTGACGCCATTGTGCACCGTAAACGTCGCCCAAGTTGCCGTATTTTTTGGCAAAATCTTCGTCATCGAGGATGCGCTGATCGAATCTTTTCATCTCTTCTTGATAAATCTTGTTGAAGTCAGGATCGCTCTGGCAGCGCAAACCAAAATCAGTCATATCAGGACCTTGATATTCATCTGAGTTAACCCAGTTCTTAAAGGCCCATTCATCCCAAATATGGTTTTTATGCTGCAGCAAGAAGCGAATGTTGGTGTCTCCTCTTAAGAACCACAAAAGCTCGCTTTTAATCAGGCCAAAAGGAACTCTCTTGGTTGTTAATAAAGGAAAGCCCTTTGAGAGATCAAAACGCATTTGTGCACCAAAAAGACTCTTGGTGCCGGTACCAGTCCGGTCACTCTTATCATGGCCTTCTGTCATGATTTTTTGTAGCAGATCCAAATATGGTTGTTCCAAAATTGCCATTTTTATTCCCCTTTTAAAAAAACAATCATTTTTAGACTACCATATATATGATTTTTTACAAAGACGAACTCAATATTTTGTGGTTTTTCTATTGTGGCGAACTAAATAGGCAATCGTAGCCGCAATCAAAACCAAGGCGCCAACGATAACCGAAATTCTAGTGTCAGGATTAATGAACATGAAAATGACGATTACCAAAAGCATGACAAAGGCAAAATAATTAGAGAATGGATAAAGCGGCAGCTCAAAGGGATGCTTTTTAAGAATATCCGGATTGTTTTTCCGAAAACGCAATTCCGCCAGCAAAATCACGAACCATGGGATCATTCCCGGCAGAACTGAGGAACTGAAGACAACCACGAACAGATCGGACGCGGAGTGATTAAAGTTAGAAGCAATCACGTTGAGGATAAAACCGACGAAAATTCCAGTTGAGATACCCATGATTGCACGGTCAGGCACGATTCTCTTGGAAATATGCTTGAACATCTTTGGCGCATCCCCGTCATGCGAAAGCTTGAACAGCATCCGACTCGATGAATAGATGCCGGAATTGGCTCCTGACAACGCCGCGGTTAAAACAACGAAATTGATGATGCTGGCTGCTGCTGTAATGCCCACCTTAGCAAAGGTCGTAACAAACGGTGAACCCAGCGAATCCAACTTATTCCATGGATAGATAGTGACAATTACGAAAATCGCACCAACGTAGAAAATCAAAATTCTTAGAAGTACTGATTTAACGCTTTTAGCAATCGCTTCTTTCGGGTTGGCTACTTCCCCTGCAGAAATTCCGAGCAATTCGATTCCTTCATATGAACCGACAATGATCGACATGGAGAAGAAGAAGCCTTTCACTCCGCCGGTAAAGAAGCCACCGTGAGCCCACAAGTTGGAAAAGCCAGTTGGATGACCGCTGTTGCCCACACCGAAGAAGATAACGATAAAGCCGAGGATGATCATCAAAATAATGGTGATGACTTTGATCATGGCAAACCAAAATTCAAGTGAGGCATAGGCTTTGGCGGATGCCAGGTTGGCTAAAAGCAAAAAAGCAATGATGATAATGCCTGACCACAGAGCGCTGATGTGTGGCCACCAGTATTTCAAATATTCAGTCGCGGCAACGACTTCGGACATGCCAACCACGATATATTCGAAGACATTCGCCCATTTCGCTAGATAGCCGGCCAAGGGATGCACGTATTCGGTTGCATAATCGGCAAAGGAGCCAGTACCGGGATTGACGTACAGCATTTCACCCAGAGCACGCATGACGATGTACAAAATGAGGCCGACAAACATGTAAGCCAGCAAAACCGAAGGCCCAGTCCATTTAATCGTTGAGCTTGACCCCATAAACAAACCAACCCCGATGGCACCGCCAAGAGAGATCATTTCCATTTGTCCCGCAGACATAGTTCTTTTCAGCTGGGGAGCATTATGCTTTTCATGAGTCATAATTTTCACCGTTATTCTCTAATTCAACAGAAGTGAATATACCAAAATGGGTTGGAACACACGCTCCAATCTCTCATTTCGTTTTAATTTTATGACATTGTTTTATATATGGCAATCACAATTTTTTCTTCTATAATTTTTTCTTCTATATTGATTGGTAAATATTTATAAGCAATTATTTTAGGATTTTATTTTACCTATTTTGAAAAGATTGCTATAATAATTTTGTTTTGGAGAGTTGGCAGAGTGGTAATGCACCGGACTCGAAATCCGGCGAACCAGGTTTATCCCTGGCGCGCAGGTTCAAATCCTGTACTCTCCTCCAATTAAGTGAAATGACCGTCCCACAAGGGATGGTCATTTTTGCGTTAGAAAGAAATTTCTTAAAATTCCATAAATCTGGCTGCACGTCTTGATTCCCTATATCCAAAAAGGTAAACTTTCACTATTATTAGAAATTATAATGATTTAGTGTACATGAAAAGAGATATAGCATATGTGCACATCAAGTTTTTAGTCCTAAGGATCACTAATTTGGTCGCAACCTCGACCTTGAAATTTCATTTGGTCAAGAAGTTGTAATTACCCCACGCAATTACAATTTCAAATACCGCAAAATGCCTGATATGAAGCAGCATTATGCCTTAATCGGAATCGCCTTAGTAGCTGATGAATATCCACTCTACTTCGACGCCGCCAATGAAAAAGGCTTGGGCATGGCCGGCCTGAACTATCCTGACAACTTCAAAGCCTTTGATGTTCAAGAAGGAAAAGACAACGTTACCCCATTTGAATTTATTCCATGGGTTTTAGGTCAATGTGCCAGCGTTGATGCAGCTAAAAAGCTTTTGACCAACAACCCACAATTCCTTAAGCAACTGACCAACCTTGACAATTACGCTAGTCTTTCACCAGCTATGCCAGTCAATACTTTTTCAAAAGAAGTCAACTTCAATGGCTACAGCCGTGGTCTTAGCTCACACAACTTGCCAGGCGGCATGGACTCAGAATCTCGCTTAGTCAGAGTAGCCTTCAATAAATTCAACGCTCCTAAACATAACAGCGAAGAAGAAAATGTTGATACCTACTTCCATATTTTGCATTCTGTTGAACAACAAAAAGGCTTGGATGAAGTAGCACCAAACCAATTTGAATACACTATTTATTCAGATGATACCAACTTGGATACCGGTGCCTTCTACTACACCAGCTACAACAACAAGCGCATCACCGAGGTTGATCTGCACAAAGAAAACTTGGATAGCGATAAGTTAATCACTTACCCAATCAACGATAAAATTGTCTTCGATGAAGAAAATTAATTCTTAAGTTTTATTCAAATTCCGCGACTTATTTTAAATTCCTGTTAGAATAACAGTTGAATGAATTTTGCTTAAATTAGGGAACGAAAAGAAAGAATGGATAAAATTATTGTTTCATTGGTATCAGCACTTATCTTGCTGATATTAATTTTCAATATTAAAACCTCACGACGCTTCAATCTTTTTGACCACTGGCTTCACCACAAATTAGTGAAGCAGCGAGATGGTTTTAAATGGCAGATTATTGCGTTTTTGAACGATCCAAAATTAATGGTGGTCTGGGCTGTCCTATTGGCCAGCGCTTTAATTAACGAAAATCACTATACAACTGCCCTTTGGGTTTTAGGTACCCTTGGCATTACTGATTTGCTCGGAATTTTGTTAAAGCATTCCATCAAGCGTCGGCGACCAATTATGGCATCCGATTTGGATGATGGCTACAGCTTTCCAAGCGGGCACGTGCTTGGAGCAACAACCATGGTGTTGATTTTGCTGCAGCTGTTTGGCAAAGATTTTGGTTTAGGATTTGCCCTGATTTTATTGGGGATTTGGGTGATGGTCGTCATCTCTCGGTTGAGTTTAAAAGCGCACTACCCTTCCGATATTTTAGGAGCAACTAGCCTGGCGGTCTTTTGCTTTGGAATTGCTCAACAGATTTTTGCCATTATTTAAATATCTAGAAAAAACAAAAAAGGATTAGCAAACAAATTG
>NZ_ADNY01000047.1 GCF_000178475.1 Lactobacillus amylolyticus DSM 11664 | reverse complement strand
ATTTAGGAAAAAGAGCAAACTTTGATTCGATTGCTGGGGATGCCGAAAACACGACTTTGCCTGCAAACATTGTTGATTATGTCACGGCAGCACAGGCTTTTCACTGGTTTGACCAGGCAAGATTCAGGCAGGAATGTCAGCGCATCTTAAAAGCTGATGGCAAAGTAATCATCGTGTATAATTCAAGGATCGCTGATGCCATTTGCAATCAAAAATTGGCAGCTTTGCTTAAACAGTATTGTCCTAATTTTCACGGTTTTTCAAACGGAATTGCGGCTGTTGACTGTCGACAATTCTTTACCGGTAATTGCGATACCTTTCAAACAGAAAATGATCAAGAATACACCCGGCAAGGCTTTGTTAATCGGACTTTGTCATCGTCATATTCCTTAAAAGCAGGGGATAAAAACTACGAGCAATTTGTTGCTGCAGTTGGCAAATTATTCGATCAGTTGGCTCAGGATGGTAAATTGCTTGTGCCGATGAAAAATAAGTTAGTTGATGGATTGGCTCGGTGAAACTTAATGATTGATAACCGTAATTTGCTAAATATTGTCGCTCGTGAGTTGCAAGAAATGCAGGATAAGGCCACGATCAAACTTTTGACTTATAAAAAGGATCGTTCAATTATTATTGAAAAAGATCGTGCAGGCTTCAGTATCATCGAAGATGGCTACCGCAAAGTCGTTTGGACAGATTTGAATGAGCATGAAGTTATAAAACGTCTGAAAAAATTGCAAAAAATCGAATTTCCACGCAGCAATAAATTATATCTTGAAAGAAAAAAGCAGGTTGAATAACTGATTCAATCTGCTTTCTTGTTTATCTCCTCGATTTACGATATCCTGCAGCTCTTGCGGCAGCTTCAGATTTGAAGTAAACTGCATTTGCTGAAGACATATGATAATTTTGACCACTGGCAACGTGGTAGATCTTGCTGCGCTTGTTGCCGATCACCCGATAACGTGCGGTGCTGACGCGGTGAACAACATGCCGAATTGCCCGTGTCGTTTTCTTCTTAGCAGTCTTTTTTGCTTTAGCAACAACCGTGGTACCTGAATTCTTTACGCGGCTTGTGCCATCTTTGTAATTCAAAACCACGCCAGGCTGCTCGTTAAAGATGAAGACATTGAAGTGAACGCTGTTGTCGCCGATTGACTGAGCTTCCATCTCAACTCCGTTAGCCAATAAATCATTGCCCTTATAAATAGGCGTTACGCGGTAACGAATGTAGTGATTGCCGGATTCACGGATGTAATCTGCCACTTCGTTTTCGTACTTGAGCATGTCAGGATCGTTTAATTCACGGGTTCCCGTGATCAAATTGCGGGGATCATTGTTTTGACCAGTCAATTGATAGCCGATCAAGTGGCAGCGATTGTACAGCCAGCCGCCCTTGATGCGCTTATTGTGCCAGCCGGTTGGATCCCAGGTCAAGCCTTCGCGCTTGACGGTTGGCATCAGCTTTTTATTTAACAGGGCATTCGCAGTTCGAGCCCGATTAAGATAATCGAGATTGCTGTATTTTTGCCAGGGACCGCATTTTTCCGATTCCGTCTTTTTTGAAAACTGTGGCTTATTATGATCAACCGTCACAATTTCCTTGCTATGAAACTTCAAACTAGCAAGCGAGCTGTCACTGTAGCTAGTTGCTTCGACTTTTTGACTCGCAGTTTCGCCGATTGTTGTTAAACTGATGGCAGCAATTAGTGAAAGAGCAAGATGCAACAACTTATGTTTTTTCATTCTTCTCTTCCTCCAAAAATTCATCCATCCTTATTATAGTGATTTTATTCCTAGGGAAAGCATGAATTTTTGCTAACGGAAAACTAAATGAATAAAAAATTAAAGAAAATGAGCAAATTTGCTTGCTATTTTTCTAAAAACAAGGTATTATTAACACCAACACTTAAAGAAAAATTAAAAGCCAATAGATAAGAAGGGGATACCGATGACTATTATTTCAGATCAAGAAATCGCCGACTTTTCCGCCGATTTTAACAGCAATGATAAAAATCAAGTTGCCTCACGTGCCGCTCAACGTTCAGGACTTTTGGAAGCTTCATTTAATGACAGTGTTTCCAAGCGTTTGAACCACGTTTTCTCAATTGAACTTGATACCGAAAACGTCACTGATCAAAAGCATTCCGGCCGCTGCTGGGAGTTTGCAACTTTAAACGTTCTCCGTCACTATTTTGGCAAGAAGAATAAGGTTAAGAATTTTACTTTTTCACAAGCCTATAACTTCTTCTGGGATAAAATTGAACGTGCCAATGCTTTCTATGATGCAATGATCCGTTTGGCAGACAAGCCGCTTGATGACCGTGAAGTTCAATCTTGGCTTGGCTTTGCCGGCGAAGATGGTGGACTTTGGGGAATGGCAATCAATTTAGTTAAAAAGTATGGCGTCGTTCCCTCATATGCCATGCCAGAAAGCTTTAACTCCAATAACACCACGGGCTTGATTGATTCTTTGGCCCGTAAGGAAAGAAAAGATGCCTTGCTTTTGCGCAAGTTGGTCAAGGAAGGCAAGCAAGATCAATTAGAAAAAGCCAAGAAGCAATGCTTGAATGAAGTTTACCGCATGGTATCAGTTGCTTTGGGCGAACCACCAAAGAAATTCGATTTGGAATACCGCGATGATGACAAGAAGTACCATTTGGAAAAGGACTTGACTCCACGTCAATTTGTCCAAAAATACTTCAAAGATTTCCACTTTGATGATTACGTGTGCTTGTCAAATTGTCCAAACCACGAATTTAATAAGCTTTATCACATGCCACTTTATGATAACGTTGATGGCGGTGATCAAATTAAATTCTTGAATGTTCCAATTGAATACTTGGCTCAGGCAGCTGTTGCTCAACTTAAAGCAGGGGATGCCGTTATCTTTGGTAATGACGTTCTCAAGCAAATGGAACGCAAGACGGGCTATCTTGATACTGAACTTTACAAGACTGATGCATTGTTCAGTGTTGATACTCAAATGAGCAAGGCTGATCGTTTGGCAACTGGTGAAGGCTTTGCAACTCACGATATGACTTTGGTCGGTGTCGATGAAGACAAAGGTCAAATTCGCAAGTGGAAAGTAGAAAACTCCTGGGGCGATAAATATGGCCACAAAGGGTTCTACGAAATGAGTCAAAAATGGTTTGAAGACTATGTTTACGATGTAGTTGTCAGAAAGGAATTTTTAACAAAAGAACAAGTAAAATTAGCTGAAGGCCCAGCTATCGACTTGAAGCCTTGGGATAATATCGGCTAAACTCAGATAAAACAATCAATCTAAACCAATATTTTTAAAATACCTCAATCCTAAATACAGACAGTAAGTAAAAAATCTAAAATCTCCTTAAAGAGAGGACCATAGCTTGTTGCTATGATCCTCTTTTCTATTGGGCAAGCTTCTTTCTTGCATGCTTGACTGGATATGATCCATATTCCAATTTAGGAAATTATAAAATGTCACTTATTTGGGCACCGATCAAGATGGAGCTATGATCTTATGCGTACTTGGCACTTGATCTGTGTTCTGATAATTAAGCGAGAACTGTGATGATAAAGCAGGTCTCGTTTTTTTGCTCAGAAAATTGCTTGACATCTAACAATAATCACACTAGGATAATATCGTTAGATGTCTAACAAAAGGAGGGCCTATGGAACCGATTAGGAAAACCGTTCGCCAGGCCTCAACGCAGATTGATCGTGAGCGCGACCAATTTGCGATGACCTTGGGCATCACGGGTACGCAAATGTCAGTGATTGATTTTTTATCCAATCAAACCGAAAATTCTGCTAGTCAAAATCAGATTGAACACGAATTTGAAATTCAGCGTTCTACGACCACCATCATGCTGCAACGGATGGAAAAGCGTGAATTGATCAGACGTGTGGTCAATAAAAATGATAAGCGTCAGAAAAAAGTTCAGCTGACCGAGAAGGCAGAAAAGCTGGTGAAGCAGATTCACCAGTACATGAAGAATGATGATTTAGCTCTACGAAAAAACTTCAGTGAAGAAGAACTTGAAACTGCAAGAAAGGTGTTGAATTATATCAAAGATGGACAATCAGCAAAGAGATAAAATTCCAAGCAAAGTTTTTGCGGCAATCGTAGCGATGGAACTAATGTCTTTCAGCGGGGTAATCGTTGAAACTTCAATGAACATTGCCTTTCCAACATTAATGCGGCAATTTGGCATTTCCACCAATGTCGTTTCCTGTATGACTTCAATTTATCTATTGGCAATTTCAATTATTGTACCGATTTCCGCAATTTAAAAAAGCAGCTACAAAACCAAAAACCTGTTTTTAACTGCTAATATTTTGTTCTTAATTGGACTAATTATTGATGCGTTAGCGCCTAGCTTTGTCATTCTACTTTTAGGGCGTGTAATTCAAGGGATAGCGACAGGGATTGCCTTGCCTATTGTAATTGCATTAGTTGCTGGTATTTTTCTGGTTAAAAGAACGCAAAAATTGGCCCATCCTTTGCTGGATTTGCAGTTGCTCAAGAATAAATACTTTGCTGCATCAGTATTGGGTTTCTTCTTGATTCAAATGTGCTCTTTAGGCAATGCTTTTTTGATTCCAAATTACGTACAGCTGGTCAACGGCAATACGGCTATGGTTGCGGGTTTGCTTGTGCTTCCGGCCGGGCTGCATTGGCGCTTTAATGGGACCGATTGGTGGCCGCTTGCTTGATAAGCACGGTGCACGGCGCGTAATTTTGGCGGGTGTAGTAATGATGCTCGTTCAGCTGGCTTTATTCACCATTTTTGCCAAAAGCATGAACAATCTCTTCATCTCGCTGGTTTACATTATTTATATGGCTAGCATGGGCATGATTTTGGGTGATGTCATGACTTACGCTCTAAGCAGAGTTGGTCAGCCTAAGACGACCCAAGGCAATGCAATTTTAAGTACCGTGCAGCAATTTGCCGGCGCGGACGGAACATAAATCACTTCCGCAATCGTTGCCTTCAGTCAAGCCGGCATGGGATCAAAGGGTCCGACTGCCACTGCGCTGGGCACGCAATTTGCCTACATCTTTTTGCTAGTCATGGCAGTTATCATCCTCTTGATGTTTTTAAAGTATGTCAGGGATGAAAAATAATCCTTGTTTTTAGTGCCACTTTTTCCGTTCTAGAGCGACGGCCTCTTTTAAATTATCGATGACATCATTGAAGTAGGAGGCATTTTCCGTTGTTTTTAGATAAAAAGCACCATACACCAGGGACACGTCGACATCTAAAAAGTTGTAGACCACATCCGGGTTCAAATTGTTGTCATAAGCGAAGCTGGGAACGATGCCAATGCCTTCGTCCGCAGTTGCGTACATCTCGCAGGAGATAATGCCGTCAGATTCTCGAATTTGGTCGACAGGCATGATCTGCTTGAGTGCTTGTTCAATTTTTAAAACTGAGGGAACGGCGGGGCTACTGTTCCAAATCCAGACTCTTTCATTTGCCAGATCGGAAAGTGAAATGGTCTTTTTCTTTGCCAAGGGATTTTTACGGTTAATGATGACAGAGAATTTTCCCGTTAAAAGCGGGGTGAAACCCAAGCGTTCATCATGGTGAAAGAAGTCTTGCTGGATCAGAATGAAGTCGGCCTGATTTTCGTAAAAAAGATCGAGGTTGTCTTCAAAGGAAATGTTGGGTCTGAAGCCGGAGAAGACGATCTCCTGCTGGCTTTTTTGCCTAAATAATTGCAGAAAGCGAGGCAAATAATAGCGTTCAAAAATCGCGGTTGAGTGGCGAATGATGATGGGCCGCTCTTTTTCTTGGGAATAGATATTGGAAATCGTTTCTTCAAATTGCTGATGAATTTGGCATAATTGCTGGTAAAAGTATTCGCCATCCTTGGTGAAAGCGACCTGCCGTCCTTGCATGGTGACGATTTTGAAGCCTAATTCGTCTTCAAGCCGGCTGATATTTTTAGAAACCGTTGATTGCGAAACAAAGAGGCTTTCGGCTGCTTTGGTGTAATTTTTGGTTTTTCCCAGTGCAATCACGCACTTAACTTGCATCGAATTCATAAACTATTCCTTTTTGTCAAACTAGTATTCCTATTAGTACTAATCATAAGCGAAAAAAATGTTTAAAATCAAATTGTAAGCGATCACAAACAAGGGATTGCAGGAGGTTTTTTACATGAAATCAGGTAAATATAAAGTTAGAGCAAAAGGTCATGGTTCAGAATCCATGCCATTGGAAGTCACAATCGATGGTGACAAGATTAAAGATATTGAAATTGATTCTTCCGGCGAAACCAAAGGGGTTGCCGATGAAGTGTTTCACCGTTTGCCAAAGGAAATCATTGATCATCAAACCTTAAACGTTGACGCAGTCAGTGGTGCGACTATTTCAAGCCACGGTGTGATCGATGGCATCGCACAAGCAATCAATGAGGCCGGCGGGGATGCTGAAGAATGGAAAAAGCGTGAAAAGCCTGCAACTAAGAAAGCAAAAGACGAAGAGATAGATACTGATGTTGTCGTTGTGGGTGCCGGCGGTGCTGGCTTAGCTGCTGCCGTTCGCTCAATTCAGCACGGTGAAAAAGTTGTTATTTTGGAAAAATATCCACAAATCGGTGGCAATACCAGTCATGCCGGTGGCCCAATGAACGCTGCAGAACCTGACTGGCAAAAGAAATTCAAGGCCCTTCCAGGTGAAAAGCAGACTTTGGAAGAATTGGCTAAGACACCAATTGAGAAGATTGATCCCGAATATCGTGACGACTTTAAAGAATTGCAAAAGCAAATTAAAGAATACGTTGATTCTGGCGCTGATTACTTATTTGACTCAACTCTGCTGCATGAAATTCAAACTTATTTAGGCGGAAAGCGTGTTGACTTAAAGGGTAATGAAATTCACGGCAAATATGCTCTGGTACATGAATTGGTCACAAATGCCCTCAATTCAGTTAAATGGTTGGCTGATCTTGGCGTTAAATTCGATGAAACTGACGTCACCGAACCAGTCGGCGGCTTGTGGCGTCGTGGTCATAAGCCAGTAGAGCCAATGGGCTACGCTTATATTCACATTTTAGGAGACTGGGTAAAGGATCATGGCGTAAATCCATATCTTGAAACTCGTGCTGAAGATTTAATTATTAAAAACGGCAAAGTTCGTGGCGTCGTTGCTAAGCGTGCTGATGGCTCAACCTTGACTGTTCATGCTAAAGCAATCATCTTAACTGCCGGTGGTTTTGGTGCCAACACAAAGATGGTTCAAAAGTACAACACTTACTGGCAAAAGATTGACGACAACATCGCCACTACCAATTCCCCAGCGATTACCGGTGATGGGATCAATTTAGGTCTTGAAGCAGGTGCCGCATTGGTTGGCATGGGCTTCATCCAATTGATGCCTGTTTCAGATCCAAAGACTGGGGAATTATTTACAGGTTTGCAAACTCCACCAGCAAACTACATTATGGTTAACCAAAAGGGTAAACGCTTCGTCAACGAATTTGCGGAACGTGATACTTTGGCCAAGGCTGCGATTGCCAATGGCGGCTTGTTCTACTTAATTGCCGATGACAAGATCAAGGAAACGGCTTATAACACCACGCAAGAATCAATCGATGCCCAAGTTAAAGCCGGCACTTTGTTTAGAGCTGACACGCTTGAGGATTTGGCAAAACAAGTTGGCATGGATCCTGATACTTTGGTACAAACAATCAAGACCTACAACGAAGATGTTGATAAGGGTGAAGATCCTGAATTCCATAAAAATGTCTTCGATTTGAAGTGTGAAGTTGCACCATTTTATGCAACGCCTCGTCGTCCAGCTATTCACCACACCATGGGTGGTTTAGTCATCGATACTCAGGCTCATGTTTTGGATAAGAATGGCGAAGAAATTCCAGGTTTGTATTCAGCTGGTGAAAATGCCGGTGGTATCCATGCGGGCAACCGTTTGGGCGGCAACTCTTTGGCCGATATCTTTACCTTTGGCCGCATCGCTGCCAACACAGCTTATGCTGACATTTACTACACTGAAGATGATGCAAGTACGGGTGCTTCTCAAAAATAAAAAATTCAATTTAAAGTTCTGATATTTTGATCGTTAAATGCTATAATGTCGATGTTAAGATTTTTTATTTTGATCGCTAAATGCTATAATGTCGATGTTAAGATTTTTAGAAAAGAGATAAAAACAAAATGAATACTATTGCATTTAATCAACAATTATCAGATAAGTTAAATGAAGTATTGAACCCAACTTTTTACTCAACACCAGGCAAGGGCGAAATCACAGTTGTTGCCAATGAAAAGAAAGGTTTGCGTGAGTATCGTATCATTACCAAAGACAATAAGGTAGTTGATTTGATTGATGCTTACAATTCTGAACATGATGCTGACTACCAAAAGTTGGTTGATTTCCTTAAGGATTATCGTTAAGAGAAAGTAAAATTGAATATTTAAAAAGCAGTTTTCCTGTTGTGGGTAGACTGTTTTTTGTTTTAAGCAAAGCAATCATTATCAAATCTTAATTATTCGCTTTTGACAAGAAGATGCAGCTTAGATATCCGATCTAAACTGCATTTTTTTGTTGAAATTTTTCCTCTCATTGATACAATTTTAGAGGATACAAAAGGGAGATATTAATTATGAAATTTAGATTTAAAGCAACGTTGCTCAGCGTAGCTGCAATCACAGCTCTTACTGTTTTTGGTGGACAAATGACTCAAGCTGCAAGCAATTCAGACAGCTCAGTCAATGCCTCATCCAGTTCATCTAGTTCAAATTCTGATGCTTCATCATCAACTTCAACTACTGATTCATCAACCACGTCGTCATCATCCAGCTCATCTTCATCGACTTCTTCTAAGACTAGTTCAACTACGAGTACTAAGAAAAAGACGACAAGCAAGACTAAGACAACTACTAAAAAGAAGACAACCAAGAAGAAAAAGACCGTTAAGCGTCACAAGACCAAGTACCAACCATACTACGATCCAACTGACATGCGTAAGCGGACCGGCAATTACTAGAAGTATTCTAGTGAAACCAAAACCAAGTATCCTAATTTGAAAAAGGTAAAGAACTTAAATTTGCGGGTTTCAATTTTGGGCAACCGTGTTTACGTTCGTTCAGGCAAAAAAGTACTTTACACTATGTACTGCTCAGCTGGCCGAATCGTTAAAGGCAAGAGCTTAACGCCAACTGGTACTTACTACACTAACAGCTACCACCCATACCGCTTCTCATCTGGTCTTTACCCAGTCGGCAGAATCGATCAAGAATACTTATTCCACTCCGTTCCAACTTACGAATGGTCCAAGACTTTCATTGCCAGCGAAACGCATAAGGTTGGTAAAACTCCAGCAAGTCACGGCTGCATTCGTTTAACTGTTAAAGACGCTAAGTGGCTACACTACCATATTCCATACCACACTAAAGTTATCATCAAGAATAGATAGGGTGACTGCTAGTGAAAAACGATTTTGAAGAGGATAAGCCAACTAAAAAGGAAAAAATCAAGGCCATGATTTGGTCCCTTGTCATTACGGCTGGTATTATCATTTATCATTTTCTGTATTTGAAATAAAAAATTGACACTTTTGCTTATTATAGGCAGAAGTGTCTTTTTTAATATATTTATTCATAATAATGCTTTAAAATAGAAGATGAATACGCTAACAAAGAAATAAAACTTGGAGATAATATGAAAGCAAAGATTGAGCGGATTCAGGGCTGCCTGCTTGGAGGAGCAGTTGGCAATGCCCTGGGTGCACCCGTTGAATTCGGACAATTAGATGACATTAAGGCTTGCTACGGCGAGGACGGCATTACTTTTGCCAATTTTAAGGGCCCGGCAAAAATCACTGATGATACGCAGATGACCTTATTTACCGCAAACGGCCTGCTGCTGCCGGGCGACAAGCTGACCAATATTTGGAATTGCTACCAGGATTGGCTGGACACGCAGACCAAGCATAATAAAAGCGAGATGACGCATCGGCCGGTTAGCTGGCTAGTTGATGATCAGCGTTTGTTTTCCGTGCGTGAACCGAGTAATACTTGCATCACTGAACTGAAGGAAAAGCATTTCGGATCATTGACGCATCCTTATAACAAAAACAAGGGCTGCGGCGGTATCATGCGCATCGCTCCGATTGGTTTGGTCAATTGGTCGATTGAAAAAGTGGTGGAGTACAGTGCTCGTGCTTCGGCGCTAACGCACGGCAGCCTGATCAGTTCGATTGCGTCGGTCTTTTTTGCAACGATGATTCATTATTTAAGCCGGATGGAAATTGATATCGCGCAGGCGATCGACAAGACGATCAAGATTGTCAAAAATTTGATCACCAAGCAGCCCGCTCGTGAAGAAATCATCGGTGAGGTCAATCTGGCACGGATGCTAGCGGAAAATAGTCCGGACCGGGATGCGGCCAACATTGCTTCGCTGGGGCAAGGCTGGTTTGCCGATGAGGCCTTGGGCATCGCTGTTTATTGTGCGCTGAAGTATGAGCATGATTTTAAAAAGGCGATTGAGGCGGCGGTAAACCATGACGGCAATTCTGATTCCACAGGCAATTTGACGGGACAGCTGTTAGGCGCGCGATATGGCACGAAGGTTTTGCCAAAAGCATTCTTAGCAAAATTGGAATTGCGCGATGTGATTGAAAAGATGGCGGACATGTTCGCCAATGTAAAATGATTTAAGGAAACACTATGGTATTCAACTTATTTAGTAAAAAGCAAAGCAAGGCAAACAACAGATTTTTGGCTGATCAGCGAGGACAGCAGGCAATTGCCCGCATTCAGAAGCTGAATTTGCCAGCCGAATTGAAGCAGCAGTTGATTGACGCCGACGTTTTTGATATCTGGTTCAGCGATAAGGATTTGGCGCCGCTTGCCGAAATTATGCAGGAGCATGATGATGAAAAGATCGTTTATGCGGCGATTGGCATTAATGTCAAAAGCAAAAACGTTATGCTGGTTTGCACGAATCAGCGCCTCATTATTTTGAGCAAGAAGATTCTGTCAAAAGAGCAGGCATTGGTTATTCCGCTCAAGCAGATCAAGAGCGTGGTGCTGCATAATTCGATCGTCTATGATGAATTGACTTTGATCAATGGGGATGAAATCTTGCGGATCAACGCGATCAATAAGGTGGCGGCCCCGATTTTAGCGAAAAACATCAAGAAATACTCTAAATTAGCACAAAATGATTCTAGTGCATTAGACGAACAAGTAGAGCAGGTAAAGAAGCTGAAAGAACTGCTGGACCAAGGGATTTTAACCAAAGCAGAGTTTGAAGCTAAAAAGAAGCAGATTTTAGGGTTATAATTTTTATAAAAAACAAGCAGGTGATACAAATGTTAAAGAAAATCGGAATTTTTTTGATTTCATTCTTCATCGTGTTGGTCTTCGGATTGACCTTCGACAGCAAAAAAGTTAAATAAAGTCTTTAGATTGAGCATTTTTCTATGCGGGCTCGGTGAAGTCTGATATTCTTAAACAATCAATTACCGCCCGAGGCGACAATATTGCGCATATCCCAGAAAGGAATACTAAACATGTTGGATAACCTGAGCGTAGAAAAACAAGAAATCACTAATGCTTTGATCGACTACTACTATTATTCATTAGATCATCGCAATTTTGCGAATCCCGATTACATCAAGGTGACCGAGGTTCTGATGAAGTTGATCGAAGAAGATAAGAATGTTCTTGTTCAATTTGATGGTGAAGAGAAGAAAGTAATCGATTCTCTGGTGTACATCGTGCAGCACCATCACGAGCGAATTGCACAAGGCCATGAATGGCCACAAGAAAAATGCGCTGCGAAGGCGACAGAACTGGACAAAGCAGTTGCCGTTGCTAGCGCGAAAATTGGATAAGAAAACGCCATCAGAGAGAATTCTCGGGTGGCGCTTTTTATTAGTAATATAATGAATCTAAGATTTAATTTAGAGGATAGTTGAATGACAAAAAAGATTATCAGAGTTGCGGCGGCTGCCATTATTGATCAAGAAAAAGGTTTAGTTCTTGCAGGCAAGAGAAATGCTGACCGCTTGGTTGGCGGCTACTGGGAATTTCCTGGCGGCAAGATTGAAAAAGGCGAAACGCCGCAGCAAACCGCAAAACGTGAAGTTGAAGAAGAGTTGAACGCGGAGATCGTCGTTGGTCCGCAGCTTGGTAAAACGGTACGCTATGAATATGACTTCGGCATCGTTGAGCTGACGGTTTTCTTTGCCAAAATGACGGCGCATGATTTTAAACTTGTGGCTCATAGCAAGATTGAATGGCTGCCAGCTGCTCAGGTCGGGAAATTGAATTGGGCTCCGGCCGATGCGCCGCTGATTGTGGAATTGGCGAAGACTGATGTGAAGAAAGTGGAGTTCTAAATAGAAGAGGCATCCCTAGTTGGGATGCCTTTTAGTTTATTTCTATTCCTAATGTCTATTTTTTGCTTTTGCGAATATTTTTCTCATATAGCTTTGCGATATAATTGAATTATATTTTGGATGAGGGATTATTTATGAAAATTTATAAAAGACAGAGTGTAGAAAAAGCTATCGTACTGGCATTAAGAGAGCTTGGTGGTTCAGCTTCAAGAAAAACAATTAGAAGAGCAATTGCTGAAAATGAATATGATGGCCTCACATATGAGCAAGTTTATTACACGAAAAAAGGTAAAACTGGTAAATACTCACCATTTATGTTTGATTTCAATTTCGGTTTAAGAAATCTATTTAGTGTTGGATATGTTGAACCATTAAAGCGCGGAGAAGATATCGTTTTAACCGACCTGGGCAGATCAGATGATATTATAAATTATCCAACTAAAATTCAAACTGATGAAATTAATTCATATTGGCAAAAGCAAAAAGCTGCAAAAGATAAGGCTAAAAAAATTGCTGCTGAAGATGGTAACGATGAAACGGTCGATTCAACTGATGTTCAAGATTCAGCTGATAATAATTGGAAAACAGAATTACTCGATCAAATCAAGAAATTTTCACCTGCAAAATTTGAAAGTTTTTCTCGTCTTCTAATTTCAAAAATGGAAGTCAGTATCGATAAAGTAAAAGGAGTTAAGCTTTCAGGTGATCATGGTATCGATGGCTTTGGCTACTTTAGATCAGATGAATTTAGAACTAGTCGTGTTGCGATTCAATGTAAAAGATACACAAGTGGTGCAGTAGGTGAATCTGAAATTCGGGATTTTAAGGGTACAATGGATAGTTTTAATGCTGAATATGGTATCTTTGTTACGACAAGTTACTATACAGATGGTGCCAAAAAAATTGCTATGCAAGGTAACAGAACAGTTACTTTGATCGATGGGCAAGAGTTAACTGATTTGGTTGAAAAATATCAACTTCATATTACTCCTGTTAATACTTATTCACTTGATAATTACTATTATGAAAAGGATTAAAAGGAACAGACTTAAGACAAATAAAATACAGGAGACTATGATATGAAAACAAGACTGAACCAGAATATTGATGAAGAAGGCAATACTTATATCTATGTTAAACCATGGTATAAAAAATGGTGGCTTTTCTCGATAATAATTTTTGTTCTATTAATAATTATTGTCTTAAAATTCAATAGATCTGATAATACAGTAAGGATTGCTAATGATGTAACTTCAATTTCAAAAAATAAAACAAAAACTTTAGCTTTTGACTTGGATGATTATCAGATTAGTAAAGCTCTTACTTATAAACTAAAATATCAGAATAATAGTTGGTCAGGTGGAAGTTTTAAAGTATATAGAGTAACAATTTATAAAACCAAAAAATCTCACTATTATGAAACTGGTAGTGGAAAAATAAGACTGGATGGTTTTGTAAGGATATATCTTACGGCTCATGCTAAAAAGAATATTAATGTTGATATATCAGATGGAGTGGTAAACTTGTCTACTATGGAACTTCAGCATGTAGATGATTCAGATGATTATTGGAGTGGCAATATGAATAAGGGAGCAACTAAAAACATTGAAGTTACAGCTCCCATAGAAAAATTGAATAAACTAACTAATATAAAGAAAGTAGCACTGCATTTCGATGTAGCCGCAAAAAGTACAGATGATGATTCATTGGATAAAACTATGAATCTTGTATTAAACCTGATCAAATAAAAAGATAATGAATTACGAACAGATATTAGCTCTTTATCATAAAGTAAAGAATATTATTTCTTACTTTAATAAAATCACTTTCAATAAATTAAACCAGACCATACAGGATGAAGTAAATAAGACTTCAAATATTTCTTTTAAAGACTGGTATGATTCTATTCCTACCAAACTTTTAGAAGATCTTGGTGAAAGCGACAATCCCGCGGATTTGGAATATCAGTATTCTATTCCATTTTTTCATTTGTCTGATAATAATTGGGCAAAAGCAATATTATCGAAGGAAAAATATAAGAGAGAGATTAGTAATTTTGGTAGAAGATATTCGACAAAAATTACTAAATTGAGTAATAATCTAGTTTTTGTTCTAAAGCATAGTGATTTATATAACCTGACTAGAGATCAACGAGAAGATTTGAATGTTACTCTAGATTATATTCAACAAAATATAAAATTTATTAATTGGGCAGAAAGCCAAATTAAAAGATGGGATACTGTTGATCAGGATATCAATATAAGTATTGAGAGTCTAAAAAAACATAGAAATTTATTTGAAGACTATTTCACTGTAACTAAGAGTGATAGTTTATTAAATCAAATTGAAAATGATTGTAAAGCATGGTTGAAAAAAGCCAAATTACAATCAATAAAAAATATTCAAGATAATATAAAGGAAATATGGAATGAACTAAAAGAAGAGACAATAAAAAAGGATATTCAAATTCAAGATAATTTAAACATTCAGAGAATATTTAATGAGCTTCCTTCAAACAGTAAAGCTGTTTTACAGAAATTTGATAATATTGAAACTCTAGCCAATTCCTCTAAGGATCAGTTAATAAATGATTATCGTTTATCTAGTGAAGAGGCTAAAAACTTAATTGATAAAGCTCAGACTACTTTAAATGAAATTAAAAGAAGTGCATATCCAAAATTAAATCAAGATAACCTTTCAGATAAAGAATTACAGCTTTTGGCGTTGTTGAAGGTTAATGAAGAATATCCTTTAGAAAGAGATAAAGAAGTTGGAGATCTAATCAATGAAATTAATAATTTGATGGATCTACTGAGTAAACTTCAAAACCTTGCGATTAATCGATATGAAGCAAATTTACTTGAAAAGCAAGATTACTTGTTATGGCTTAGATTTGAAAATAAGATTTATTTTG
>NZ_ADNY01000048.1 GCF_000178475.1 Lactobacillus amylolyticus DSM 11664 | reverse complement strand
TCAAGAAGGGTTAGAACTTACGAATTTAGGAATATGTACGGTTTTTATTTCTAAACAAAGTAATAATTTTTTTGAAGCAGTAAAAAGATATATTGAACAGTACAAGGGGCTAACAGGAACTAATATATCGTTTCACGCATTAGCATTAAGTCATTATTTTAAATTTAATAGTAATTCGATTGAATATACATCAAAAGTAAGAAAACAATTAATTTGGGCTCAAAAGTTTCTGACTCAGAAAGATTTGTCAAATGTAAAACGTATAGTTTGGAGAAAAGTAAAATTAGAGACTGATACGTTGGTCGTACCATTTATATTTATAGAATTAAATGAAAATAATGAAGAAGTATACCTAAGTACTATTCAACGCTTACAGAACGAAATGAATAAATTAAAAACACCCATAGATTATCGAAATAGTTGGGGATTTAGGATGCCATCAGTTGAATATTTTAATGACATTTTTAGTAAAAAAAGATATATAAAATTTTATCCTGGAATGTTTAAAGGCTTGACAGCCGTAAATGCTTTAAATGTCTTAGGTAATTTATAGTTGGATTTTTTTAATACAAATTATAATAAGGAGGTGAGAAGTATGGAAATAAACATTGCGAAAGATCAACTTTCTATGAAAAATATGGAAATTGATCTAGATAAAATCAATGAAGCTCTAATGCCAGAGTTGTCCGACAGTGCAGAGATTCTCATGACAGCTTATCCTACTAAAGATAAGCCATATTAAAATTATAGGGATAAAAGCCATATATGGTATTTTGCTATATATGGCTTTTTTATAAGATGAAAAGAAGTATTAATGATGAAAAAATATGATGTGTTTATTGTAGGCGCTGGTGTGGCGGGTCTTTATACAAGTATAATTCTAAAAAAAGGCACACCTATGCAGGTTCCAAATGAGCCACTTGGTGTGGCTGTAGCAGAAGCTACTAAGATTGGCGGTTTAACACAATATGCTTTTATTCAAATAACGAAAAAATGGGCATTTTCAGGTAGTAATTTAATAAGGACTCTTTATAGTGAAGCTGTACAATCAAAGGTTGAGTTTTTAGAAAATAGTGGAGTTACTAAAATTATTAAGCAAAGTAATGGTGATTTTAAAATTCAAACAACCAATAGTGAATTTATAGCAAAGTATGTAGTTATAGCAACAGGAATACTTACTTTTCCTAATATTCTTGATAGTTCAAATAGATTTAATATTGGTTTACATACACCTGAAGAAATGGTGAAAGAAATTGTGAATAATTATGGATGGAAAAAGGTTTTAGTTGTAGGAAATAATGAAAACTCGATAGCTAAATTGACATCTAAACTTATTGAATCTAAGCAATTTAATATAGTATCTCATTATTTACTTAGAACAAATATAAATTTTCAGAGCCAAAATTATGGTTTAAACGAAGCATTATTAAAATCTTATGATGGAATTTTATTTGATTACAATTCGTATAAATTACAAAATGGATCAACACATTTTTTGAATAATTTAAATGTGACACAAGAGAATGGATATATAAAGACAAATGCATTTGGAGAAACCAAGGTCTCGGGTCTGTTTGCTGTAGGAAGTGTAACTATGCCGATATCTGGGGTCCCCGAGGCTATATATTCAGGACAGGTTACTGGATTATATGTAGGTCATCTATTAGAGAAAACAACTATTGCTGATCCCAGCGGTAGGTTTCCTTTTTTACCTAGAGAAGAAAATTGGAAAAGTAGTTTTCAACATAAATTAGAACAAAATAGTGATGGCGATGCTTGAGTTTAAAAAATACACCAACGTTTATAAATTATTGTTAGGGCGTGTAGCTACTAATGTTGCAGATAGTTTGTTTTATATGGCTATTTTATGGCATTTTAAAGAAATTGCCCATTCGCCGCTATTAGTTTCAATTATTTTTACAATTTCTTCCGGAATTGATATGATTTCATTTAGTTTTGGCCCAATTATTGATAATTTTTCGATTAAAGAATTGCTGAAAAAAGCAACCATTATACAAGCAATAATTGATTTTATAATTGTAGGGATATTAATTACAAATACTACTAATAAGCTTATTGATGTGATTGTATTATCACTATTTGCTATTTCTACTATTATATCTTCAATAATTTATCCTGCAGAATATAAGCTATTACCTGCACTTGTTTCTGAAAATGAAGTTTTGAAATTTAATGGCCTTTTTCAGGTTACTTATCAAGTATTAGATATGATCTTGGATGCTGGTGTAACAATAGTTATCACTTTAACTTCAATAAACTTTACGATAATTTTATCGGCCGTTATATTTGGAATGGCTTTGCTTTGCTATAACAGTTTACAAATAAATAAAGCTGCAAAAGATATTTTAGAAGATGAGGATTATTTTACAGGCTCGTATATCAAAGATATCGTGGTAGGATGGAATACTTTATATAAAGAGAAAAATATCCTTGAACTTATTTTTCCTATTGGAGTAGTTAATTTCTTTTATGGTATTTTTGCGGTTGGACTACCGTATTTTGCTCAAGACTACGTTCAAAAATCTGCTATAGGCTACGGTGCTTTATTATTTGCTTCATCAATTGGTAGTGTTATTGGTGCATTTTTTGTACAGCGATTTAAATTAAAAAAAGAAGATATGCGAATTTTTGCAGCAATTTGTTTTTTAGGTGCAGGAATATTTAGAATTATAGTTCCTTTAACAGTTAGCTTAAATGTTTTAATCTTATTAATTTCTTCTGCAATTTCTTCTATGTGGATCACTATGATGAATATTAATTTTGAAGCTTTGGTTCAAGTTAGCTTTAGTTCTGCTGTTTTAGGAAGAGTTCAGACCATCAATGATAGTATTTTATCTATTATGATACCAATTGGTACTTTAATAGGGGGATGGATCTTAAAAGAATATGGTCCCCTTGCAACGCAATATATATACGGAGTAGCGCTTATATGTAGTGCAATTTACTATTTTTTGGTAATAAAGAAAAAATAGTGAATTTAAGTTTGAAGTTTGGTCATAAGATTTCGCAGATATAAAGAATGAATTTAATTATAATTAAGAATTTTCTTCAAGATCTTTTTGTTACTATAAATTATGCTGAAAAAATTAAATTAAGAAATTAAATTGGCAACTATAACTAAATGCTTTTCAGCCTGACAGTGCCATGATATGCTTTAGATAACAAGATGATGACAAGTAGAGAAGAGGCATTTGTATGAATAAAATTGTATTTAACGCTGACTATTCAATTCTAGACAGTAATGGGGAAGAAGGGCTTCCTCATATGATGGAGTTGTCTACACCAGCATTAACTGATGATGGTTGGTTGGCCGATAATACTATCAGTATTACATATGATCCTGTAGATGAATCTGCAACTATCAAATTAACGGATGAGTATTATGAAGCAGCAGGTACTACCTATGCTAATGACATCCTTGATAGAGGACACTTTGTGACATTTAGCTCCAAGATCGTTAACGGCAAGCCAAAATTGATCTTTCATGAAGCAAAGAGTAAGCCAGAAGGTTCAGGATTATCGAATGTTGACTTTAAAAAACAAATGACGTACTTTGACGATGTTTTAAAAGAT
>NZ_ADNY01000049.1 GCF_000178475.1 Lactobacillus amylolyticus DSM 11664 | reverse complement strand
ATAAAAACTCCCGCGCACTTGCAGGAGTTTCATGATTTCGATTTTCAATTTTCACCGGAAAACAGTACAAAGGATCATTTTGTCTTTCGTACCAATTTTGACTTTAAGCGGCATTAAAATAATGGTTTGACAAAGTCAGCGGCTAGTTGAGCAGCTTGATCTTTGTATTCATTAGTAAAGCTGTGATCAGCATTTTCAATTAGATGCAATTCACTGTTAGCGTAAACTTCGTCGTACTTCTTGCTGTATTTAGGATCAACTACTTCATCCTTGGAACCAACAATAATTGAAGCAGGGCCGGTATAACGCTGAGCAATTTCATAAATTGGCAATACTTGAGCAGTTCTTAAGTAGAAGCCGCCCAATTTTTTATTGCCAAAAGGTACGTTGGCAGGGATGCGATCAGGGTTGTAGGTAGCCCCGCGAGTGCTGCCTTTTAATGCATCATCTTTTAATTGAGCCGCAGGTGCTAATAAGACGACTTTTTTAATTACATCAGGGTAAAGACCGGCAAGCATTGAAGCAACTACTCCGCCTTGAGAATGGCCGATCAAAAAAATGTTGCGAACATGCGGATCAGTTCGGACGTAATCCAAAATAGCTTTGCCATCTTCAATTTCATTTACCACGGTCATATCTTCGAACTTGCCATCGCTTTCGCCGTGACCGTTGAAATCAAAGCGGACACTGGCAACATTTTCATTGCGCAAATTATCGGCAATTTGCTTAAGCAAGTCAGTATTGCGGCTGGAAGTAAAGCCATGCATCAAAATTGCCATATCATAGATTTCGCCAAATGGTTCTTCACGATCGCCTACCAAGGTTAAACCATCGCGTTGAATTGTAATGCGTCCCATTGTCATCAGCTCCTTTAACATTTATCTTTCTAATAATATTGTATACTTTTTAAATGTTAAATAAGCAAATTTTATATTTAAAATAGTTAAAAAAATGGAAAGAAAGTACACAAGATAGTAAGATAATTCTAGTTAAGAACGGGAGTTGAAAAGATGGAAATAGTATTTATCAGACACGGTCAAACTGATGTTAATAAAGACAACCGCTTGCAAGGATCCCTTGTTGATGCGGAACTTAATGAGACTGACGGACGCAATTATGCCAAAAAGGCTGCCGCTAACTTTGATGAAAATGAATTCGACGTGGTTTATTCAAGTCCAATGAAGCGCGCTGTAGAAACTGCCAAGATTTTTACTAAAGGCCGTAAAGAAATTAAACTTGATAAGCGCCTGCTTGAGTTTGACTTTGGCGACTGGGATGGCATGAAGATGGAAGAGATCGGAGACAAATATCCCGATGTTGTCGATCCTTGGGGCAAGGTTAACCGCGATTACGTTAAATACGCTAAAAATGGCGAAACTTACGAAGAATTTGACAAGCGCTGCAGCGAATTTTTAGACGAAATGTATCGTAAGTATTCTGATAAAAATGTTTTAGTAGTTGCCCACGGCAGATTAATTAGAATGATGGCTGCTCATTATTTGACTAATGGTGATATGGACAAAATCGATACGATGGATAACTGTGGATTAACTAAGTTTGAAGTGCGCGATGGTATTGCCAGATTGTTTTACTACAATCGGTTACTCGCTTAAGCTGGAATTTTCCGGCTTTTTTGTAATTAAATATTGACATCGTGTCATCTTATTTCTATCATAATGATAGTTGATGACGGAGTGTCATTTAAGGGAGGCTTGTTTGATGGTTAAGCAAACTTTTTTAAATTTGCCGGATGAGAAGAAAAAGCGTATAACTGCGGCTTTGCTGCACGAATTTAGCAATCACGCTTTAATTGATGCACAGGTAGCTAGAATTGTTAAGGATGCCAATATTGCCAGAGGCGCGTTTTATAAATACTTCGATAATTTGACCGATGCATATACTTATTTGTACAGAATTGCAATTCAAGAGATTCATATGAATATGCATCCATCGGAAAAATTTGACCCAGCATTTTTCTATGATCGAGTCTGTGAGTTTATTTCAGAAACGCAGCACAGCAAGTATGAGGCAATGATGAAGCTGCATATGCTGCGCAATGAGGCTGCTCTTCCCAGTGCGATGAAGACCAACTCTGAGCAGCTGCTGAAAATGAGCCCTGAAATGTGGAGCGCAATGGTTCTGAGTCATGAAGTTATCAATTCTGTTTTCGTTGATCCCGAAAATAGAGAAAAGAATCTGAAACGATTCAAAGAAAGTCTGTATTTGATAGATAGAGGGAGTAAAAGGTAATGTTTTTAGCTTTTAAGGAAATAAGGCGTGAAAAAATGCGTTACGGCTTGATCATTTTGGTGATTTTTTTGATCAGCTACTTAATTTTCATGCTTTCTTCATTGGCTCTAGGATTGGCTGATGAAAATACCCAGGCGATTGAATCTTGGAAAGCACAAAAAGTTGTTTTGAATAAAAATTCCAATATTAGCATGAGTCAGTCGGTATTAACCAAGACTGATCTTAAAAATGCTAAAGTAGGCAAAAAAGAGGCATACGTTGGCTTAACGCCTTTTGTAGCTAAGGCCAAGAATCGTCCGTCAATGTCTGCACAATTCTTGGGGATCGATAAGGATCAGTTCATTTATAAAGACCAAGAAGTAGTTTCTGGTCGCAAGGCTAAGAAAAACAATGAAGTTACGGTTGACCAGGCCTTCGAACAAAAGGGCTATAAATTAGGCGACAAAATTTCTTTGAATGATTCGAAGAAGAAATACAAGATAGTTGGCTTTCTTAAAAATGCCAAGATCAACATTAGCCCAATTGTTTATGGTTCAATGGCTACCTGGAAGAAATTAAAGGTAACCATGCCTAATGTCAAAACTTCAGCAATCATCTCACAAAACAGCAATTATAAGTTCAATCACAAGAATGCGAAGACATATGACATTAAGACTGTCATTAACAAGTTGCCAGGCTATTCAGCTCAAAACATGACTTTTGAATTGATGATTGGTTTCTTATTCGTTATTTCATTAATCATCGTAGCAGTCTTCTTGTACATTTTGACGATGCAAAAATTGCACAACTTCGCAGTTATGCGTGCACAAGGTATTCCATCAAAGACTTTGGTTAATGCTACAATCAGTCAATCAATTATTTTGATGGCTAGCGGCGTAATCATTGCTCTTCTTGCAATGTGGCTGACGGCAGTCTTATTGCCAGCTACTGTTCCAATGAACTTTAGTCCGGCAATCATGGTTGTTGGTACGGTCGGCATGCTTTTGATGGGCATTATCGGCAGTTTGATTCCAGTAAGATCAATTTTGAAAGTTGATCCGGCACAAGCGATTGGAGCATAAAAATGGCAGTAATTGAATTAAAAGATGTAAAAAAAGTCTATGGTAAAGGCGACGCTCAAGTTGAAGCCTTGAAGGATGTCAACTTTGAAGCTGATAAAGGAGAAGTGGTCTTAATTATGGGACCATCCGGCGCTGGTAAAAGTACGTTTTTAACCATTGCTGGTTCTCTTCAAAAGCCAACTTCTGGCCAAGTGTTAATTAATAACGAAGATATTACCAAGTTTTCAGCCAAGGAAAGCAATAAATTGCGCTTGAACAAAATCGGCTTTGTTTTGCAAGCCTACAACTTGGTACCATATTTGAGCGTGGCCGAACAATTTATTTTGGTTGATAAGGTCAAAAAGCAAAACAATCTGTCTAAGGATGATCTGGCAAAATTACTTAAGGATTTAGGAATTGAAAAATTGGTGAAAAAATATCCTAATGAATTATCCGGTGGTCAGCAGCAAAGAGTAGCAATTGCGCGGGCACTATATGCTAATCCTGAAATTCTTTTGGCAGATGAGCCTACAGCTTCATTGGATACGCAAAATGTAGAAGAAGTTGGCAAGCTGTTCAAAAAACTGGCCAAAGAACGCAACAAAGCAATCATGTTAGTTACGCACGATCCTCGTCTTGAAAAATATGCGGATCATATTTATGAGATGATGGACGGACAAATGACCAAGAAAAAGTAGTTGAATATAAAAAGTGTCTGGGAAAAACTAATTCCCTGACCTAAACAAAAATGCGCTAAGAGATTTCTCTCTTAGCGCATTTTTTGTGTACTTTCAGTCCAAGCCTTGATATTATTAAATCACCACAAAATAAAAACAAAAAGGTGGACTTAATCATGTATCAAAATTATATCACAGGCCTGACTGCTTTAACACTCAACTTGGATTTTTCCATTCCTAAAAATCATCTCGTCAACGTCATTAATGATTTCGTTGATTCGATTCCAGCTGATGGCTTTAGCCGAACAAAGAAGCATTTCCTACCACACAACTAACAACTTCCGTTCAAGTGAGCATGCCAATCGGTTGATTAAAAAAAGCTTTGTTTACTTTGTTAATATGCTTCAAGAAGAAGAATTAATCCGCGAAGAGGCAATTTTTATTGACGGAATCAAGCTCAAAACTTAGGCAATGGCTTTTTACGATGAATTAATTGCCAAGAATATGGCCCGGGCAATGCGGGAAGAAGAAATTCAAACCAGTACCGGCATGGAGATATTGGCAGAAGAAACCGAGCAAGAAATTGCAAGACTTAGCGATGAAATTGAGAAAGAGCCTGCATCGTCTGCGCAAGGATTATATTCCTCGTGCACAAAAGTATGAACAAGCCAAGCAGATTTTTGATGGCCGCAACAGTTATTCCAAAACCGATCATGACGCTATCTTTATGCATATGAAAGAGGATCACATGAAAAACGGCCAGCTCAAGCCAGACTACAATATTCAGGCAGCGAGTATAATTATTCAATGCGATGACTGCTACACTGACTGGCAAGAAGTATTTAAAAGAAAAAGCAAAGAAAGCTCTTCAAAGCGAAGAAGGCAGACGAATCTACGGCTGCAGAAAGACAGACGTAGAGCCAATCTTCGGGCACATGAAGAACTGTTTTGGCATACGTCGAACTCATCTGTGAGGCAAAAATAAAGCGGCAACAGATGTAGGGATTGATGTTTATGACCATGAACTTAAGCAAATACTGGCAAAGAAGAGCTCAATAAATGGGCTTTTTTAATAATCGGATAAAAATAGAGAAAAGAAAAAATCGAAACTGCTAAAAAGCAATTTCGATTTTTTGAATATGCCCGGAAATCAGTTAGTTTTTCCAGACACTTTTGTTCCAAAATAATTTTAAGTATTAAGTAAATGGTTAATTAGATTCAGAGCTTTGTAATTATGTGGAGAAAAGATTATGAATAGCAATTAATCCTTTTTAACATTAGCAACTTTGACATATTTATTGTTACCAATGCGATAGAACTTTTTACCTTTGATAGTAACAATCTTATCATTATCCAGTGTCAAGATTGTGCCCTTCTTCAGAATAATATGCTTGTAGCCTTTCTTAATGGCCTTACCACTCTTTGTGTAAACAAAAGCGTTATGGATCAAAACTTTGCGTTTCAAAGTATTGTTAACTTTGACGTATTTATTTTCTCCAATTTGGTAGAATTTCTTACCGTTGAAGGTAAAGATTTGACCATTGTTCATAGCATGAATAGTTTTACCCAATTTAAGGACAATGTTCTTACCATTTTCTTTAAGAGTAGTAATTCCATCATTTTGATAGATATAAGCATTATGAGTTAAGACAATATCAAGAGCTGATAAAAGCTTATCAGTATCACCATTGCTTTGAATTTGTGATGAATCAGCTGAACCAGTATTAGTGATGGAGCCAGTATTACCAGTATCAATAGGGGTTACTGGAGTTTCATCTGGAACTACAGCAATCAACGTGCTAAGTGGCATCAATGTTGTAGTCTTGCCTAAGACAACATTTCCATCGCTGTCTAGCAACTTATCAGCTTTAGACAAATCAACATCATTCAATTTAGCATTACTATCGTTAACATTAAATACTACATAAAGTGTCTTGCCATTTTCTTTGTAAGCGAAAGTAAAGATACCACCTTCACCAGCATTGACTGTCTTTACTGTCTTAGCGATTTCATCATAATTGTTCAATCTTAAGGCAGGTTGACTCTTACGTACATTAACTAATTCTTTGAAGTAGTTAACAAGATCTTGATGTTTTTTGACACGTTCCCAATTAATTTCGTTGACTGAAATTGGAGCATTGTAACTATTATCGTTTCCTTTTTTAGTTCTTAAAGCTTCTTGGCCACTATCAACGAATGGCACACCTTCGGCCAACATGATCATTGACGTTGCTAATTTATCACGCTTAATAATATTAGCTTTAGATTCACCTGGTAAAGCCCACTTCAACAAGTCATACAAAGTACGGCCATCGTGACATTCAACATAGTTGATAGTTTGACTTGGTGATTGATATGGGTGAATCTGCCAAGTAACACCAGGAATTGCTAAGTCCTTACCACCCAAGTAGCTGGCAATAAACTTCTTAGCATCAGCTTCATACGTTTGTTCTTTTCCATCACCGATAACCAAACCTGGAGCGTAAGTTGGTTCATTAGATCTTACTGAGTTTCTAATATCATCACTGAAGAAGCCAATTGAACGGATTTTATCTGCGTTGTATTGACCAGCACCGATATCACGATTGGTGGTTCTCATATCCCAGCCTTCACCATAAAGAAGCATACCAGGATCAATCTGATTTAATTCAGCCCGAATATCATTCATGGTAGTAGTATCAAGCAATGACATAATATCAAAGCGGAAGCCGTCAATGTTGTAGTTTTCAGCCCAGTATTTAACTGAATCCAAGATATACTTTCTCATCATCAGGCGTTCACTGGCAGTATCATTACCACAACCACTATCATTTACCATATTGTTATCATCATCGTATTCGAAGTAATAACCTGGAACTGTCTTTTGCAAGGCTTGGTCATTTGGTGAGTATACGTGGTTGAAAACAACATCCATGATTACTCTAATACCGGCCTTGTGCAAACCGTTGATCATTTCTTTCATTTCCATGATTCTTGTGGTTGGATCAGCTGCATTGCTTGAATAACTTCCTTCTGGAACATCATAGTTCTTAGGATCATAACCCCAGTTATAAGTTCCATCATTCTTAGTTTCATCAATACTTGCGAAGTCAAACATTGGCATAATTTGAACATGAGTAATGCCTAATGACTTCAAGTAATCCAAACCAGTGACCTGGCCATCAGGAGTTACGCCTGATTCAATCATGCCTAAATATTTACCGTCATATTTAATACCTGAGTTTGGATCACTCGTAAAGTCACGAATGCTGGTTTCATAGATAATTGCATCAGTTGGGCTTGAGAATGGAGGCATTCTATTAAAGTCATCTGGTTTAATTGCATCATAATCTTCAATAACTGAACGAACACCATTGATGGTTACTGCCTTTGAGTATGGATCATTACTTTCAGTCTTGCTACCATCACCGAAGGTTAAGCTGTAATCATATGCCCAATTCTTGTAATCACCTGGAACAGTTGCTGACCAAACACCCTTATCACCACGAATCATGGCCAATGTCTTAGTTGCAGGTGAGGCATTATCCAATGAGTTATATAAGTTCAAAGCAACATTATTAGCTGTTGGTGCCCAAAGTTTAAATTGGGTTTGTTCTTGAGTGTAAGTTGCACCTAAATCATCGCCGCCATAGTAATATTTGGCATCGAATGCATCGGATCTGACGTATTTGCCAATATCGATATACTTAAAGTTGTTGTAAATTCCAATTTGATTATTAGTTAAAATATCAAGATCTTTGGCTGTGGTAATCTTAAATTCTTTACTCTTGCCATCTTGATCAGCGTCAACTGCGGATACATCAACAACTTCGTTATTGTTCATTTTTAAGATGGCTTCAGCTTCCTTTGCAGTCATCTTTTTAGCAGTCTTTATATCTACTATATTGCTTGATTCCATTGAAGCTGAAGCTAAGCTTTCTGGTGCTAAAGCAAAGCTTGGTGTGTAGTAAGCCGTTGTATCTTTATTTACTAAATAAATATCAGTAGTTCCATCGCCTGGAAGCGGAGTAAATTCTCTAGTCTCAGTATCACTACCAATTGGTGAAACATAAATCTTGCTAAATGTTTGGCCTGACAAGTCAAAGCTACCAATTTCATCATCATCGTCTTCCTTTGATAATGAGACCGTCTTTTTACTTTGATCAGTATCAGTCCAGTAATTAAGACTTGTTGCATCAGGATTACCATGATAATGAACTTTTATTTTAGCTGAATTATAGCTTGGAGTTACATCCTGACTAGCATCAGAACCTGCTTTGTACCAAACTTCAGCCTTACCATTATCGTCAACAGTCAATGAACGGTCGGCACCTGTACCATCTTTATCCCAGGAGTCTGTACCTTTAATCAAAACTCCTACTTCTTGTTCATCATTATCGAGTGTAATGTTGGCATAATAACCATAATCATCCTTGCCGTCCCACTTATATTGAACACCAGTACTGCTTGGATTCTTGCCCCATACATAAGGTACCCATTTAGTACCATCACCTTGATAGTGAATAACAACTTTAGTTGTGTCCTTTACCGTTTCTGTATCAGATTGAGGTGTTGCAGGAGCTGAAGCACTACTTTCTGCATTTGCTGCTGGTTGCGCATTATTTTGCTCAGCTGCAGTAGGTGTAGCTTGATTACCTGCATCTTTTGTTTTATCTTGGTTATTAGCCGTTGCAGGATGTTGTATTTGCTGTGTTTGTTCGGTGTTGTTTGCTGCTTGATTTGCGTCAACTTCAGCGGCTTTAACATTGTTAGTCCAAGTTGCACCAAGCCAAAGGCTCAAAATGGCTGATGCACAAACAAATACGCATTTACTTCCACTGTAACGGTTTTTATTTTTATTCATTATAGTTTCCTCCTGTTTGAATATTCCGGAATAAGTGTATATTAAAGCGCTTTCATCAACAATAGCGAATGTGTATGTTACCGCTAACAATTTGTATGTTAATCTGTATTTGTGCATATGAAAAACCGGATTTATTTTAATCGTTTTTATATTTCAAAAAGAAAAAGGTTGATTTATCAGCATCTAAAAAATGTTGATTATCAACCTTTTTAATTTAACAATCTAAAAAATTTGATTAGGTTATTATTAATTTTTTGCATTTTCAAGTTCAGAGATCATGCTATCTCTATATGTTTGTGAGTCCAAATCACCTGTACCACGCCAAAAGCTTAAATCATTATCATCATCGTCTTCACTTGTATTTTCTTCAATTTCAAGCTTTTGAGTTAAGTTATCAAGTTTATTTGATATTGATTCCAATAGCATTTCTTTTTCGTCAATTTTACTTTCAGAATTATCAAATTCTAACTCATTAGTTTCAACTTCACCGTTACTCATTGATATTCTTTCCAACTTGTCATCATTAAGTGTTATAAGATGACATTGAAAGTGAAAGTGATTGATTTTCAATTAATTTGTTCCATTGACCAAAAGAGATGTTCTTCAGTACGTCATTATTTTTCGCATTAACAAACGACAAAAATAGCTTATAAGATTCACTGTTTGCGGACTGGACAAATTTATCAGTATTATTCAAGGCCACTGATTTCCATGCCTTCGTGCTTAAATCAGTAGTAAGAAAAGCAAACTATCATAATCAGAATTGGCCTTATTGTGCATTACAAACAAAGTATGCCTATCTTCAATGATGTTTAATTCCTGAGCTTTATTATTAATATGATCAAGATGGATTTGAATTAAAAATCTAACAGGATCAGTAATAATATTATTATTGTCTTTCCAACATCAGTTAACAACTTAGAAATAAGCTGTTGTTCGTCCTCAGCCAAATCCATCACTGCTTATAAGTTAGGATCCATTTTAAAGCGCAGTGGTGAATCGCCAGTTTGTTCAGTAATCAATTTGGCTGATAATTTTCTGAAGATGTCTGTTGCCGTTTTGGCCATCTTTTCGTTAGCTTTATTAATTAAGTTGATACGTTTATCCTGAGCTTTTTCCTTTGCTAGTTTTTGATCATATTGCGCGCGAATTCGCATTACTTGATCACGTGCCTCAGTCTGCGCGTTGCCCAATGCCGTTCCATACTTGCTCCAGTCGCGGTCAACCAGGATGCTGGCAAGCTTAAAGACCCAATAGGCAGAATTCGTCGTGTAGGTTTCTTTGCCATATTTATATGAACTAGGAACCTTGGTGCCTTGCGGGTAGAATGGAACGTAAACGCTTTGTGCAGCTACACCCATGGCAAGCCAGTGCACCATTTTATCGCCGTTTAATTCCAGCAAATGCGACTCTTGCGTTGTAGCAACTGATATAGGACGGAAAGTAGCGTTGTCTTTGTTCTTAGGATTGGTCAAATCATAAGGCGTGTTTTGATAATGATTGCTTAAAACAGCTTGTGCGTCTTGAATAGAAATTGGCTTGTCCGGTTTTCTGATAAAAGGCAAGTCAAAACTTTGCGGCTCTTGCTTAACCGATGGGGTCAAAAGCTTTTGACCAATCCATACTCTTGGCGTGTTGTAATGCAAGTCGCTGTCGTCGTGGGTTCCAAAAATTTCTCTAAAATTGAAAGGAACATCTTCTGGCCATAAGTGATTTTCAGCAACAAATTTCTTAATATTTTTGGAATACATAAAGTCGTCACTGAAGAAATTGATCTCCTGAATTGCCAACTGGTTGGCGACAACCGTGTAAGAATCATCGGGAATTCTTTGAGCAACCCAATGGTGGCCGGAACCGATTTCCATGTACCAGGCCTCATCGCGATCGCCGAATAAAATTCCGTCAGCTTCGGCGGCGCCATGTTTTTCAACGATTTCGCCCAGACGCTTTACGCCTTCACGTGCGCTTTTGATATATGGCAAGACAACGGTAACCATTGCTTCTTCCAAAATTCCTTTTTCTTCATCAAAAGGATCAACGGCTAAAACGCGGCTATTGGCATAAGCACTTTCGGTTGCGCTCATTGCCACATGGTATTCGTTGATGCCATCTTCTTCAAAAACGCCATATTTGTCTGTCCATTCAGGCGTTGATGAATATGAGTATTTTTCATTAGGTAATTTAATTTCGAATTTGTTATCCTTAGATTTGAAGATATTGTTTTTTAATCCTGTTTCGTGCTGATTAAAAGCCAAGTGCTTAGGCCAAGCAGTTTTAGCATCTTCGTTGCGTCCAATAATAACGCTGCCAGATAGGGATGCATTTTTACCGATTAAGATGGAAGTACATGAAGAACGTTCGATTTTTGTTGTCATTCAGTTTCACTCTTTCTATAGTTAGGTATAAAATAATTGTAACTTAAAACGAAATTAATTTTTATTAAGACGAGGTAATATTATGGAAAACAAATCAATCAAGATCAGTACTGACTACGCTGACCACGCTATTAATATGGAATTTACAGATAACTTAACCGACGATCGTGAACGTGGCTACATCTTATCTGCAGCCTTTTTCTCTTTTGCTGCTTCTCAAGGATTAGATAAACAAGAAGTTATTGAAATGGTTAATTCAAACTACGATAAATTTACTTCAAACGACGGCTCATCGCTATTTAAGAGATTATAAAAAACTTCAATTACTGTTATCTTGCCACTTGCAATTGTTATTTAATGGTTATATTATAGATATGAGCTAAAAATAACAGGCGTTTTAAAAAGGGTGCACTGATTTACGTTATTGAGGTAAATGAAAATGGCAAGAAAAAAAGAAATTAGTAGAGATAAAATTCTCGATGTTGCGTACAAAATGGCAGTTTCAAATGGCCTTGACAGCTTAACTGCACGTGCAATTGCTAAGAAAGGACATTTTTCTACGCAACCTTTATATTTAGAATTTAGTAATATGGACGAAATTCGTTCTTTAGTTTTGGAACGAATTTCTGACAAGTTGAGAAGCAAGATCTTGCAACAAAAATTTACTGGTGATCCATTGATCGACTTGGATTTAGCCTACATCAATTTCTCACAAAATCATGTAAAGCTTTTCCGTGCGATGTTTGTTGATGGAAAATTTGGCAGCAAGATCATTTCTGACACATTAATGGATCTTGGAATTGAAAAATTTAAAGAGCAATATCCAGATGCACACTACAGTGATGAAAAAATTTCTGACATTGTTATTGCAAACTGGATCTCAACTACAGGTATTGCAGCCTTGGTTATTAACAAGATTGCAACCTTCAATCAAGAACAAATTATCAATGTTTTGAACGCTCAAATTCACGACGCTATGCTTAACGATCGGCTTGATATCAGTGCTCAAGAGAATTCATTGTTTGTTGCCGACGAAGCTGCTTCTTTGAAAGACAACTTGGCCTAATTCTATCCAATAAAGGTGCAAAAAATATTCTTTTTATTTTTTTCGAGCCCTTGTTGTTAAAAGGATAAGGCTTACATTTCTTCTAAACTGTAAGTTATAATAAGAGCATAGATTAAGAAAAAATTGAAAGGTGGTTTTATGAAAATTCTAGCATTATCTGGTTCAAATGCTGATGGATCATACAACTTAGCTTTGTTAAAATTTATCGCTAAGCATTTCGCAGACAAATATGATTTTGAAGTGGTTTCAGTGAAAGGTTTGCCTTTATTCAAAGAAGGCGTTGATGCTCCAGCTGCTATTTTAGATTTAGGCAAAAAAATCGAAGAGGCAGATATGGTCTTGATCGCATTACCTGAACAACAACACTCAGTAACGAGTGCATTAAAGAGTGCCTTGGAATGGTTATCAAGTGCAGTTCACCCATTTAGTGGCAAGCCAGTTGTAGTTGTTTCAACTTCACCATTTGCCCAAGGTGCTGCCCGTTCACAACTTCGGTTAAAGACAATTTTGCTTTCACCGGGATTTGGCGCTCAAGTCTTTAATGGTGATGAATTCATGATGGGCCTTGCACCAAAACAATTTGATGAAAATGGCAACTTGGTCGATGAAGGTACAATCAAGTTCTTGAACCACTTCTTCGATGAAATTGACAGTTGGTATGCTCAAATTACTAAGTAGGAGGCTGTGAAATGAAATTATTAGCAATTGTTGGTACGAATGCTCCTTTTTCATATAACCGCTTTTTAGCAAACTTTATTGCCAAACGTTATAGCGATCAAGCCGACATTGAAGTTAAAGAAATTGATCAACTTAAACCATTTTGTAGAACTGATGAACCAGATGCTGTAACCAAGCAATGGATTGAAGATGTTAAAAACGCTGATGGTGTAATTTTCACTACTCCTGAATACGACCACGCTATTCCTTCTTCACTGAAGAGTGCAATGGAATGGTTAGGTGCACATGCCGGTTCAAATGCGATGAAGATGAAACCTGCTGCAGTTGTGGGTACCTCTTATGGTGCTCAAGGTGCTGGCCGTGCTCAAGAAGATGCACGTGAAATTTTGCTTTCACCTGATATGAGCGCAAATGTTTTGCCAGGCAATGAAGTTTTGATCGGCAGAGCTGCCAATAATTTTGATAAAGAAACCGGCGACTTAACCAACGAAACTTATATTAAGCAATTGGATAGCATGATGGCTAACTTCATTAAGTTCGTTGAACAAGCAAACAAATAATTTTGCCAGAAAATCTGGTCTAGTTGTAAAATTAAGTCTGAGACAATAGTCCCAGACTTTTTACTTATGGGACTAAGAGAGGAGTGCACGCAGTGAAGCCAAATGTATTGCCAGTAAGTTCAGTCTGTAATCCGCGTGATTTAGGCGGCTATATTGGTTTTGAAGGACGCAAAGTGAAGAGTCATCGCTTGCTAAGGACTGGAAAAATCAACAAGATTTCGGCTAAAGATGAAAAATTTTTGCAGGAATATGGCTTAAGCAAAATTATCGATTTGCGCTCGCCTTTAGAATATAAAAAATGTCCAGACCATCCAATTCCTGGCGTTCAGCATTTTGCCATGCCACTGTCGGATGAAGACAATACTAATGGTGGTAAGAAGGACATTGCGAAAGTATTTGAAGAATACCGTCATGATCAATATGCTGGTTTTAGAATGATGTGCGATCATTATCATGGTTATGTTTCAAAAAAGCATGCGCAGAATACGATTCGTCAAATTTTGGAGTTGCTCGTCAATACGCCTGATGGCGCGGTTTTGTTTCACTGCTCTGAAGGAAAGGACCGGACAGGAATCATCGCGGTAATTATCTTATACTTATTGGGCGTTGATTTAGAAACAATTCGGCAGGATTACCTGTACTCAAATTACATGCTTAACCATTACCGGGCAAAACGAGACAAAATTTTTAAACAAAAAGGCGAAAACTTGGAATTCCGTGCAAATATGAGAATTTTAGGTTCCGTGAGTGATGCTTTTTTAGATACGTCATTAATTACGGTTGAAAAAGAGTATGGCGGTCTAGATAGCTTTTTGCAAAATCAAATCGGAGTAACGCCCGAGATGCGTGATGCTTTGCGTGAGCTTTATTTAGAAAAGTAAGGCAGAGTTATGGAAAAAGAAATTGTTGAAAATTTAGCTAAAAAACAAGTTGTTGGTCATCATCATGCTTTAGGCACCTCCATCACTTTGCAGATTTTCGGCAGAGATCATGATTTTGATGATTTATTGCAAAAGTCTTTTGACCTGATTGATCATTATGAAGATCTGTTGACGGTAAATCGGGATGTTTCCGAAGTAATGGATGTCAATCATGCTGCGGGAAAAGAGCGAGTTCAAGTTTCAAGCGGCACTTATTCTTTAATTAAATTGGCTGTAAAAGAGAGCCGGCAAAATTTTGGCTTTAATGCTTTAATCGGACCGGTGGTTAAACTGTGGCATATTGGCTTTAAAGGCGCACATGTGCCAACCGATGCTCAAATTAAAGAAAGAATGAAGCTGACGGATTCATTCAATGTTGAATTAAACGACGAGGATCAGACCGTCTTTTTGACCAAAGCAGGAATGGAACTGGATTTAGGCGTCATTGCAAAGGGCTGGATAGCTGACCGAATCCGCGATTTGTGGCGTGCATATGGAGCATGCGGCATTATTAACTTAGGCGGCAATATTTTATTAGTTGGCGCTTCGCCGAAGAGGCCAAATGGTCAATGGACGATTGGCGTGCAAGATCCTAAAGAACCGCGCGGCGAAAATATTGCTTCCGTGATGGTGCCAGAATGTTCGGCAGTAACCAGTGGTACCTACGAACGCTATTTGGTTGTTAATGGCAAAAAATACCACCACATAATTGATCCGCGGACTGGCTATCCGGTTAAGACCGATTTGGCTGGAGTAACGACCTTTACGAGAGATTCTGTCGAAGCTGAAATCGAATGCAAGCGACTTTTCTTTGCCGGAAAACCAATTGCAGGCTGGCACGATAATCCAGATCGACTTGGCGCGGTATTTGTTTATAACGATGAGCGTGTCGTTTACGATAATTTTTGATAAAAAATAACCCCCGAATTGAACTCATGATCCAATCCGAGGGTTTATTTTTATCTTCTAATTTATCCGACTGCTTTTCCGATACTGAAGACGCTGTTGAAGACGCCATTTGAAAGTCCCGGCGTGTTGTAAATAATGAAACGCAGGAAGCTGGAATCAATGGTTTGTTGCGTAAACCATGGCAGTTGTACGGCGTTTAACATTGATAAACCAACATAAACGAAGAAGTAGCCTGCGATTAATGAAGAAAGGGCTCCTAAGATGCTGTCTAATAAGCTTCCTAAGTTGGTTGCATGCGGATTTTTGCTTGGAATCCAACTCTTGAACAGCTTAACTACCATCCGTCCAACGAAGAGGATGATAAAGAAAGCTGCAAAACGGGCAATCATCAAATTAATTTCCGTCGTCGTGTTCGTCGCAATTTGGTGTCCGCTAAATTGAGTGTACAGCCAATTTCCAAATGGATTTTGAAGGAAAATCGCAATCATAAAGACGATGGCCCCAAAAATCAAACTGATGATATAGTGCATGAAGCCAGTTTTATAGCCTTTATAAGCTTGCCAAGCCAGATAAGTTAAAACAATTAATGTGACAATCATATCGTTATTTTCTCCTTTGCCGTATATTATAACCTATTACTAGAGGATAGACTTTGACGATTAGGCTAAAATACTTCATAATTGTAAGGATGATTTAGCTTTACTAATCGCCATTTTTGGCGTTAAATTGATAGAGTGTGAAACACGGTTTCACGGGTGAAATATGAATCCTGAGCAATTTGTCCAAGAACTAGCAAAACATAATTTTGATTTAACAGACAAGCAAAAAACACAATTTGAACAATATTTTAAAGATTTGGTAGAAACTAACGAACATGTTAATTTGACCAGAATCACTGACAAAGAAGATGTTTATTTAAAGCACTTCTTTGATAGCATTACGCCACTTTTTACTTTTAAGGATGTCTTTACTAAAGGGGCAACTCTCTGTGATGTTGGTGCTGGTGCAGGTTTTCCATCAATTCCGTTAAAAATTTTGCTGCCAGATTTAAAGATTACAATCGTTGACTCACTTGCCAAAAGACTGACTTTCTTAAAAGAATTAATTGCCAAACTAGGCTTAAGTGAAGTTGAATTGGTTCACGGCCGGGCCGAAGATGTTGGTCAGAATAAGCTTTACCGCGAGCATTTTGATCTTGTGACTGCAAGAGCCGTTGCCAACATGACGGTTTTAAGCGAATATTGCTTGCCCTTGGTTAAAAAAGGCGGCTATTTTGTAGCCTTGAAGGGTCCAAAGGTTGAAGGCGAACTGGAAGAAAGCAGCAAGGCGATCCAAGTTTTAGGCGGAGAAAAAGTTAGCGAAACCGAATTAACTTTGCCAAATAGTAACGAGGAACGGACCCTGATTTTAATTAAAAAGATTAAACAAACGCCGAAAAAATACCCACGCCAGGCAGGGACTCCACGGCGCAAACCAATAAAGTAATGGAGGAAGTAGCATGTCACTTTTTTCTTTTAACAAACACCGTGATGAAATTCCAAAAAACAAACAAATTCAGGATATTGAATTAAGCAAAATCACGCCTAATAAGTTTCAACCACGGCGTCAATTCTCAGAAGAATCAATTAAAGAATTGGCTCAAACTCTTGATAAAGAGGGACTGCTTCAGCCAATCGTTGTTCGTGAAAATGAATACGGCTACGAAATTATTGCTGGTGAGCGACGTTTCCGGGCTGCCCAAAGCTTAGGCTGGGAAAAGATCCCTGCAATCGTCAATAACATGAATGATGATCAAGCAGCATCGCTAGCTTTGATCGAAAACCTGCAACGGGAAAATTTAAATCCAATCGATGAAGCTAAGGCTTATAAAAATTTGATGAAGCTCAACAATTTGACCCAAACGCAGCTTGCTAAGAATATGGGCAAGTCCCAATCTTATGTGGCAAATAAATTGCGTCTTTTGAAATTAACGCCAAAGGTGCAGAGCTATTTAGCCAGCGGTGAGATTTCTGCCCGTCATGGTCGAGTATTGGTTGGCTTAAGCGAAAGAGATCAGAGCCGAATGGTTGACGAAATTTTGGATAATAATCTGAATGTTAAAGAAACCGAAGAAATTGCCAAAGACGTCGATGGCTACTTTAAGAAGAAGGATCAGGTCAAGTCTGAGAAGAGAACGCGGGTTGCACGCCGGATGCCAAAAGATTTAAAGGTTCAAATCAACACGATTAAGCAGGCGGTTAAATTGGCCAAGGATTCAGGAATCAAGGTTAGAGTCCAAGAAAACAATGATCCTGACGATTATCGCATTACTATTGAATTAAAGAGAAAGTAGGGGGCATGAACATATGGTAAGTGTAATTTCGGTTGCCAATCAAAAAGGTGGAGTTGGCAAAACCACTACTACCATCAATTTAGCAGCCTCAATTGCGGAACGTGGATATCGAGTTTTGATTGTTGATATCGATCCTCAGGGAAATGCTACTTCTGGTTTAGGAATTGAAAAATCATCAATTGATCAAGATGTCTACAATGTTTTGATTGATGAAATTCCTTTAAAAGAAACGATTCACCATACTTCTACCAAGAGACTGGATATCGTGCCAGCAACGATTAATCTGTCAGGGGCTGAAACAGAATTGATTAGCATGATGGCCCGTGAAACGCGGCTAAAGTCAGCCCTTGATGCTGTAGATGATGACTATGATTTTGTCTTCATCGATTGTCCGCCATCTCTAGGTCAGCTTTCAATCAATGCCTTCACTGCATCCGACTCAATCTTGATCCCAGTGCAGAGTGAATATTACGCTATGGAAGGTTTGAGCCAATTGCTGAATACCATTCGTTTGGTTCAAAAGCATTTCAATAAGGATCTTGGCGTGGAAGGCGTTTTGCTGACAATGCTTGATGCACGTACTAATCTGGGTGGGGAAGTCGTTAAGGAAGTTCAATCCTACTTTAATAAAAAAGTTTATAAGACAATCATTCCGAGAATCACGAAATTGGCGGAAGCTCCAAGTTACGGTCAACCGATTACGGAATATGCACCACGTTCTCGTGGAGCTAAGGTTTATGATGATTTAGCAAGAGAGGTGCTAAAAGCTCATGGCAAGAGACTCAAAAAGTAAAGAACATAGAAAAAAGGGCGGTTTAGGTCGCGGAATTGAAGCTCTTTTTGAAGATGAACCGCAAATCGATACGACCGAAGAAGTACAAGATCTTTCTTTAGATGAGATTCGTCCCAACCCTTACCAACCAAGAAAAAACTTTGACAATAAGAGTTTAAAGGAACTTGCTGATTCAATTAAAGAAAACGGCGTTTTTCAGCCAATTATCGTTCGCAAGTCAATTAATGGTTATGAAATTATCGCTGGTGAAAGACGCTGCCGTGCTTCTAAATTAGCCAAGAAGAAGACTATCCCAGCAATTATCCGCAATTTTGACGAAAGCCAAATGATGGAAGTTGCCGTGTTGGAAAATCTGCAGCGTGAAGACTTGACGCCACTTGAAGAAGCACAGGCTTATGAAATGCTGCAAAAGAACCTGGGTCTGACTCAAGAAGAAGTTTCCAAGCGCATGGGCAAATCTCGTCCATATATTGCCAATTATTTGCGTTTGCTTACTTTGCCTAGCAAAACCAAGCGTTTGCTGCAACATGGCGAGTTATCAATGGGTCAAGCAAGAACTTTGCTTGGCTTGAAGGATAAAGACAAGATTGATGAAGTAGCCAAAAGAGTTGTCAAACAAGGGATGCCAGTGCGGAAGGTTGAAGCATTGGTTGCCCAAATCAATTCCAAGAAGCCAAGAAAGAAAACAGTTCGCAAATCTGCTTTTATTCGGGCAAGCGAAAGTCAATTGGCTAATAAATTTGGCTTAAATGTAAATATTTCTGAGTCCAAAAAAGGTAAAGGTCATTTATCAATCGACTTTGCCTCAACTGATGAATTGAATCGGATTTTGGATATTTTAGGCGTTGATCTCGATGATTAAAAATGAAGAATATGCTTTGGCTGACACGGTTCAAATGAAAAAGCCACATGCTTGTCAAAAAAATAATTGGGAAATCATGCGTTTAGGTGCAGATATCCGGCTCAAATGTTTAGGCTGTGGACGGACGATTATGATGCCACGCGCAGAGTTTAATCGCAAGCTTAAAAAAGTTTTGACAAAGGCAAATGATCCGGTGAATAAAAAGAAAGAATTTTATTTGCCAAAAGAAAACCTGCGTCGGCCAAACTTTTAAGACAAAAAGGCAATAATTGTTATAAAGTATAGATATAAGAAAATTTTAGATAAAGAAAACGAGGATAAAAATGGCATTAACTGCTGGTATTGTTGGTTTGCCAAACGTTGGTAAGTCAACTTTGTTTAACGCAATCACTAAAGCTGGAGCTGAAATGGCCAACTATCCATTCGCTACTATTGAACCAAATGTTGGGATGGTTGAAGTTCCTGATGAACGTTTAGCTAGAATTCAAGAATTGATTCCTGCTAAGAAGATCGTACACACTACTTTTGAATTTACTGATATTGCTGGTTTGGTAAAAGGCGCTTCAAAGGGTGAAGGTCTTGGTAACAAGTTCCTTGAAAACATTCGTCAAACAGATGCGATTATTCACGTTGTTCGTGCCTTTGACGATGACAACATCACTTCTGTAACTGGCAAGGTTGATCCAGAGGAAGATATCAATACCATTAACTTGGAATTAGCAATTGCCGACCTTGATGCTGTTAACCGCAGAATCGGCAAGGTTAAGAAAATTGCTCAACAAGGCGATAGGGAAGCTAAGGCTGAAATGGCTGTGCTTGAAAAATTAAAGCCAGTTTTGGAAGAAGGCAAGGCTGCTCGTTCAATCGACTTCAACAAGGATGAACAAAAGATTGTTAAAGGCTTGTTCTTGCTTACTGCTAAGCCAGTTATCTATGTTGCAAATATTGCTGAAAGTTCAATGGCTGATCCAGAAAGCGACAAATACTTCCAAATCGTTAAGAAGCATGCTGAAAGTGAAGGTGCTGAAGCTTTAGGTATTTCCGCATCTGCTGAAGAACAAATCGCTGGTCTTGATGGTGATGAAAAGCAAGAAATGCTTGAAATGGAAGGCGTTAAAGAACCAGGCTTGAACTGTTTGATTCGTGCTGCTTACCATATTTTAGGCCTTAGAACATTCTTTACTGCTGGTGGTCCAGAAACCCGTGCTTGGACTTTCCATCAAGGAATGAAGGCACCACAAGTTGCCGGAATTATTCACTCTGACTTTGAACGTGGATTTATTCGTGCCGAAGTTGTTTCATTCGATGACTTAGATAAGCTTGAAACAATGCAAAAGGTTAAGGAAGCAGGTAAGCTTCGTCTTGAAGGTAAGGATTACGTGGTTCAAGACGGTGACATTATTGAATTTAGATTCAATGTCTAGGAGATAAAATGGCAGAAGAGAAAAAAGAAAATACTGCAAGAATCGATCAAGAAAAGCAAGCAAAATTAAAGGCAAAAACTGAGGCTGACGAAATCAAGAACATGTCATCTGCAGAATTAAGAACCAAGCTCAGCAATAAAAATTCAGATTACGTTTTCCGTTTGCAAAAAGAGTTGGAAAAGCAAGGCAATATGAATGCTGACGATGCTGCCGCACGCGTTGACCAATTATTGCCAGAAATCATTATTGCTCAGCGTCGCGGTCAGCCAGCTAATGACCTTTATATGGCTTCACCATCTATTAAGGCTGAACAAATTCTTCACCCTGAAGAAAAGCCAAAAACATTGATGGATATTCCATTTTGGCAAAGAGCAACAGACTCTACTTTGCTTTGGTTAGGAACTTTCACTGCCTTTTATGGTTTGATGGGAATTTTTAATACCAAGATTCAAAGTACGCAAAATGGTGTCTTAACTATTTTGGTATTTTGTATTTTGCTTGGTGTATTCTGGGCTAAATACAATGAATGGACGATGCCAAAATCTAAGGACAACCGCCGTCCAAAGATGTCCTGGCCAAAATTATTGGGTATTTCCGCACTCTTTGTTGTTGGTTTATTCGTTCTGATGGGCATCTTCATGTTGCCAATCTTTAAGGTAATTAATCCGGTCTTGCCAGGAATTGCATACTTGATTATTGCCGTAATTGCCTTCGCTGGCCGTTACTACTTTAGAAAGTACTATCACATTACAGGTTCTGTTTTTATGCCAAATCCACAAAGTGGTAAAAGCAAATAATGTGAAATTTATTAAAAATAGGTATAAACTAAACATATGTCTTTTAAAAAAGGATAAATAAGTTTCCTCATTTATCCTTTTTTAAAGTTGTATTTGCGATCGTTTTCACGTAAAGGAGGGCTTTAATTGATTAAAACGCTGAGTAAATCGATTCGGCAGTATAAAAAACTTTCCTTGCTGTCACCGTTATGTGTTATCGGTGAAGTTATCATTGAAATGCTGATTCCATATTTGGTAGGGAATTTGATTGATAAAGGAATTATGAAAGGAAACATGCCTTATATCACTAAGTGGGGCTTGATCTTATTAGGTATTACAATTGTTTCCTTGTTTCTCGGGGCAAGTGCCAGTTATGTTGCAGCACATGCTGCTGCTGGTTTTGCTGCTAATTTGCGTAAAGACATGTTTTATCACATACTAGATTACGCTTTTGAAAATATTGACAAATTTTCAAGTTCAAGTTTGGTAACCCGTTTGACGACTGACGTTAACAACGTGCAGCTGGCATATCAGATTATTATCAGAATTGCCGTTAGAGCACCAATGATGCTGATTGTTTCAGTAGTCATGTCAGTCATCATCAGTCCGAGATTGTCGTTAATTTTCTTAGTAATTGCGCCAATCTTCGTCATTATTTTGGCCTTAATTATTCGTGGTGCATACCCATACTTCCCACGGATCTTCAAGGGTTACGACAAGATGAACCAAGTTGTTCGTGAAAATGTTCGTGGTATTCGTGAAGTTAAGACCTATGTTCAAGAAGAATCACAAATTGCGAAATTTGAAAAGTCTTCCGGCTTCATTTACAAGCTATTCTCAACTGCACAAAAAATTATTTCATTAAACTCCTTGGTCGTTGCAGCGATCTTAAACATTGCTACATTAGCCATTTGTTGGTTTGGTGCTAAGGAAATTGTTGGTGGAACTTTGCAAACCGGTCAATTGGTTTCAATGTTCTCTTACTCCAATTCAGTTTTGTTCAGTTTGAATATCTTAGCCATGATTGCTACCCAGTTGATTATTTCTGGAGCTAGTGGTCGCAGAATTGCTGACGTAATTGAAGAAAAACCAGCAATTGAAAATCCAAGAAAACCAGTTGAGAACGTAACTAACGGCGAAATTGTTTTTGATCATGTAAACTTCAAATATAATCCTGATGATAAGGCCTTAGCATTAAATGATATCAATTTACGAATTAGTCCTGGTGAAACGATCGGAATTATTGGTGAAACTGGTTCATCAAAATCAACCTTGGTTTCAATGATTCCAAGATTGTATGATGTAACTTCAGGTGCCGTTAGAGTTGCAGGTCATAATGTTAAGTCCTATGATTTGAAAGCTTTGCGTGACAATGTTGCGATGGTTTTGCAAAACAATGTTTTGTTCTCTGGCACGGTAAAGGAAAACCTGAAGTGGGGTAACGAAAACGCAACTGATGAAGAAGTAGTTGCAGCCGCAAAGATTGCGCATGCTGATGGCTTCATTCGTGAAATGCCTGACGGTTATGACACAATGGTTGAACAGGGCGGTAACAACGTTTCTGGTGGTCAGAAGCAAAGAATTACCATTGCTCGTGCGCTTTTGAAGAAACCAAAGATTTTGATCTTGGATGATTCAACTTCAGCTGTTGATACAAATACTGAACGTGAAATCAGAGAGTCATTGGCTAAAGATATGCCAGAAACGACTAAGATTATCATTTCTCAAAGAATTGTTTCAATTAAGGATGCTGACAGAATCATCGTTATGAATCACGGTAAGATTGAAGATATCGGAACTCACGAGGAATTGCTCAAACGCAACCAATTGTACAGTTCAATTGCCAAGTTCCAAGAAGAAACTGGAAAGTAGGGGTGACTAATTTTGGATCAAACTATCAGCAAAAATGAAATGAAGGGATATCGTTCCAAGACTTTAGCCCGTTTGCTTAAATTAGTCGTTACTACTAGTCCATGGATGTTCTTCACCGCGCTGGTCACAATTATTTTGGCGGCCGGAGCCAATGTTATCGGGACGCTTTTTATTGAGCGTTTGATTAACGACTACATCACGCCTTTATTAAAAGAAGTGCAGCAGGGTCAAGCTCCTAATTATGGTCCCCTTGCATATGCGATCGCGGTAATGTTTGGAATTTATGCAATTGGTTTTATTTCAAACTATCTCTTTACCGTTTTGATGGGGATTTTAGGGCAGAAGGTTCAATTCCGGGTTCGTAACAACATGTTCACTCACATGGAGCATTTGCCGATTTCTTATTTCGACCAAAATGATTACGGCGATATCATGTCTCGTTACACCAACGATATTGATACCTTGATGCAGATGATTTCACAGTCAATTCCGCAATTTACCAATTCGATTTTGATTTTAATCTTCGTTATCGCAGCCATGTTTAGTTTGAGTTGGCAATTGACCATCTTCTCAATGATCATCTTCGCCCTCTCTATCGGAATCGTTCGTTTCTTAACTAAAAAATCCAGCCACTACTTCCAAGTACAGCAGAACAAGTTGGGTCAAATCAATGGTTATAGCGAAGAAATGCTTAATGGGTTAAAGGTTATCAAGGTCTTTTCTCATGAGCCAGAAACCAGGGAAGGCTTTGACGTTTATAACGAAGAATTGCGTCAGGCTTCAGGCAAGGCTAACACCTATGCCACAGTTTTGTTCCCAATCATGGGTAACATGGGTAACTTGCTCTATGTTTTAATCGCAATCTTTGGTGGGGCAGCTGCTATTAACAATTGGGCTCCATTAACACTGGGTGCAATTGCTTCCTTCTTGCAATTATCAAGACAATTTACTCAGCCAATTGCGCAGATTTCACAGCAGTTGAACTCAATCGTCATGGCTTTGGCCGGTGCCAGAAGAATCTTCCAGTTAGAAGATGAACCGGTTGAAGAAGACGATGGCGTTGTTACTATTTCTAAAGATGATGACGTTGAAGGCGCCTGGAATTGGAATGTTCCACAAGCAGATGGCACAACGAAGAAAGTGCCAGTTCGCGGTCACATTGTCTTTGATCATGTGAACCTCTCATATGTACCTGAAAAGCAGATTTTGCATGATATCAATATCGATGCCAAGCCAGGGATGAAAGTTGCTTTAGTTGGTGAAACCGGGGCCGGCAAGACTACGATTTCCAACATACTTAATCGTTTCTACGAAATTGATTCCGGCAAGATTACTTATGACGGGATTCCAATTAAGAAAATTAAAAAGGATGACTTGCGTCAATCACTTTCAGTCGTTTTGCAGGAAACGCACATGTTTACTGGTACGATTATGGATAATATCCGCTTCGGCAATCCTGATGCCAGTGATGATGAAGTTTACCAAGCAGCACGTTTGTCGCACGCCGATGAATTTATTCATGAACTTGATGATGGTTATGAAACGGTCATTGACGGTAACGGCGGTGACTTGTCACAAGGACAGATGCAGCTGTTAAGTATTGCTAGAGCGATGATCGCTGATGATCCAGTAATGATCCTTGATGAAGCAACGTCAAGCATTGATACGCGAACAGAAAAGATGGTTCAAGCTGGGATGGATAACTTGCTTGCCGGCAGAACCAGTTTCGTTATTGCCCACAGATTGTCGACAATTGTTAACTCTGATTTGATTTTGGTTCTTGATCACGGTCATATCATTGAATCCGGCAACCATGAACAGCTTCTTAAGCAAAAGGGTTACTACTACGAGCTCTACACTGGCAAGAAAGAAATTAAATAGAGATTTAAGAAGAATCCATGAGGATTCTTTTTATTTTTCTTTAAAACTAAGCTGTTGTTTAACTAGTTATTTAGAAAATAGGTAAAATATAATAAAGCAAGTCTGCTAAACTATACATGGATTATTTTTATTATTTTTTAAGAACAAACTAAGTTTAAAAAGAAAGGGGTTTTCTTCGTGAAAATCTTAGTTGTAGATGATGATAAGGAAATCGTTGAATTATTGAGTATTTATTTAAAAAACGAAGGCTATGAGCCAATTGCAGCTTATAGTGGCAAAGAAGCAATTACTAAGTTGATCACAACCCCTGATATTGCTTTGATGATTTTGGATATTATGATGCCAAATATGTCAGGAATTGAAGTTATCAAGGAAGTTAGAAAAGATTCCGATATTCCAATTATTGTCGTTTCTGCTAAGACAAGCGACATGGACAAGATTCAAGGCTTGATCACTGGGGCCGACGATTATGTTTCAAAGCCATTCAATCCGCTGGAAGTTATGGCGCGTGTTCGTTCATTGCTGCGCAGAAGTCAAAAGCAAGTTAAAGATGAAAAACCGGATGTGCTTGAAGTTGGACCACTAGTTATCAACCGCGATTCACACGAAGTTAAAACGATTGATGGCAAGGCAATTCAATTGACTGCTTTGGAATTCGGCATTTTATATTTGCTTGCCAGCCATCCTAACCGCGTATTTTCAGCTGATGAAATTTTCGAACGTGTTTGGCAACAAGAATCAATTGTTTCTGCTAAAACCGTTATGGTCCACGTTTCCCACTTGCGTGACAAGATTCAAAAAGCAACAGGCGGCGAAGACGTTATTCAAACTGTTTGGGGTGTAGGTTACAAAGTAGAGGCCTAGTTAATGAAAAAAGAGCGTGTAAAGCTTACTGCTGCTGAAAAAAGCGAGCTTTTCGCAGAAGGAGTAGTTACCATTGTTTTGTTGCTGCTGCTGAATCTATCAATCATCATTTTGATTCATTTGGCAATTTTGCAAGATGAAAATTTAGTCAACGGCATTTATTTTCTGAAGAAAACTATGACTTTTGCCGGAAATTATCATCTTTGGTCCTGGCAGCGACTTTTCATTATTTTAATGTGGATTGCTGATTTAATCGTTTTGTACTGGCGCTTAATCCGACGCTATCACCAAATGCAGCTGCGGCATGTCATTTTAGAACTGCATTATATTGCGGATGGTCATTTCGATCATCGGATCCCTTTTGCAGTTAGAACCGACTTGCAGCGAGTAATTGACTCGATTAACTCTTTGGTTGACAGTACCGTCAATTCGATTAATGAAGAAAAAGCGATTGAACAATCTAAAGATGAATTGATTACTAACGTTTCGCATGATATTCGGACGCCATTGACTTCAATTATTGGATACTTGGGTTTGCTTAAAAGCGGCAATGCTAGTCAGGAAGACCAGCAAAAATACATCAATATTGCTTTTACCAAGGCTGAACAAATGAAGTCTTTGGCTAATGATCTGCTTGAATATACGACTTTGAAGTCCAACAATACGAAACTTAATTTGGTTTCATTGCCGATTTATTCAATGCTTGAGCAAGTTGAAGCGGGTTTTGAACTAGAAGCCGAGAAAAAAGGAATCACTTTTGAAATTGCATCTCGGCCCAAGGATTTAACCATTAAGGCTGATCCGGAAAAACTGGTCCGGGTGTACAACAATTTAATTAACAATGCTTTTAAATATGGAACCGGTGCTACCAAAATCAAGCTGATCGCTAATTTGATCAACAAGCAGACCGTTGAATTGCGGGTTGAAAATAATGGAGCCAAGATTCCAAAGGCTTCGCTTAAGAAAATTTTTGAGCGTTTTTACCGTGTAGAGACCTCGCGTAATACCAAAACAGGCGGAACCGGTCTGGGGCTTTCAATTACTAAAAGTGTAGTTGATCTGCACCGCGGAACCATCAGATGTGTATCCGATGATAACTGGACCAGTTTTATTATTCGTTTGCCGCTTGATCCAGAGAAAGCAAAAAGTAAACACTAGCTGTGTTATAATTTTGACTGAAACAATAAGATCTATTCGAGGAGATAAAGAAATGAGTATTTCTCTAAACACCTGTATTTTGATTTTGAAGGAACACCACCTTTTAAAATCAAGTGCAGTTCAAGATGCAGTCGTAACTAAAATAGAATACGTATCATACGATTCTCGCGACATTCAAACTAACACTTTATTTTTCTGTAAAGGTGCTGGTTTCAGACCAACGTATTTATCAATGGCTAAAGACAACGGTGCTATTTGCTACGTTGCTGAACAACCATATCCAGAAGGAAAAGGCATGCATGCCTTAATTGTGCGTGATGTTTCCAAGGCAATGGCACTTTTGTCAGCTGCTTTCTTCCGTTTCCCACAAGATGATTTGTACGTTGTTGCCTTTACTGGAACTAAGGGTAAAACAACTTCTGCTTACTTCTTAAAAGGGATGCTTGACCAAATGAATGGTGGCCGCACCGCTCTTATTTCTTCAGTTAACGATATTGTCGGCAGAAGACCAGAAGACAGCTTTAAATCAAGTTTGACCACGCCAGAAAGTTTGGACTTGTTCCGCGATATGCGCCGTGCTGTTGATAATGGCATGACCCACTTGGTAATGGAAGTTTCCAGTCAAGCTTACAAGAAGAATCGTGTATTCGGTTTGACTTATGACCTGGGCTTTTTCTTAAACATTACCCCAGACCATATTGGACCAAATGAACACCCTAACTTTGCGGATTATCTGCACTGCAAGTTGCAATTAATGGTGAACTCACGTAAATGTATCATCAATGCAGAAAGTGATCACTTTGACGAAATTTATGCTGCAGCAACAACGACTACTAATCCAGACAGCATTTACTTATTTGCCAGTGAAAACTTCGAAAATCCAAAGTTGAACGTTCCAATTGACTTTAGATATGCTTCTCAAGAAACTGATATGCGGGAAACTCGCTTCAAATTGTTCTGCGTTAGCGACAAGGCTAAGCAATTGCCAATCAATGGCGAATACACTTTGCAAATGATCGGTGACTTTAATGAATCCAACGCTACTGCCGCAATTATTGGGGCAGGTCTTGCAGGTATGAGTCATGATGCTTGTGCTAAGGGAATTCGCCACGTTACTATTCCAGGCAGAATGCAAACTGAAATGACCAAGGATCATGGAATGGTTATTGTTGACTATGCCCACAATAAGGCTTCAATGATGGCTTTAATGAGCTTCGTGAAAAGAGAGTTCAACAATCCAAAGATTATCGTGGTTGTTGGTGCTCCTGGTGACAAGGGCGTTTCTCGTCGTCCAGGATTCAGTGAAAGTTTGACGGCTTATGCTGATAAGGCCTTTTTGACAACTGATGACCCAGGCTTTGAAGATCCTAAGTCAATCGCTGAAGAAATTGATTCTGGCATCGACCACTCTAAGTGTGATGTAACAATTGAGCTTGACCGTAAGAAGGCAATCCACGATGCGATTGCAATGGCCGGCAAGGACGACGTTGTCTTGATCTGTGGTAAAGGTGCAGATGCCTTCCAAAAGATTCGCGGTGTAGATACGCCATATCCATCTGATATTGTTGTTGCACAAAACGTTATCAATGAGCTCGAAGGCGATAAGGAACACTTTAGAGCTTAATTAAGGTGAATTATTAATGAAACATTTTTTTAGCATAATTGGCGGAATGGGAACGATTGCGACAGAAAGCTACGTTCGGCTGATTAACCATCGGGTAAAGATAGCCCGTGACCAGGACTATTTAAATTATATTTTGGTCAACGATGCGCAAATTCCCGATCGAACTGCTTATATTAAGGATCATAGCAAGACTAATTTCTTCCCTGATTTAAAAGATGATGTTTTAGGGCAAGCAAAACTTAATCCTGATTTCTTTGTAATGCCATGCAATACCGCGCACTATTTCTACAATGATTTGGCTGCTTTAACCGATATTCCGTTTTTGCATATGATGCGGATTGCCGTTCATAAATTTATTGAAGAATATCCTAAAGAAAGCAAAATTGGCCTGATTGCAACTGAAGGCTCAATTTATGATCACTTGTATGAAGATGAAATTCATCGTGTTCGTCGTGAAGTAGAATTTGGTGGCCCGGAAATTCAGCCGATGGTTACCAAATTGATCTATCGTGATATTAAGGAAAAGGGCATTGTCGAAGGCAAGCTTTATCATCAAATCCTTCAAAAGATGCATGATGACTACGGCTGCAATGTGATTTTGTTAGGCTGTACTGAATTGTCTTTGGCACAAGAGAAGGCACCTGATCATCCTTATAACGTGATTGATCCGCAATCGATTATTGCCGATGTCTCAATTGAACTTGCTTTGAAGATCCGCAATGGAATGGATCCTAAAGAAGCATGTGCAAAATATATGTATAAATAAGGACAAAAATGGTTAGAAAAAAGAAATTTCCAAAAGGCAAGCCAATGTTAGGCGTTGGTGCGCTGAATGATTTAGCTCCCAAAAACAATAATTTTGTCATCGGAATTAGAAGCCTAATTGATGCAAATCCTGAAGTTAAGATCGTTACCAACGGTGTTGAAACTGCACTGTGCAGCCTGAATCATGGCATTAATATGATCATGATCGGTGGCAGAGTGAAGGATGACACCCATGTTGCTATAGGGCAAACAGCTTTAACGCAGATTAAAGCAATGAACTTTTCAGCTAGTTTTGTTGGTGCCAACGGAATTGAAAAAAATGGCAATTTAACTACGCCAGATCCCGAAGAAGCAGCAGTCAAAATGGCTGAAATGAAGCAAGCACAAAAAGTTTTTGTTCTCGCAGATGCTTCAAAAATCGGCAAGCGAAACTTTGCAGTGTTTGCTAATGCAAAAGATGTAACTGTGGTTACTAATTTACTTAAATCAAGTCAAAAAAAGGCACTACCTGCCAAAATAAACCTAGAGGAGGCAAAATAATTGATTTATACCGTTACTGTTAATCCAGCTTTGGATTACGTTTTGCAATTAGACAAAGTCAATGCTGGTGAAGTTAACAGAACCAGTAATTGTTCATTTTTAGCTGGAGGCAAGGGAATTAATGTTTCCCAAATTCTTAACCAATTAAATGTTGACAACACTGCTTGGGGCTTTGTTGGCGGCTTTACTGGTAAGGAATTGATTCGTCAACTTAACCAAAAGAGAATCGTCAGTGATTTTGTTACTATTTCTGGTAATACTCGTGTAAACGTTAAGATCCACGGCGAAAAGGAAACCGAAATTAACGCTGCTGGTCCAGAAATCGACAGTCAAGAAATTGCTGCATTTAAATATCGTTTAAACGACTTGAAGAAAGGCGATATCGTTGTAATGAGCGGTTCACTTACTCCAAGCCTCGGTGCAGACTTCTATCAACAACTTCTTCCAACTATTAAAGAAGCTGGTGCTGAATTTGTTGTTGATACTACTGGTCAAGCATTGCTTGATACTTTGGAATACAAGCCATTGGTAATCAAGCCAAATCACCACGAATTAGCAGACTTGTTCAACACTACTTTTGACTCAAGCGATGTAATGCTTGAATATGCACAAAAGCTTTTGCAAAAGGGTGCACAAAACGTAATGGTTTCAATGGCTGGCGATGGTGGCTACCTCTTAACTAAGGACCATGTTTACCATGCTAATGGTGCTGTTGGTACTGCTGTTAACTCAGTTGGTGCTGGTGACTCAATGATTGCAGGGTTTGTTGGCACTTACTTTGAAACTGGTGACGCAGCTGAAAGCTTTAGAATCGGAATGGCTTGTGGTGCTGCAACTGCCTTTACTATGGATATTGCGGTTAAGAGCCAAATCGATGCTGTTCTTCCACAAATCAAAGTAGAACAAATCTCCTAATAGCTAGAAAGGAATCGATCCATGAGAATCAAGGATATTTTAAGTACTGAGTCCATGATTATGGACCTCAAGGCTACTAATAAAGAAGACGCCATTAAAGAAATGGCCGACCTTGAAGTTAAGACTGGTATCGTCAACAACGAAGACGAATTCATCAAATCTATTTGGGCTCGTGAAAATGAATCAACCACTGGTATCGGTGGCGGAATTGCGATGCCTCACGCACGTAACAAGTACATCAACAAGGCACGTGTTTTGTTTGCCAAGAGTAAGAAAGGGATTGACTACAACTCATTAGATGGTCAACCTGTTCACTTATTCTTCATGATTACTGCTCCAGCAGGTGCTGATAACACCCACCTTCAAGCTTTGGCAAAACTTTCTGGTTTATTGATCAACCCAGACTTAGTTGAAGCTTTGAAGAAGGCAGAAAAGCCAGAAGAAGTTATCGACTTATTTGAAAAGGCTGAAGCTAAGAAAGATGCAGAGGATAAAGCTGCTGCTGAAAAGAAGAAGGCAGAAGCTGCAAAGTCAGCTGATGCTAACAAGCCATTAATCGTCGGTGTTACTGCATGTATCAACGGTATTGCCCACACTTACATGGCTCAAGAAGCTTTAATCAAAGCCGGTAAGAAGCGTGGAATCGAAGTTAGAATTGAAACTAACGGTTCTGAAGGTGTTAAGGATCAATTGACTCCTGACGAAATTAAGCGTGCCAAGGGTGTTATTATCGCATCCGATAAGAAAGTTGACATGCTACGTTTCGATGGCAAGAAGTTGGTTAACCGCCCAGTTGTTGATGGTATCAACAAGCCAGACGAATTAATCGATGACATTATGAATGGCAAAGCTGAAGTTTACCACGCAAGTGCAGCTGATAAGTCAGAAGCTAAATCAGAAAAATCAAGCGGCGGCGTTTGGAGCTCAATTTACCGTAACTTGATGAACGGTGTCAGCCACATGCTTCCATTCGTTATCGGTGGTGGTATCTTGATGGCCATTTCCTTCATCGTTGAAAACTATGCTGGTGGTGCTAAGAGCCCAGCCTTCATCTTCTTGAACTCAGCTGGTAACTTGGCCTTCGCCTTCATGGTTCCAATTTTGTCAGCTTACATCGCTGAATCAATCGGTGATTTGCCAGCCTTAATGCCAGGTTTGGTTGGTGGTTATATGGCCGCAATCGTCAACGGAACCAATGGTTTACAAGTTAACGTCCAAGCTCATGCTACTTCTCCAGCCGGCTTCTTAGGTGGTATCGCTGCTGGCTTCATTGCCGGTTACTTAATTGTCGGTTTAAAGAAACTCTTTGCTAAATTGCCTAAGTCAGTTGAAGGTATGAAACCAATGCTTTTGTACCCAATCTTAGGTTTGCTGTTCATTGCTTTGATCATATACTACATCATCAACCCAATCTTCAGTTCAATCAATTTCGCAATTACTCACTTCTTGAACGGTATGGGTACAGGCAACTTAGTAGTCTTAACTGCTATCTTAGCCGGAATGATGGCTATCGATATGGGTGGTCCTTTCAACAAGGCTGCTTACGTCTTTGCTTCAGGTGCCTTTGCTAACGATCCTAAGTCAGCTACTGCTGCTGTTATGATGGCCGCAGTTATGGTTGGTGGTATGGTTCCACCATTTGCTACTGCTATTGGTACTGCATTCTTCAAGAACAAGTTCACTGCTGGTGAACGTCGTGCCGGTATTTCTAACTGGATCCTTGGCTTCTCATTTATCACTGAAGGTGCCATTCCATTTGCTGCATCTGACCCAGGTCACGTTATTCCTTCATGTGTGATCGGTTCTGCAGTTGGTGGTTTGCTTGTTGGTTTATGGCATATTCAAGTTCCAGCTCCTCACGGTGGTCTTTGGGTATCACCACTTGCTAACCACATTTTGCTTTACTTCTTAGCAACAATTATCGGTTCAATCACTGCCGGTCTTATCTTAGGCTTCTGGAAGAAACCAGTTAAAGATGATGAACCAATTGAAGAAGATAAATAAGCAAGATTTTAAAACAACAGAGAAAAATTAAATAATCATTGTTATTATCCAAAAGCTCTTTACAAGCCAGCATAATTGCATTATTATAAAATTGTCTTGATGATCTCTACTTAAATCAAGATACTCTGTTATGTTTTGCGTCACCGAAAGGTGACGTTTTTTTGTGCCTTTTTTTAAATATGGTACAATTGACTAAAAAATATGGTACAATTGACTAAAGAATAATAAGTAAGTAACTGTCAAAAATGATTAGGGAGGTGTCAAATTGATCTTAACAGTTAAAAATTTGACGATGGAGTTTGACACAAAAACTGTTTTTGAAGATTTAAACTTTGACCTTAAAGAAGGATCAATGACCGCCTTATTGGGACCAAACGGAACCGGTAAGACGACGCTGATCAATATTTTAATGAAACTTTTGTCACCAACTAGCGGCAGTTTTCAGTTTAAAAATAACGTGAAGTTGGGCTATGTTCCGCAATTTAGAAATATCGATGCGGAGTATCCGTTATCGATTAAGGCTTTCGTTGGACTCAATGCTCCTTTGATAAAAAAAGGCAAAGTGAAGCAGCAGATCCAGCATGAACTGGAAGAAACTCATTTAACCAGTATTCAAAATACGCGCATGGGCGAGGCTTCCGGTGGACAAAAGCAGCGGGCATATTTGGCTCAGGCTTTGCTTGATCAGCCTAATATGATCATTTTGGATGAAGCAACAGCCAGCCTGGATCCGGTAGCTAAAGAAGAATTGATGAAATTAATTAAACATTTGAACCAAAAACATGGCATGACTGTACTGTTTGTAACTCATGATGTGCCACTGGCTCGCAAATATATGGATGAATATTTGTACTTGAATAATGGAACAATAAAGCAAGGAAAAATGAGTGAATTTGACGGGGATTACGAATAATGTTTCAATATCAATTTATGGGTTATGCCTTCTTAGCAAGTACTTTCATTGCAATTACCTGTGGGGTAGTTGGCGTCTACGTTGTGGCGCGCAGCTTTAGCTTTTTGGCTCACACATTGTCAGAAATCGGCTTTGCCGGAGCAGCCTTTGCTGTCTTCATTGGAATTGCACCGCTTTGGGGGATGTTGCTTTTTACGCTGCTGGGTTCAATTAGCGTGGGTGAATTGTCGATGCACAGTGATCAAAAAGAAAGCTCAATTAGTGCGATTTCGGCATTGTTTATCGGTTTAGGTGTCCTGTTTTTGGCGATTTCGGGATCAAACAGCCGTTATGCGACCAACATTTTGTTTGGCAGCATCATCGGTGTTGACGAGGAAGGCGTCATTCAATTAGTGATCTTGTCGATCATCGTCCTGCTTTTGATTTTTATCGTGCAGCGACAATTGAACTTTGACTCCTTTGACCACATTGGGGCTTTGGCTCATGGCATTAAAACCGGTTTGATCGGCGTTATCTTTTTAATTGCTTTAGCAATGGCTGTTTCAATCGGTTCGCAAATTGTTGGTTCGCTTTTGGTCTTCATTTTGCTGACGTTGCCATCTTCCACCGCCCGGTATTTAGGAAAAACGATTTCTTCAATGATTGCCTGGTCAATCAGCATCGCGCTGATTGGCGTGTGGGCTGGTTTGTATCTTGGCTTTATCACAGATTGGCCGGTAACCTTCTTCATCTCAGTAATTGAAGTGGTTATTTACTTGACGGCATACTTTGTCCACGTTATTCGCCATCGCTTATAAAAAATAGAGCTAGCAATTGCTAGCTCTTTTTCTTTGCTCTTAATTATTCAAAATTTCACGCTTAATGGCCTGCTTTTGTTCATGGGTCAATTGATGGTGACCAGGAATCCGATAGGCATAGGCCGCGATAAATGGCTTATAGCCAACGCCAATTGCCAAAGCCGGAAGAAGCTTGTGATGCAATTTTTTCGTTGTTAAACTGTATGAAGTTCCGTTGCCGCCACCAGCAGTCCATCCAGTAACGTTCAGCCATTGAACATTGTCGATGTTGTAAATTGAGGTTTTGCCCCAATTCATTGTCTGGTTAACAATGAAGCGGTATTTCTTAAAGTGCAATGCGTACTTTTCTGTTTTGCGTGGATCGGCTTGATAAAGTTTAATGCCATTGATGTGGTGTTTGCCGATTTTAATCTTATACAGCTTGTTAGGATCCTGTCCCAATGCTTTTGAGCCCTTGTAGTACCATTTGCCGCGCATCCTTAATGGCGGTGTGACCTCACCGATTCGGCCATAAGAAGCAGCCTTGACAGGCTGGCTGCCGAATGCGGCAAGACTAAAAGCGGCAACTAAGATGCCGGGCAAAGACAAAAATTTTTTATTCATCATTCTATCCCTCCAATATTTGCCCTCTTGCTTTCATTAAAGCATGAATAGTGCCTAAAGGGAAGACAAAAAGAGTTCAGGGATCTCCTGAACTCTTGTATGATGTGAGAAATTTACTTTCCTTTAATGTTATATATTTACTTGCTGATTAAGTCAAACTAAATTTTTAAAATTGCCCAATTAAACTTTCGAATTCATCAAGGCGACGAGCAAAGGTCTTAAAGGCATCTTCCAAATAGTCTGGCTTAGTCATATCAACGCCGGCACCCTTCATAATATCGATTGGATATGCGCTGGAACCAGACTTGAGATAACCGATGTAGGCATCGCGGTCCTGCTGGGTTCCCTGCACTACTTTATTGGCAAGAGCAGTTGCTGCTGCAAAGCCGGTTGCATATTGGTAAACATAGAAGTTGTAATAGAAATGCGGAATGCGTGACCATTCTTTGGCAATATCGCCGCCAGGTTCAACGCTGTCGCCGTAGTAGCGCTGGTTTAACTGACCATAAACATCGTCTAAAGTATCAGCAGTAAGTGGTTCGCCCTTAGCGTCAGCTTCATGAACAAATTGTTCAAATTCTGCGAATTGAGTCTGTCTGAATAATGTTCCCTTGAAGGAGTCAAGGTAGTAGTTGAGGATGAAAGCACGGGTCTTAGGATCAGTGATGTGGTCCAAGAAATATTCCGTTAAAATATTTTCATTAGTGGTTGAAGCAATTTCAGCGACAAAAATTGGGTAGTCGCCATAAACGTAAGGCTGATTGTGGCGGGTATACCATGAGTGAACCGAGTGGCCTGTTTCATGAACCAAAGTATAGAGCGAATCAACGTTGTCTTCCCAGTTCAATAATTCATATGGATCAGTATCGTAAGCTCCACCTGAGTAAGCCCCAGTAACTTTGTTTTTATTTTCTACAACGTCAATGACACGGTTGTTAAAAATATAATCAACGTGGCTTAAGTAATCGCTACCCAATGGTGCCAAAGCCTTCTTGGCTTCTTCTTTTGCTTGTTCAAAATTATAGCTAAGTGCAGGCTTACCTGTAAGAGGCACATACATGTCCCACATTTGCAGGTCATCAAGACCCAGAATCTTTTTACGCAAAGCAACATAGCGGTGCAAAAGGTCAAGATGGCTGTCGACTTCTTTGATCAAAGTATCATAAACAGAGGTTGGCACGTTGTTTTCAGCTAATGCAGCTTCACGAGCAGAGTGATACTTGTGGACGCGTGCGTTGTAGTTGTGCGCCTTGACCACGCCTGACAGGGTGGAAGCCAGGGAGTTTTCAAATTGACCATAGCTGGCGTATAAAACGTCAAAGGCATTTTTACGGACATTGCGGTCTTGTGATTGAATCAAAATTGAGTACAAGCCGTCGGATAATTGCACCATTTCGCCATTTTCGTCCTGGACGTAGCCATATTCCATGTCTGAATTGGTTAAAACTTTAAAAGTATTTTCGGAAGTACTCAGGGCATCGCCAGCATCTGCCACCAGTCGTTCTTGTTCAGCTGGCAAAGTATGCGGCCTTTTGCTGGTTACTTGATCAAGCCAATGATCGTAATCATGCAGCCGAGGCTCTTCTTGCTTGTATTTGGCTAAATCAGCTTCGGGGATGCTCAAAATTTCAGGATTGATAAATGAAGTAACTTCTTCGAACTGACTGGCTAAACTTTGAGCCTGAGCAGAATAGCTTAAGTAGTGGCTGTTGGCAGTATCGACATCGCTGGACATCGTAGCGTAGACATAAACGTTTTCCAGCCGGCGCTTAACTGCAAAAATTTGGGTTAAGGCCTGATACAAATTTTTGCCAGAGGTAAAAGTACCCTTATACTGGCTTAACTTCGCTGTTTCATCTTTAACAGCTTGATATTCTTTTTCCCAATCCGCGTCGCTTTTGAATACGCGGGTCAAATCCCAGGTTAATTCTTCAGGGATTTCGCTTCTTGTTGGAATTGCCATGAATATTT
>NZ_ADNY01000050.1 GCF_000178475.1 Lactobacillus amylolyticus DSM 11664 | reverse complement strand
TTAATCTTGAACTTCTTTTGAATTGATCTCAGCAATCGGCTTGCCGTTTTCATCAAAATAACTATCAACATCGCGACACCAAATTAACGCCATTGTGTGTTGACCAACATGGACTCCAACTACTGGACCAATAATTGCTGTATTAAATTTAATTTCTGGAAATTTTTCACGGTAGTCAGCAAGCCATTCTTTTTCCCGCACTGGATCAAGCGAATCAAAGACAGTGCACTGAATTGGATATGGCATTCAGACGTTAATTTTGCAAAATCATTTTGAACATGTTTATAAGCACGTTTGTATTGTCTTTCCTTAGCAATTGCTGAGATCTTGCCTTCGCCTTGAACGTCCATTGATAAAATAGGTTTAATATGCAGAAGAGTTCCCATAAAACTGGTTGCGTTTGATAAACGTCCCGTTCTCTTCAAGTGATTCAAATCATCAACCATGAAGCGGATATCCATTGTTTTACGCAAGTCTTCAAGATCATGCATTATCAGATCAGGACTTGCACCGGCTTGCACCAATTTTCCAGCTAATAAAGCAGCATCAGCTTCACCAGCACAAGTAATTTTTGGATCAAACAAATGAATCTTGATTCTTTTTTCTTCTTTGGCAATATTGACTAAAGAACTATAAAAACTAGATAAGCCGCTTGAAATA
>NZ_ADNY01000051.1 GCF_000178475.1 Lactobacillus amylolyticus DSM 11664 | reverse complement strand
ATCACCTTTATTTATAAAATGTTTAGTGGAATAGATTTTTTATTGAAGAGGACTATGTCCTCCTTTTTTAATGCAATAAAAAACCTGTTAACAGCTTATCATATAGATAAGTCATCAACAGGAAAAATTATAGAGCCATTTTTTGATGCAGAAGTTTTATCTACACTGCTAGCTTTGCTATAATAAGTAAGATAGTAAAGGGTGAACACGTTTTATGGATTTAGAAAAATTAAAAGACTACCAAAAACATATTCGAAATTTCGCAATTGTAGCTCATATTGACCACGGTAAGTCTACAATTGCCGATAGAATTCTTGAATTAACAGATACAGTAAGTGAAAGACAACTCAAGAATCAGATGCTGGATGATATGCCGCTTGAACGTCAACGCGGTATTACTATTAAAATGAACTCAGTTGAAGTCAAGTACCATGCTGAAGATGACGAAGACTACATTTTCCACCTGATCGATACACCAGGGCACGTGGACTTTTCTTATGAAGTCTCACGTTCTTTGGCTGCCTGTGAAGGGGCATTAATGGTCGTTGATGCTTCACAGGGTGTGCAAGCTCAGACTTTGGCCAACACTTATTTAGCTATCGATGATGATTTAGCCATTTTACCTGTAATCAATAAAATCGATTTGCCTTCTGCTGACATTCCTAAGACTAAGGAAGAAATCCAAGAGATGCTCGGTCTGGATGCTTCAGAAGCTGCTGAAGTCTCTGGTAAAACCGGACAAGGCATCAAGGACATGCTTGAAAAAGTAGTAAAAGATATTCCAGCTCCATCTGGTGATATTACTGCACCGCTTAAGGCCTTGATTTTTGACTCTAAATACGATGACTATCGCGGCGTTGTCATGTCAGTCAAAATCGAAGATGGTGCGGTCAAGCCTGGTGACAAGATTCAGATTATGAATACAGGCAAGGAATACGAAGTTACCGAAGTTGGTGTTTTAAGTCCACATCCTATTAAAAAAGACATTTTGATTGCTGGGGATGTAGGCTACATTACTGCCAATATTAAATCGGTTCGTGAAACTCGTGTGGGTGATACTATCACTCAAGCGGATAATCCTACTGCAGAACCACTTCCGGGCTACCGGCAAATTCCACCAATGGTTTATTCTGGTATGTATCCAGTAGATAACCGTGACTATGAAGATTTAAAAGAAGCTCTGCAAAAGCTGCAGTTAAATGATGCAGCGCTCGAATTTGAGCCTGAAACTTCTACGGCTTTAGGCTTTGGTTTTCGTTGCGGATTCTTAGGTCTGTTACACATGGACGTTATTCAGGAACGATTAGAACAAGAGTTCGACTTAGATCTGATCATGACCGCACCATCAGTTGATTATCATGCAATTATGAATGATGGTTCAACCAAGGTTATTGATAACCCATCAGATTTGCCAGATGCTGGTGAATACAAAGAAGTGCAAGAACCTTATGTTAAGGCTGAAATCATGGTACCAAACGACTTTGTTGGTCCAGTCATGGAACTTTGCCAAAGAAAACGTGGCGAATTTGTCACCATGGATTATCTTGACAAGTACAGAGTCAATGTCATCTACAACATGCCATTAGCCGAAATCATTTTTGACTTCTTTGACGATTTAAAGTCATCTACTAAAGGCTATGCTTCACTTGATTACGAAATTACGGGCTACCGTTCAACTGACCTGGTTAAGATTGATATTTTACTTAATAAAGAGCCAATTGATGCCCTTAGCTTTATTGCTCACAGATCAGAGGCTCAAGATCGTGCACGGCAAATGACTTCAATGCTTAAGAAATTAATCCCAAGACAAAACTTTGAAGTCGATATTCAAGGTGCGATCGGTGCTAAGATTATTTCACGTGCTACGATTAAGCCATACCGTAAGGACGTTACCTGGAAGATTCACACCGGTGACCCAGATAGACGTGCTAAGCTGCTAGAAAAGCAGAAGCGTGGTAAGAAGAGAATGAAGGCTGTAGGTAAAGTAGAGGTACCGCAAGATGCCTTCATGGCAGTCCTGAAGATGAATGACGATGATATCAAAGAAAAGTAAACATGGCAGATAAAAAGAAAAAACGCAATGTTAGAGTCATTGTTACGCGAGTGATTGCGATCATCTTGCTGCTGGTTGATTTGGTTTTAATTTTTAATAAACAAATCCGCAATGTCATGATCAGCCAAAATCAAAACAAGGCAATGATTTCGTTAACTAGCGAAAAAGTTGCTCAAAATGAAAAAAAGAAGGGCATGTTTGATTTCAAAAGGGTTAAAGAAGTCAGCTTTGGCCAGGTAGTAAAATCAAGCGCAAAAAGCGGTGCCCATGTTATTGGTGCTCTTGCAATTCCTGATGTTAACATGCATCTTCCCATTTGCTTGGGAATGTCTGACGCGGCAATGACCACCGGTGGCGGAACCATGCGAGCCGATCAAGTTATGGGTAAAGGGAATTATCCGCTTGCTGGTCACTATATGACCGCAAAGGGGATTCTCTTTTCACCGCTTGAAGATGTCAAAAAGGGTGAACTTGTATATTTAACCAATATGAAAAAGGTTTATGTGTACAAGATTTACATGAAGAAAAAGGTAAATCCGTATGCTGTCTATTTGGTTAATAACACTAAGAAAGCAATTGTCACTTTGATCACCTGTGCTGATGGTGGCGTTAACCGTTGGGCAGTTCGCGGCAGTTTAGTGAAAACAGAAACAGCAAGCAAGAGTAATCTAAAGGTGTTTAACTTAAAATAATGAAATGGAATAAACGACAAGCCGAAGCGCTTGATTCAGATTTAATTGAGAAATATCAACTTAGTCCGATTGCGGCTAAGTTGTTTTCTTTGCGGAAAATAAATACGGATGACAAACTGAACTTTTGGTTTAACGCTACAGAAAATGACCTGGCTGATCCTTCTTTAATGCATGACATGGACAAAGCTGTTGACCGCATTAATCAAGCAATTGATAATGGCGAAAAAATCACGATTTATGGCGATTATGATGCCGATGGCATTACGGCGACGACCATTATGACGGATGCCTTGGGGATTTTAGGAGCCGATGTGCACTATTTTATTCCCGACCGCTTTAAAGATGGCTATGGACCGAATATGGAACGCTATCATGATATTGTTGCTGATGGTACTAAGTTGATCATTACAGTCGATAACGGCGTTACCGGGGTAGATGAGGTCCAATATGCTCAACAGCATGACGTTGATGTCATTTTAACTGATCACCATACTTTTCAAGAAAATGTGCCCAAACCTTATGCTCTGGTTCATTGCAATTATCCCGGACAAAAGTATCCCTTTGATGACTACTGCGGTGCTGGTGTTGCTTATACCATCTGCCGCAAGCTGATGGAAGATCCAATGCCGGAATTGCTTGATTTAGTAATGATTGGAACCATTGGTGACATGGTTAAAGTGACGGGTGAAGGACATGTCATCGTCAAGCGCGGGTTAGAAATGCTGAACCAAACCGAGCGTCCGGGCTTAAGGGCTTTAATTAAAAATGCTGGTTTGACTATGGGCAGTATTAACGAAACCGATGTTGGCTTCAATATTGCTCCGCGTCTGAATGCCGTCGGCCGTTTAGCCAATGCCAATATGGCGGTTGAACTTTTGCTAAGTGATGATGAGGCCGAGGCAAAAAAGCTAGCTGACAAGGTTGAAGAGCTGAATGATGAGCGCAAGGAATTAACCGCGGAAGTTTATCACCGCTGCATGAGCCAGATTAAGGAAAACAGTTGGCAAAAGCAGAATACGCTGGTTTTATATGATCCTGAATTTCATGAAGGCGTACTTGGTTTAGTAGCAAACAAGATCGTTGAAAAAACTCATAAGCCAACCATTGTTTTGACTAAAAATAAAGCCGGCGAAATCAAGGGATCTGGCCGTTCTATTCCTGGCTTTAATCTCTTTGATGCGTTAAATCCATTAAAAGATTCATTATTGACGAAATTTGGCGGGCATGATTTTGCCTGTGGTCTTTCTTTAACGGAAAATAAAATAAATCTGCTTCGGGATAAATTCGAAAAGGACTTTCACGTTGAAGGCACTTTGGAAGAAAAATACTATGACTTTGAACTGCCATTAAAGAATTTGACACCTCAAACAATGGCTGAAATAAATCAAGTGGGGCCATTTGGCACAGGCGATCCCAATCCTATTTTTAGTATTGATTCGCCACAGATTACTCATTTCTTCAAGATGGGCAAGGAGAAAAATCACGTTAAGTTTACCGCTGAAAAGGGTGGCGGCAAGCTAGACATCGTTGGTTTCAACAAGGAATTTTTGAATAATAATCTCTTGCCATTTATTTCGGAAGTCTTTTTCCAACTTGCAGTCAATACTTACCGCAATCGCGTGCAATTGCAGGGAATCATGGAAGGAATTCAGTTCGCTTCGCCAAAATTGGCGGTGCCAGCGCCTGTAATTGATCTTAGAACGGAAAATTATGTCATGGGCTTTGCCGATCGGTATTTGCTCTTTGATGAGAAAAACGTCAATTACGCTCAAAATAGTTTAGGCATCCAACCAAATAAGATTAGTTTGGTTAAAGACTATCAAACTGATGGCGAGGTAGCGGTTTTACTTGATACCCCGCACAGTCAAGCGGAGTTAAATCAGGCTTTAGCCAATAATTATCAGCAGTTGTATTTGCGCTTCCTGCTTGATCAATTGCCAGTCGAAAATTTGCCCAACAAAGGCTATTTTGCTAAAGTTCTTAAGTATATTTATGCCCATCCAAGCCTGAAACTGGAGGATTATCGTTCAGTAGCGCCGTTTCTTGGTCTGGATTATGACAGCGTACTGTTTATTTTGCGGGTATTCTTTGAATTAGGATTTGTAAGTTTGGATCAGGGTCGACTTGTAGGGACGAGCACCCCTGAGAAAAAGCCGCTTTCCACTTCAAAGTATTTGATGGCGACAAAATCGCAAATTGATTTCGTACAACAGTTGCGCAATATGCCTAGTCAGCAATTAATTACGTATATTAAGAATTTCATGAAATAAATTGTTTAGTTTTTAATGCTTTATTAGCCGATGTTTGGTAAAATGTAAAGGTCAAAAGTGTTTATAGCCAAACACACGGATTTTTGGAGGTTTTTCTTCTATGGCAGTTGATTTTAGTAAATATATTGCAAATATTCCTGATTTTCCAAACAAGGGCATTATTTTCCGCGATATTACGCCTATCTTGCAAGACGGCAAATTATATCGCGCTGCAACTCATGAGCTTGCTGAATACGCAAAGAAACGTGGTGCTGATGTCATTGTTGGCCCAGAAGCTAGAGGATTCATCGTTGGTTGTCCTGTAGCCACTGAATTGGGAATTGGCTTTGTGCCTGCACGTAAGCCGCACAAGTTGCCAAGAGAAACTGAAAGTGCTTCTTATGATTTGGAATACGGTTCAAATGTTTTGGAAATGCACAAGGATGCAATTAAACCAGGTCAAAAAGTAGTTATCTGCGATGACTTAATGGCTACTGCTGGTACCTTGCATGCTACTAAGGAATTGGTCGAAAACCTTGGCGGTAAAGTTGTGGGAGCTGCTTTCTACATTGAATTGGTTGATTTAAAGGGTCGCGAAAAGTTCCCAGATACTAATATTTACTCACTTGTTCAATATCATGGCTCATAATTAAAAAGTTTAAAACGAAGGCATTAGGTTGCAGGAATGCAGCTTAATGCTTTTTCTTTTTCAAGTCTCTCTTTGAGTTCTCTGCTAGAAAAGTGCATAATAGGAATGTTTGATTATGAAAGAGCGATTTTTAGTAGTTTATGGATAATAGTAATTCGACCAAGATTAAACTAGGCAGTTTAGTCCTGATGATTTTTTCTGCCATTTTTGGCTTTTCAAACTCCATCAGTGCCTTCTATCAGATGGGGTACGCAAGTATCATTTGGTACGTCGTGACGGCGATTTTGTTCTTCTTGCCTTCAGCTCTGATTTTCGCTGAATATGGGGCAAGTTTTAAGGGCATCAAAGGCGGTATTTATTCTTGGCTTGAAGGTTCAACTAATGAAAAAGTTGCCTTTGTCGGTACTTTTATTTGGCTGGCAGCTTGGGTTATCTGGTTGGTATCTTCAACTCAATTCTTTTTAGTATCTGTTTCAACCGCGGTCTGGGGTCATGATACGACTCAAAGCTGGAATTTCTTGAATCTGAATTCAACACAGCTCTTAGGTATCCTTGAAGTTGTTTTCTTGGTAATCGTCACTTTTTGTGCGGCTAAAGGAATTGACAAGATTAAAGTAGTTTCCAACATCGGCGGCTTCTTTACTTTGGCTATTGCCATCGGCTTTACGGTTGTTTCATTGCTGGTCTTTTTGCTTAATAAAGGACATCTGGCTCAACCAATAACCGCACAAAATTTGGTTCATTCACCAAACTCAGCTTTCCAGTCGCCAATTGCAGTTGTTTCATTCATCGTTTATGCCTTGTTTGCTTACGGCGGTCTAGAAACAACTTCTGGTGTCATTGATTCGGTTGACAAGCCTGAAAAAACTTATCCCAAGGGCTTGATCATTGCCATGGTTATCATGACCTTTCTTTACGTCTTCAACATCTTGATGTGTGGGGTTGCGGTCAACTGGAAAGCACAACTTGGCGGTAAAGAAGTTGATTTGGCTAATGTTGAATATATTCTGATCAATAATTTGGGTATCGTGCTGGGGCACAGCCTGGGTTTATCCAATTCGGTTTCGGCTACAATTGGTTCAGTCTTTTCACACTGTGCCGGTTGGGCTGACGTTTTGTCCGGCATTTCAGCAGCTTTTTTGATGGTTTACTCACCAATCAAGTCATTCATTGAAGGCTGTGATAATCGACTTTTGCCACGCAAATTGGTAAAGCTTAACAAGCATAATATGCCAGAGCGCTCAATGTGGCTGCAAGCGGTCATTGTTTCAGTTATCATCCTGTTCATTTCATTTGGTGGCAATGCAGCGGGCAAGTTCTACACGATTTTAATGGATATGATGAATGTTTCCTCATCTGCGCCATACTTGTTCTTGATTGCAGCTTATCCATTCTTTAAAGAAAAGAAGAACTTGGATCGACCATTTGTCTTTATTGAAGGCAAGAAAAAGGTCTGGGCCACTACCCTCGTTGTTTGGTTAGTGGTTGCAATTGGGATTATCTTCACTTGTATCGAGCCATTATTTCGCGGTGACTACCAAACTTCCTTCTGGACTGCAATTGGTCCAGTAGCCTTTGGTGTGATTGCATATCTTTACTACACAATACGTGAACATAAGGAAAATCAGCTTTAAATGATTAGTACTTTTCTTTTTACAAGAAAAGTGCTTTTTTTATACAATTAAATGCGCAAGAAAGTTAAAGGAGATGAAAAGATGCAGTTATTTGGTCAAATTTATTTAGATGAAAATTAACTTTTAGTCGGTCACTTGTCCTTGACCAAACCAGCGCGTTTTCATCTTTTCTCTTATGGCAAACATCATCAGACTGATTTCCAAGAGCTTTTTTCGTTTATTTAAAAATTGATGAATGATCAAAGCCATGACTATCTATATTTTGCCAGTCGTTTTTATGAAATGCCGATCCTGGTTTTGGATCAAAAGCGCAGAGAGCAAACACAAGAGCAGCTGTTGCAGCTTTTTAGTATGAGAAGAGCATTGCTGACTTCGCTGGATTCACCTTTTAACATAATGAAAAAATATCCTGGCTTATGGAGCAAGCATGAGACGCAAATGCTATCAACTTGGCAGCATAATCCTCATTTTTTGGATATTCGGACGCTTGATGGTCGAATCGATCATGGCGAATTGACCAGATTGGAACGCTACTGGCTTGAAATGGGCTTGCCTATTTAATAATCCGCGACAAAGCGCATTACGCAGTTAAGGCAAAGGCTGTTGAATTTGGCCACTTTATTTGAAACGACACGCTTCCAACAATCGCAGAAACAATCGAAGCAATTTTGTACCGCGACCATCACATTCAAGATCGGCCTTCTGCCCAGTTTTATCTGCCTGCTTTGAAAAGCAATTGAGGTCAGAAATTGCTGCAATTTTACGGTCGTTATCAAGGCATTAATCTAACGCAAGTGGGCAGTTTGAAGCATGTTCATCAAGATTTGAAAAATTATCGGCCGCCATTGCTTCAAAATCCAGATGGGACTTTTTTGGCTTTGCTCCCAAGTGAAAATGGTCTGCATGGCATTACGGTTAATCCAGCACTTTATGAGAGAACTAGGAACTGGAAGAATGCGGCTGCTTTTGCGAGAACGGATTATAGCAAAAAGATTTACAAGGTTGAAACTCCCATGCTTTTTCAAAAGACCTTGCTCAAAATGAAGGTCTTTGACGCTCATGCTGCTAAATTCGTTAAGCAGATGATTGCCAATGTTGAGAAAAATGGCAAAAATACCCCAGAAATCTTAGCCGACTATCGTTTGCTGCACGCATTAAAAGGAGCAGGCGAAACCAGTTTTGATAATCATCTAAAGCAGCCGAACAATATCTTGGCGATGTATTTGACAGTACAATTGCAGATCCTTGAATTGGTCGAAGAATTGCAGGAGAGAGGAATTTAATATCTATTCGGTTAATTCATTAATTCTGTATTTAAACCTCCCTGAGGGAATGTCGGAGACTGAATTAGATCGATTGCTAGCAAAGACTGATTTCAAAGTGATTACCGCGGCCGTGATTTTTATGCTAAAAGTGCCAACAAACATCTTTATTATTCAGAAAAAAATGGCATTCAAGCAGCGGGAGACGGCTTTAATCATTATGATGGTTCAAACGTCTTTACGGATCAGCAGCGGCCGACCATTGTGGAAACCGTGCTGGATGAATTGTTGCTAGAAGCTCATGGCAAGCTGCAACAGATTACCGATGCAGCAATTAAGGAAAAACTCGAACAGCACATGCAAAGTCTTAAGAAAACGGAATGGATGCAGCCTGTTTTGAGTTCGCCTTTAAAAGAAATCTTTGCCATTGATCTTAAAACCAAGCGTTTGGCAGAACCGGCTTTGCGTGGTTTTTACGTCAAAAGCGGAACTGAGAATGGCACTGAAGTCGAACGGATCTATTATACAAATCGTGGCAATGGGGATGCCCGTCTTTCTGAACTTGCTGATGAGATCAATTTGCGTGAGCGTTATCAGACAAACAAGAAGAATGTTTATCGAGAAAAAATTACTTTTATCAAAATCGAATTTTCCTAATTGTCGACGATTTAAGAAAAATTGCAATTAATGAACTAAAAGAAAGGCTGGATTTGAATTCATATGCAGATTTGGTTCGCCAACTGTTAAATACCTGGAAAAATAAAGACTAAGTACGAATTTTGTACTTAGTCTTTTCTATTGCAATATTCGATTTTTATAAAATTGGTGAAAGCAATCTTGAGAAGTATTGTTTGAACTTGCGCCAAGCTGATTGCTGCTTGAAGTATTCATTCGTCATCAAAGTTGATTTCTTCAAATCTTCTTCAAAAATTGCTTTTAGTTTAGCAGATAATTCAGGTGAGTAGTTAAAACTGTTAACTTCGAAGTTCAAGCTGTAGCTTCTGAAATCTTGGTTAGCCGAACCAACTGAAGAAATATTGGAATCAGACACCATTGTTTTGGCATGAATAAAACCATTATCGTACTTGTAAACTTTAACACCGTTCTCAGTTAAGTACTTAGCGTAATATTCCGTTGCCCGATAAACAAATGCGTGATCGGCCATGCAAGGAACCATAATGCGGACATCTATACCGCTTTTGGCAGCAATGATCAAAGATTCAAGCATTGGTGCTTCAGGAATAAGGTAAGGCGTTTGGATATAAACGTAGTCAAGGGAACTAGCAATAATTTCTTGGTAGGAGCGCCGGATAGCTGCATTTTCAGAATCAGGACCGGAAGAAACGATTTGCATTGGTACTTGCTCGTTATTATCTGCTGTTTGAATTTTAAAATCTTTCAGCCAGCCCAGATTATATTTCGGCAAGCGTGTTTTACGGCAGGAAGTATTCCAATCCATTGCAAAGCGAATTTCCATCAGATCAGCCGCTTGTCCGACAACGCGCAAGTGAGTATCGCGCCAATGACCAAACTTTTGCGAGCGGTCAACATATTGATCACCAATATTGAAACCGCCGATATAGCCAATTCGGTGGTCGATCACGACCACTTTGCGGTGCAGGTGATAATTCATTCTTGGCGTTATGAACCAATATTTACTGGAAGTAGAAATAAAAGGTTGTGCTTGTCCGCCTAAATCGCGCAATTTGTTGAAAAAAGAAGGCTTGGTGCCGCGTGAACCACTGGCATCGTAAATCACCCGCACTTTAACTCCACGCTTCTGTGCCTCTTCTAAAGCGGCTAAGACGCTATTGCCTAAATGATCATCATAAAAAGTATAAAATTCGACATCGATCATTTCTTTAGCCTGGTTGATATTTTCAACCAGATTATCAAACAAGGTGGGACCGTCGGTAAAAACCTCAACTTGATTATTGTAGGTTAAAATTGCGTCATCGTTATTAAGATTAAGTTCTACCAGCCGGCGAGCACGTGGCTTGCGGTCTTTTTCTGGCAGCAGGTCATGTTTGCGCAGCTCATCACGTTGTTTGCTTAAAAATTGGTCACGAATCTTTTTCTGCTCATCTTGAATAGCAAAGATTTTATCGTGTGACAAATGTCTTCCCAAAAAGAGATAGAGGATAAAACCAATGTAGGGAAAGACTGATAAAACAAGCAGCCATGCCCAGGTTGAAGCAATATTTCTCCGACTGCGGAAAACTGTCCAAATTGCAAAAGCAATGTTGATCAGCCACAAGACTTCAATTATTCGTCTGATTACATCCCAAGTCCAAATCATTCTAATACCAAACTTTCTTTTAAAAGATTATTAAACTAATTTTAGCAAAAATATCAAAAAAAGCCATTGAGTATATCAACTCAATGACTTTTGGATATAAATTATTTGTTTTCCATAATTGGCTTGTAGAAGAGGTCAATGACAACGGCTACGATCAGGGCAACCACAATAGTAATCAATAGGTTTTGAATCGAAATTTTGGTCATTGCTAAACCAAACAAGGCCAAGATGAAAGTTAAGAGCAAATCGCAAATTTGAACGATTCCGACCAATTTAGATGGGTAATCCCGCCAGAAGTACTTCTTGGTTCTGGTGATTAAAACAATCAGCATCGCGCTTAGTACCAAGTAAACATAAACCATGGTCGAAATGGTGCCGTGACTCCAGCCATGCATGGTCAGATAGGAGACAAAGGCAATGCCCAGAACAGTCCAACCGGCAGCCAGCGAGAAGGCGATTTTGGCTAAACGGCCCATGTCCCAGTTTTCTGGCTTATAAGTAATGTGAGTCCGGTCGGTACCAATCATCATCGTTACCATGTTGTTCATGACAGTGTAGATAACCATGGCATTTAAGGCTAATGGGATGTAGTTGAAGAAGAGGTAGCCAAAGGTCATGATCATCGTCAATTCAGCAGTTCTGGCTAATTTAGTTAAAGACCACGTAGTCATTCTTTGGTAAACGCGGTGACCAGCGTCCAAAATTTTAACGATTGAAGTTAAACCATCGTCAAGAAGCACTATCTTGCTGGAACGTTTAGCAACGTCGGCAGCGTTAGAAACAGCAATCCCGACTTCAGCTTGCTTCAATGCAGGTGAGTCATTAACGCCATCACCGGTCATACCGATGATGTAGCCTTTCTTTTGGAAAAACTTGACCATTTTCAGTTTATCTTCTGGCAAAACATCAGCAATCCCGGCCAAATGTTCAACATCGGTTTCTTCATTGAAGTCATGAATTGAGATGACATTACCAGCTAAATCAACTTCTTTGGCAATGGCAGCCGCTGTTCTTTGGTTGTCACCAGTCAACATAATTGTACGAATGCCGCGCTTTTTGAGTTCTTGCAGGGCCTGTTTTGAATCGTGGCGAACTTTGTCTTTCAAAATAAAGACGCCGGCTAATTTATCATCAATTAAGAGAGCAACTGAACGACCGGCTTCGAAGTCAACGTCTTTTATAATATTTTCAGCATTTTGATCGATTAGTGACAATTGCTTGAAGGATCCCAGTTTAATGTTATGACCATTGATTTCGGCCATTGAGTAACCGGTATTGGAGGTAAATGGAGTAAAGTCTTCTGCTTCTTCTACCTTAAGGCCCTTGCTTAAAATAAATTCGTCCAGGGCAGCGTCGATGATGCTTTGATTTCTTTGATCAGTTGCGGCAGCAGTTAGTTCTAAGAGCTGGCTATCGTCAAGATCGCTAAAATTCTTCCAGCTGGTAACAGCTGTTTTGTTTTCAGTGATCGTTCCCGTTTTATCAAGCAAAAGCAAATTCAAGTTGGCAGCATCCTGAATACCAGTCAAATCAGCTGTCAAGACGCCTTCTTTGCTCAAACGGGTTGCTTCAAAAGAGTTGGATAAAGCAAAGGTAGATGGCATGGCAACTGGGATAGATGCGATGAACATCATTGCCAAAAAGGCTAGTTTATCATTAATGAAGCCAATGACCGTTCCACCTTTGATGAAGTAGGCGATAACGATAATAGCAGTTAAAACGCCATCGAGAAGGCAGAGATAATAGATGATCTTAGTCAGCAGCTGCTGCAAGTGACCAGGAGCCGCAGAATTGTTGATCAGGTTGATCGTCTTGCCTGAGCGTGAATTTTTGCCAGTCGCGGTAACTAGGGCAAGCCCGTGGCCTTCCATGACTGTTGTGCCGGCATAGGCGGTTTCATTGATCTTCTTTTTGACTGCTTTGGATTCACCGGTAATCGAAGATTCATCAAATGACATTTGTCCTTCAAGAATTTTGACATCGGCAGAAACGACATCCCCGCGTTGCAGTGAGATCAAATCGCCAACAACTAATTGCTTGGAACTAATTTTGATCCACTTGCCATCGCGTTCAACGGCAACCGTTGGCGTTAATTTATGTGAAATGCTGTCCAACACTTTTCTGGATTGCTTCTTTTTCGAAGCACCATTCCAAGCAGCAAACAGTAGCATTCCTAAAACAAAGAGTGCTTGGACGCGTTTGCCTAAAGCAAACTCCAAAATTAAGGCACCTTCAAGAATCCATGCGGAAAGATTCCAGAGTTTACTGGCAAATTCTTTCCAGAAATTGTATTTAGGTTCAGGCACTTCATTCAATCCATATTTTTTAAGTCGTTTTTCGGCTTCAGCCTGGCTTAGGCCATGAATATTTTCAGCCATTGAATTTCTCCCTCCAGATTAAATCTACCTATTAAGTTAGCACAGATGTTGCTTTGAATAAAATATCGTCTTAAGATAAGAGATATCTAAAAATTTAATATCTGCTTTGAGGTACTTTAAAATTATGAATTTGAAACAATTACGCTATTTTTTGGCAGTTGCTGAAGAAAAACAGATTACGGCGGCTGCTAAGCGTCTTTTTATCGCACAACCGCCTTTATCTTACCAGTTAAAGCAGCTGGAAAAGGAGTTGGGCGTCGCACTTTTTACCAGAACAGCCTATGGCATTGAACTGACTGATGCGGGTAAGGAACTGCAAAACTATGCTGAAAGAATTCTAACTTTAGCGCAAACTGCAAAAGATCAGGTCAATAAAACGGCTAAAGGGGAGTTGGGTACTATCAAAATTGGTTCTGCTTCTTCGTCCGTTGGTGAATTGCCTTCAGATAAGTTTAAACAATTAACGCGATTTTATCCTGATATTTCTTTTGACGTCTATGAAAAAAATACTTTTGGCGTTTTGGATAAATTGCGCAGTGGCACGATTGACTTAGGGATTGTGCGGACGCCGTTTAACCATAATGGCATTCAGAGTAAGACTTTGACTAATGAAAGAATGACCTTGGTAACAACAGAGCAAAAATTATTAGAAAAGCAGACAGTTAATCTGAAGGAACTTAGCAAACAACCGCTAATCATTTATCGCCGCTTTGAAAATATTTTTAATGAAAGTTTTGCTCATCAGGGCCTTAAGCCTTATTATGCTGTAAAATGCGATGACTCAAGAACAGCAATTTTGTGGGCTCAGCAGGAGATGGGAGCAGCACTTGTTCCAGAATCGATTGCTAATTTATACGCGCCAAAACAATTCGTTTTGGTAAAGCATGCAAGTTGGGAAACTCATTTGCAACTGGTTTGGCTAAAAGAAAAAGTTTCGCCTTTGATGAAACGGATCATTGACATTTTTTAGGGCAAAAAAAGAGGCTTGCGATTGCAAGTCTCTTTTTCTTATTAACTCAAACTAATGATAAATTAGTCCTTGTCAACGTCGTCTGGGAAGAATGCCAAACGTTCGCCTTCACCGAGTTCTTCTTCGATTTCAAGTAAACGGTTGTACTTTTCAACACGTTCTGAACGAGCTGGAGCACCAGACTTCAATTGACCACCGTTTACAGCAACGGCTAAGTCAGCGATGAAGGTGTCACCAGTTTCACCTGAACGGTGAGAAATCATAGTGTTGTAACCATTCTTACGTGAAAGACGGACAGTTTCAAGGGTTTCAGTTACAGTACCGATTTGGTTCAACTTGATCAATGAAGCGTTACCAGCGCCATCGTGAATAGCCTTGTTCAAAAGCTTAGGGTTAGTACAAATGAAGTCGTCAAGAACGATTTGGATACGGTCTTTGTGGCTCTTAGTGAACTTAACTATACCGTCAATATCGTTTTCGTCGTATGGGTCTTCCATAGAAATTAATTCTGGGAATTCGTCAAGCAACTTGTCGTAGTAGTTTGCCAACTCTTCATCGTCAAGAACCTTGCCTTCAAGGTGGTACTTGTGATCATCCTTGTTGTAGAAGTATGAAGCAGCACAGTCACATGCAATAGCGATGTCTTCACCTGGCTTGTAACCAGCCTTGATGATTGATTCGTGCAAAGCCTTCAAAGCTTCTTCTGAGTTCTTCATGTTAGGAGCGAAACCACCTTCGTCACCTAAGCCAGTTTCGTAACCCATGTCTTCCAAAACCTTCTTCAAGGTGTGGTAAGTGTTAACGATCTTTTCGAAGCCGTCACGGAATGAAGTCTTGTTAACTGGAGTGATCATGAATTCTTGGATGTCGATACCGTTGTCAGCATGTTCACCACCGTTGATAACGTTGTGGAAAGTTTGTGGCATTTCAAGATCAATACCGCCAAGGTAACGGTACAAAGGTTGACCTGCATCCTTAGCTGCAGCACAAGCAGTAGCCATAGATACACCCAAGATAGCGTTGGCACCGAGACGACCCTTGTTTGGAGTACCGTCTAAGTCGATCATAGTCTTGTCGATCTTTGGTTGATCGTATGGGTCCATACCCTTTAATGCATCGTTGATTTCAGTGTTAACGTTGTTAACTGCCTTTGAAACACCTTTACCACCAAGACGTGAACCACCATCACGTAATTCAACGGCTTCGTTTTCACCAGTTGAAGCACCAGATGGAACTTCAGCCTTACCTACGACACCGTTTGAAAGGGTAACGTGAACTTCAACAGTTGGGTTACCACGTGAGTCAAAAATTTCAAGTGCATGAACATTTTCAATGACTGATTTTAACATCAAAAAACCTCCTAAAAATATCTGGTGTGATACCGGTTTAAAAGTATCATCGCCACCTGAAGAGCTATTTGCTCTTCGTCCACACCTCAAATTTTAGCTTAACTTTGTGATTGTGTAAACATATGAAAGCGCTTTACATTTTTAATTTTTCCTAAAGGGAGATTAACTCTTTTTAAGCTTTACGATATAATTTTTAAGCTTTACGATATAATTTTTAAGCTTTACGATATAATTAAAAATATAGAAATAGAAAAAGATATTTACGAGGAAAAAACAAAATATGAGTGAAATTAGATTAATCATCGATTCTAGCTCAAATGACTTAACAGATTCAAAACGCAATTTAATTGTGGTGCCGTTGACTATTTCATTTGGCGGAAAAGACTATTTAGATAATGAAGGCTTGGATATGCAAGACTACTTGCAAAAAATGGATGAAAACAATGTCGCTGGCAAAACTTCATGTCCTAGCATTAAAGAATGGCTTGAAGCTTTAGAAGGTAGTGAAAAAGCAATCATTGTTACCATGACCAGTCAGTTGAGCGGCACTTATTCTTCTGCTTTGCAGGCAAAAGACATTTACTTGGAAAAAAATCCCAAGAGTGAAATTATTGTCGTTGATACGCGTAGTGCCGGACCAGAAATGGAAATTGTTTTGCAGGGAATCGAAAAAATCCTTAAAAACAATGTTCGCTGGGTAGATGTCGATGCGGCCATTGCCAAAATGCGGACACAGACGCACCTATTGTTTGCTTTGCAGTCGCTGCACAACTTGTCTTTGAATGGACGGGTTTCTCCAGCCTTAGCAAAAGTTGCCAAAATGCTCCATATTAAGTTGATTGGAGCTGCCAGCAAGGAAGGCAAGCTTGAACCATTGGCAAAATTGCGTGGCATGAAGCGGGTCAACTTGGAAATGGTCAAGGAAATGAAAAAGCTGAATTATCAAGGCGGACAAGTCATCATCGACTACTGTCAAAATGAAGACGAGGCAGAAAAATTGAAAGACAAGATTTTGGCCGCATTTCCGGATGCAGACATTACTTTGAGACCAATGCACGGACTGTGCAGCTTTTATGCTGAAAAGCGCGGCTTGATGGTCGGCTTTAATGAAAAATAAAATTACTAACAAAAAAGGATTAGCA
>NZ_ADNY01000052.1 GCF_000178475.1 Lactobacillus amylolyticus DSM 11664 | reverse complement strand
ATGGAAAATACCCATCCATCTAATTACTATCTTCTTGGCGACGAAGGCTATTTAGGCAAAGAACTGCATCAACAGCTAAAACAAATGGGTTATGAACTTTAGACACCATATCGTAAAAATATGACAGGAGCTAAAAAGCACAATGATCATCAATTGATGGCTATTCGCAGAACAATTGAAAGCGACTTTTCGCTTCTGACCTATTACAATGCCGAGAACAATCGAGCACGTAGTCTGATAGGCTTTCAAAGCCGGTTAGAAATTGCAATTTTAGCCTATAATTTGGCTTATTGTCTAGAACGATTTAACTAGCACCACGCGTATACTAATAGATACGATATAGATACTCAAAAGTTGGACTTTTCCACAGCCAATTTCTCACCAGCTGAAATTGAAGCCCAAAATCGGGATTTAGTAAAACATGCTAATGACTTCTTAACTGATGAAGACAGTGGCTTACCGGTTTTCTTAGAACCAGAAGCTGTGCAACTACTTAGCTTTTGGTGCCGTACCCCACAACAAATGCGGCGCTTCATTGGCATTATCTTAAATGCTAAGTACCGAGTTGAGAAAGATCACAAAGATATTGGCGTCATAATCCCACTTGATGATGAGGAACTGAAACCTTTAATGACTAAAGCCTTGAGACGCTACTTTAACGCCCTAAGAAGCAATGAGAAGCATATCAAGAACGTGGAGAACTACTTATACGGCACTATGCAAAACCTATTTGGGATTTGGTGGAATAAACAAGCGGCTAGAGAATATGCGGCCAAACACCCCGAAGAAGAAAAGTCGGCCGACAACGATAACAGTGGGTTGTACTACTAGTCCTAAAAGGCTACAAAATCCTTTCTAAACAGTTTTAAGACTTACTAACATCTTTATACTCAAGTTAGATTTGATTTGAGGCCAGGGCTTTATCTATTGATAAGGTACTCAAAAGGTAGTATAATGGTAGTAGTAAAATAAAGGAGATGAGACAATCATGGCAGTTAAGGAAAAGAAACGGGTCCAAGTCAAGATTGATAAAGATTTGGCCGATGATACCGAAGCAGTTTTAAGCGAATTGGGCTTAAATCCAACCACGGCCATTAACATGTTTTACAAGCGGATTGTTGCTAATGGTGCTTTACCTTTTAATGCATCTTTAAGCGAAGAAGAAAGAGCTAATTTACGCTTTTTAAAGGCGACCGAAGGGACACCAGCCACCGAGTTCAAAGACGCTAAAGAGGTCGCTGATTGGCTCAACGATCCAGATGAGGACTAATGACTTAGTCAGCCTATACGTTAGTTTTGTAGAAACTAACGGTGGCAAGTCTCGGCCAGTTTTAATTCGTCGGGTATCAGAACAGACGGTCGAGGCTTTTAAAATTACTAGTCAATATGAAAAGAAGTCGGCTTATATCAAGCAACAATATTATCCGATTCAAGATTGGCAATCCGCTGGGTTGAAGAAACCTTCCTGGGTCGATCTTGGTAATATTTATCGCTTTCCCAAAGCCGGTTTAAACTTTAAAGGAATCGGTCATTTAAGTAAGCTAGATCAAAATAAAATTTCAGATTTTACGCTTGACCTAAAATCAAAAAGAAGAGGTAAGGGTCAAAAAATAATTTAACAGCGATCAAGTAAAAGGAAGCACAAAGAGGTTCTATGATATTTGGTGTTGATGGAGTTCTCCATCAACATCAAATATCATAGAACCTTTTAGGCTAATCTACTGGTTGACCGTGAAATGACGCGTTGCTTGCTGGGGTGACGGGGGTCTAATGCCTAAGATTGGTGAACGGTAAGCGGCTAGCCCGCACAACCACCGTCACGAGTCACATGGAGATAGGGGAACCTTAATCTTCGGCAATATCGTTGATGACGAAGACGTTAGGGTGAGCGTGCTGGACCACGTAGGTGGTGGTTGACCCGACCACGAGTCGGGAGAAAGCGTTGGTCCCGGATTTCCCGATGACGATTAGATCGATCCCATTTTCGGCATCGTTCGCGACATCGGTGATCTGCTGTTTGGGGGCGCCCTCCAGGTTGGCCGTGGTGACGGTCACACCGGCCGCCGTTGCCAGTTCCTTGGCGCGCGTCATCAGTTCCGTGGCGTTTTCGCGCATGGAGGCGATGACCTCCGTGTAAGCCAGGCCCCGAGCGTAGCCGCCAAACTGGTTGATATCGGTCACGTGCAGGAGCAGTAGGCTGGCGTGCCAGTCCTTGGCCAGATCAATGGCCGCCTTAAGGGCTTCATTGGCGTTGCTGGACCCATCGAGGGGGGACTAAAATATGCTGATACATGAGATGACCTCCTTAGCATTGGCTGACGAAACGTTTTAGATTACGATTATATTATCCATAATTAAATGCATATAGTCAACCGTTTTGCATAGTCGTTAATCGGCAATCATGGCGTGACGGTCGACCACGATACCGGTCACGGTCAAGGCGATTGCGCAGACGACCAGCAGCAACAAGACCGGGTTCCAGGCGTGCAGACTAGTGGCCAAGGTGCCGAATAAAATGGGACCGACGGCGGCCAGTAAGTAGCCCGCTGACTGGGCCATGCCGGAAATTGCGGCGGTCTGGTAGGGGTTGTGGGTCTTTTCGGTGAAGAACATGATGGCCAGGTTAAAGGCGACCCCGGAGCCCAGACCACTGATCAACGCCATGGTCGTGAGAAACGGCAGCGAATGCGTGGGTAACAAGAAGGTCAGTGGCGCCACCACGTATCCCAGCGTCATGATCGTCAACAGTAAGGGCGTGCCATGGCGTTTGTTAAAGAGGTAAGGTACCAGAAAGGCTAGAGGTAACCCGCTGAGCTGAAACAGCGTCAAGAGGTTACTGGCGACGATAGTGGATACGCCGTGGGTAGTCAGAATCGTGGGCAACCAGGTCAATAAGACGTAGTAGACCAGCGACTGCAGGCCAAAGCTCAGCGACGTGATCAGATAGCCAGCCGCGGCGGTCCCCAACGCACCGACCAACAACATGGACAGGGTGTAGAGACTGGTCCCCAGCTGAATCTGGTCGGGAACGCGTTCCTTGATCAGCGCCGGAATCAAAACATTACCGCTATCCACGCCAATGCCCACCAGAAAGGTCCCGAAAAACAGGGCGACCACGTTGGGAATGATGCGCCCGTAGCTCCCCAGAATCAAGAGCAGAAACAGGGCCAAAACCGTACGGGCGTTGCCCCAGCGCTGCGCCAATTTTACAATCAGTGGCGAAAAGATGGCAAAGGTCACCAGGGGAATCGACGTCAACAGGCCGGCCAAAGAGCTTGGCAGATGCAACGTCTGTTCCAGATCGGGCAGTAGGGGCGGCATTAATGTGATGGGCAGCCGCAGGTTAGCGGCGATCAGCATCATGCTAAAGAGAAACCAGGAACGTTTGGGATACACAAAAAATCCTCCTTCAAAAAGCGTTTAGAATTAGTATAGACCTGAAACCGCCACCACGCAAATCCCAATTGGACGCAAAAAAGCGGTTCTATGATATTTGGTGTTGATGGAGAACTCCATCGACGCCATTTTTGTATAAAAAAGAGGCATAGCACCTCTGTGCTACAATCAAGTCGTCGAAAACCAATTGAAAGCGAGGAAAATGATATGTCCCAAGAACAGTTTACAAGAAAACTCTTACAAATTAAAGACCAAAACATTAATAACTTCAAGGTCTTAGACGAATCACGTGATGCCTTACGTATTTACGCGGATCTTTCCTACACCCTTAGTGTTTGCCCACGGTGTGGCAAACATGAAGTCGTTAAAAATGGCTATAAAACTGTCAATATCAGAATTCCTAATGTCAGTGAGCGGGTAGCTATATTAATCTTGCGGAAACAACGCTTTCTCTGTAAGCAGTGCGGCCACACCCAGATTGCGAAAATAACGGTTGTAGAGCCCCAGCATCAAATTTCACGAAACATCCTACACGGTATCACCAGCAGTTTAACTGAAGACCGCACAATGACCAGTATTGCCTCACAATACAACGTCTCAACTAACACTGTGAGCCGTCAGCTAGTCGCCCTTGGCAAGCAAACCCAGCCTGCCTATAACGGCCTACCAACCGCCATTTGCATTGATGAATTTCGATCCACAGGTAACCAAATGAGCTTCATCGCCATTGACGCGCAAAAGCACGATCTCGTCGCCATATTACCAGGACGCAAAAACAAGGAGATCAAAGAATTCTTCTTGAATCACTATGACTTGAAGAACCGCAAAAAGGTCACCCAAGTCGTTATGGACTTTAATGCACAATACCAGTCAGTTATTCACGAGATTTTTCCCAACACCAACATTGTCGCCGACAACTTTCACCTGGTCCAAATGGGCTTAAGATCGTTGAATCAGACGCGTGTGCAAGTGATGAAACGTTTCCCTAAGGACACCCCTGAATACCGTATTTTGAAGTACTATTGGCGTCTGTACCTGATGAGCTATAAAGACCTTGAGAAGAGTAAAACACAGTGGTTCTCGCACCTCAAGGACCATTACACACAGGAACAGCTTGTTTTGAAGAGAATAGGCCTAAGCGAGATGTTTACGAGTACTTATTTCTCAAGCCACACCATCATAGAAGCTATCCGTAACCGTGACTACATCGCCTTTGTGAAGGCTCTAGGAGAAGTTGAGAACGTTAGTCCTCAGCTTCTAACGACCCTTAAAACCTTTATCCATAAAAGGCAGTTCATCAAGAATATGACAAACTGCTTACTCTCCAACGGTCCAGTCGAAGGCGTCAACCGTAAGTTCAAACAGATCAAGCGCACTGCCTACGGCTACCGCAACTGGACTAACTTCCACTATAGAATACAGATTGAATTCAATATTCGGGTCCAAAAAAGAGGCCCAATTCGTAAGTGAATTGAACCTCTCAAATTCTCCCCATCAACACCGGTTGACAAAGAGCCCACAAAGAAAGTAAAGCAGAGCTTACACAAAGAATTCAAAAACAGTTAAAAGACTTTGCTAAACACAATCCAGAAATTAAGCTAAAAAACAATCCTGAAAATAAAAACGATCGGCCTAGTTATTAGGTTGATCGTTTTTTAATTTATCCGGTTTATGGGCGTTAACATAGTCAGCAAATGTTTTTAAAAGTTCTTCGGTTTGTTCGACCGAGAGGTTATTAGCTTGAAAGTACTTTTCTAATAAAGCCCCTTTTTGAATTAATCGGCGAGAACGGGCTTTGCGGACTTGCCGATTTTCATAGTATTTAGATTGCCGTAATTTAAAATCTTCCCGCTCAATTTTTTGTTTTAAAAGCGCTTGCTGCGCGACTAGTTTTTAATATTGATTAGACATGGAATTTCCCCATCTCGTATGGCTAATGATCTACGGACTTTACCTTTAAAAATTCAGAAAATTGCTTGGCTAAAAGCTTAATCTGATCGTTAGACAAATTAGCATAATCTAAATTGGCCTGACTGATGATTTGTTTACCTAGCCGTTGTTCAATCTTATTTTTTTCGTCCTTAATTTTTTGATTAAGGGCTTTTAATTTAGCTTGAGGTAAATGCGCACTTACACATAGAATAAATTCTATGTTGTGCTAACCCCAAAATCCTGTATTAGAAGTCGCCGATGGCGACAACAAAGTCAAGCCCATAGAATCAAAGTAAAGAGGTGACTAACATGGCAATATTTCATATGAGTTTTAGTAATATTAGTGCTGGTAAAGGACGCAGTGCCATTGCCAGCGCCTCTTATAGAAGTGGTGAAAAATTATTTGATAATCAAGAAGGCCGCCACTATTTGGTATTTGACCAAGAAAACCGGTTCAGCAACGGTATTGAGCATTGCTACTATTTTAGGAATGCTGCCAATGGTGATTCTTAGTCCGTTTGTTGGTCCTATGGTTGATCGGTGGAACAAAAAAGGCCTCCTAATTTTCCCGGACGTTTTTGCTGCCTGTTTCGCTATTATTCTTTCCGTATCCGGAACGGTCTTTCATGTATTTCCACTTTGGCTCATTTTTATTTCATTACTGATGCGGTCTTGTGCGCAAACCTTCCAGATGCCAACGATTCAATCGGTAATGCCCACAATGGTGCCAGACAAAGAAATTACCCGTATGAACGGCCAACTGGGAATGGTGCAATCCGCGAATATGATTATTGCCCAGCACTGGGCGCGTTTTTATTTGCGTTTATCCCCATCGAGTACTTGATTCTGTTAGACGTACTGGGGGCCATCATTGGGATTTGTATTTTAACGTGGGTTCAAATTCCTAACAATGAAAAAATTGATCAGCCAATGCATGTGCTCCACAACACCCGCTTGGGGATCAAACAACTTACGAACAACAAGGGCTTGTGGTACATTACGTTGATCGGCGCCGTCTTCACACTAACCTACATGCCTGCTGCCAGCATTTATCCACTCATGACCATGAAATACTTTCAGGGAACCGTTAGTCAGGCTGGCTTAATTGAAGCCATTTATTCAATTGGCATGCTAATCGGCGGCACTATCATTGGCCTCTTTGGGTAAGTGGCAGGACCGGATGAAGCCCGTAATCATCGCGTTTTTCCTGGTTGGCATTCCAACCGGTATTAGCGGCATTTTGTCAGGTAACCAAACCGGATTTTTATGGTTCGCAGCTTTAAACATCATTGAATGAATTGCGACCCCATTTTTTACAACGCTTTTAATGGCAATGATTCAACAAAGTTATCCAGCAGAAGAGTTAGGGCGGATTCTAGGCGTTTTGAATTCTTTGTTGAATCTAGCTGGACCAATTGGCTTAATTTTTGCCGGTCCCCTAGCTGATGTGATTGGCATTGAACGCCTATTTGTGATTGCAGGAATCGGTGCTGCCATTTGCGGGGTGGTCGCGGTGTTAATGCCAATTACCAGGCAATATGACATTAGGCTGCATTAAAAATTGGCGAAATTAACTGAGCAACCAGATAAGTAATTAACATGATGATCATAAAGAGGAGAAAGACCAGACTACCAGCTGATCTTTCTCCTCTTTTTGTCATCACTTAATTACACGTTTTTAATCTTTTCATCAGTCAATCCCATCGCATTAATTGCCACGATAATTGTCGACATCGCCATGACCGCAGCACCAACGGCTGGGTCTAGAATGATTCCAATAAATGACAACACACCGGCAGCGAGTGGAATTGCGACAATATTGTAGCCTGCTCCCCACCAGAGATTTTGAACCATTTTCCGATTTGTGATTTTAGCCAAATCAAGAAAATGTAAAATATCGCTGGGTTCTGATTTAACCAACACAACATCAGCGGAATCAATGGCAACATCGGTTCCGGCACCAATTGCAATTCCAATATCGGCCGCGGCAAGACTTGGTGCGTCATTTACGCCGTCACCAACCATGATGACGTGATTGCCCTTTGCTTGATAATCAGCAATAATCTTTTGCTTATCATCTGGTAATAGGCCTGCATGGAATTCAGTCAATCCTAGTAAGTTAGCAACGTGTTCCGCGGCTTTTGGATTATCGCCAGTGAGCATTACGGGGGTAATTCCTCGCCTCTGAAGACCACTAATTAATTCCTTAGCACCCGCTTTGATGGTGTCGCCTTCAGCAACCATTCCTTGAACTTGGGTGCCCTGCAATAGGAAGCTGACGGAATTACCCTTAGCAGCCCATTTATCAGCAGCGGCCTCGTCAAACCTGATCCCTTGCTTCGTTAAATAGTTACCATTAACAATCATATAGTCAGTGCCATCAACATTACCGGAAATACCAACGCCCGGAATATTTTGAGACTTTTCAGCCGCAACGACTTCAATGTCCTTCGCTTGGGCTTCAGTAATGATTGCTTGGACCAGCGGATGAGTCGAATTATTTTCAAGGGCGGCCAGTCGGCTTAATAACGTTTTTTCGTCAATCCCATCATTTGGAATCAATGCATTCACCGTAAATTTACCTTCTGTTAACGTGCCAGTTTTATCCAAGAGAACGTGGCTAACATGTTGACTTGCTTCAATGGCTTGGCGATTTCGAACTAATAGCCCATTTTGAGCGCCAATCGTAGTAGAACGAGAAACCACTAATGGAATCGCTAATCCTAATGCATGCGGGCAAGCAATCACGAAGACGGTCACCATGATCTTCATTGCAGTCGCCAATCCCTGGGGTAACCAGGCAAAGAAAGCAATAATCCCAACACCAAATGCCGCGTAAAATAGATACTTGGCAACTAAATCAGCTTTATCTTCTGCTTTAGATTTAGCTTGCTGGGCATTTTGAACCATTTTCATTACTTGAGAAAGATAGCCGGAGTCACCAGTACCACTAATTTTAACCGTTAGCGTCCCGTTATTGTTGGTTGTACCACCAATGACCTTATCGCCAACGTTCTTGGTAACGGCAGCAGATTCACCGGTTACCAGTGCTTCATTCACGGTCGACTCCCCAGCCGTAATAACACCATCGGCTGGAATACTCTCACCTGAACGCACTTGGACAGCTTGACCAACTTTTAAATCAGATACTGGCACTTCTTTTGTTTCACCATTATCTGTAACTAGATGGGCCGTCTTAGGCAACAGAGCCGCCATCTTTTGTAAGGCATCCCCAGCCCCCATCAATGCATTCATTTCAATCCAGTGTCCTAGAAGCATAATTAAAATCAGGGTTGCAAGTTCGAACGAAAAATCCATTACATGATTTGCCGGGTTCAAGAAGTTGTTGGCAATAAATGCGTACAAACTGTAGAAATACGAAACGGAAATTCCAAGGGTTACTAGCGTCATCATTTCAGGAGATTTATTCTGAATTTCCGCTTTAGCCCCCTTTAAAAATGGCATTCCGCCATAAAAGTAAAGTGCTGTATCAAACAAAACGATGATAATGCCAACAATTAGCGGTGAACTGAAACTAAGGATGGAAACGTTTAAACCTATGATTGGTGCTAACAGTAAAACTGGAATCGCTAAGACAACGGAGACCCAAAATTTAACTTTCAAATTCCCCATATGCATCATTGAGCCACCGTGCATCATCATGTCGGTCCCAGCCATATCCATCTCACCGTGATTCATGTTCATTTGGCTGTGATCCATTTCGGCCATATCGTGGTCCATGTTCATTTGATTATGATCCGTTTCGGTCATATCGTGATCCATATGACTCATATTTGATTCATTATTTTCCATATTCTTAGCACTCATGTTTTTCATGTTCATATGGTCCTCTTTATTTGCCATGATTATCGACCCCTAAAAATAAGTGTGCGTAGCAAAGCGGGTAGAAGCCGGAATATAAGTTCCTTGTGTGGAAATCCCCGGGCTCGGGATTTTTCCACCAGGTTCTTATATTTAGGCTTCTGCTTTGCGGAGCACCATGCCACTATATGAATGAGAATTACGACAAAAATTCATAAGTTTCCGCCATCAGAAATCCCAGATTCTGGATTTTTGTGCAGCAATCCTAAGAGTAAACAGAACACCACAGTCTTAACACGTTTGATCACCTGGCAAGCAGTTACACTGAACTTCCTCGGGCGCTGTTTTGGCCTTTTCAGCTAGAATCGCCTGTAAGTTCGCAATATCCGCCCGTGAGAGTTCCCTTGACTGAATAACGTCGGCAATTGTTGAACCAGCCCGCATCGCACACATATGGTCAAACAAATCATCTGCCGTTGCCGCCATTGATTCCTTCTCGCCAACAACCGGCTTATACGTGAATGGTCGACTGCCGCCATGCTGCGCAACCGCCTGTTTTTGAATCAACCTGTGAAGTAGCGTTTTGGTTGTTGAAGCTGACCAGCCTTCTAATTCGTTCATAGCATCGATTAGTTCACGACTAGTCGCATGTCCCATTGTCCAAATTGCTCTCATAACCATCCATTCAGAATCGGTGATGGTTACATTCTTTCTTTGCATCCTTCAATTGGCTTCCTCCATTAATTGAATTCTAAGTTTACGTTTGTAGCCTCTTAACACTTATTAGTTTACAACTGCAGTCACAATAATGCAACCTTTCTGCCAGAAAATACCATGACATTAAAAAAACGCCTAGATAATATTCCAGGCGTGGTTTGATACGATATGTTAAATTAATGATCTGGGAATTTTTGGTTTTCTTGTTAGTATGGTGAAATGCCTCTTAGAACCTGTCTAGTATCTGCTGAATCTGGTAGAATTGTGGAAAACCGACTGAGGAGTTTGTCATGCCAGATTATCCAAGCAATATTTCTCGAGCGCAATTTGCGTTAATACAACCTGATTTAGAAAACTTCCGCAAGCATACAAGACCGCGTCGTTATGATCTTTATGACGTATTCAATGCCATCCTTTACTCGCTTACTACAGGGTGTCAATGGCGTGAATTACCGCACGATTTCCCGGAATGGCACACTGTCTACCGCTATTACGATGTGTGGTGAGATAAACCAGACCCGACAGCTGATTCGCTATTAGAAAGGCTTTTAAAAAATTCGTTTCTAGCGATTTTAAGACCATTCATATACATTTATACCAAAGCAAAAATTAAAAGCCCTCAGAAGGCTTTTAAAGGGCTAAATAACGAAGCTAGGACGATTAATAATATCTTCTTGTCTTTTTTTGTAAAATATAAGTATATAGGGAATCATACAAATTCTTTTTGATCTCGTCAGGTTCATTGACAGAAGCTTCAAACAATTCTTGAATATCAACTTGCCAAGGATCAGCAAGCATTTCATCAATTGGTTTTAATACTTTCTTTTCGTCCATCTTAATGACTCCTAACATCAAAATAATGATTTCAGTTTAGATTTACAGATCTTACAACACCGTTATTCAAAATTTGTTACCAAGCTTATAAAAATTCTCTGCACAAAGCAATTAAAAAATTTTGGCTTAAAACAGCGTAATCTGCAACACTTTTTAAGTATCTAAAGCATAACAAACTTAGTTAAGTGCAAGTATAAATTGCATTAAAAATACATCCAGTTTAACAACAGCAAAAACTGATTCTATGGTTATCAGCAGACCTAGTAAAACGAGGTCAATGCGCACTTACACCCTTGACACTTGTCAAGGGTAGATATAATACCCATCGAAATGGGTATTATTTGTATTAGAAGGCTAACGCCAACTATCAAAAACCTAGAGCTGAATATCAAGATTGATCAATCACATTGCGAAGGATCCAATGACTATAAGCAAGACGAGCACTGGGAGTTATCACCCAGGGGTGATTAATTTCAAAAATTTGAATTTCAGTTGCTAAGTAAAGTGGCGTCTTACCATGATTAAAAGCAAAAACGGGTTGCGGGAAATCAGGCTTACTAGCAACTTGATGAACACTTTGACGAGAGTTCATCTGCCAACGAATTTTTAAATCTTCACGCGACAATAATTGCGGTAATTGTGTTTTTTCAATTTGAGCTTGTTGCTGCAACTTTTGTGTAAAGGCTTGTTTAGTCTTGTTTTGATGCCAATCATCAAAAAGATCATACTTGTTTGATTTAAAATCTAAATCCATAAAGCCAGCCTCCTAACCAAAATCAATTTTATCCAGTATCGTTTCAGTACTAGCCTGGTCTAAGCCTAAATAAGCTAAAGTCATTGCTTCACTGGAATGATTGAGCAAATTCATGACTAAGCCAATATTATAATTTGATTGCGTGTAAACGCGATAAGCCCCGGTTTTACGCATCGTATGGGTCCCTAGATAATTAATTCCTAACAGATCGCCAACCTTGCTCATGATTTTGTAGAACTGTTTTTCCGTGATATGGCGTTCTGGGTGTTGAATGGAAGGAAAGAGCCATTCAGAATCCAGCTGATGATCAAGTAGCCATTGACGGTACAATAAAAGCTATGTTTGAACAGGTTTAAGGTACAAGGTATTAGGTTTACCAGTTTTTCGGTCGTGAATAAACGCATTTTGTTTAATAGAACCGTCCGGATTAAAAATATCGGCCTGTTTTAAGCGCATGACATCACTGACTCGCAGCAGTGTCGCTTTGCCAACTTGAAAAACTGTATAGTTACGCCGGCCAGCTTTAAAGTTGTTGAGTAAGGTATCTTGCACCTCTTTGAGAACGTTTGAATCTTTGATGGGTAAGACAACTTGTTGCATAAGCTGTTAGTTCCTTTACTTTAAAATTAATTTAGTTGCAGAAAACCTAAAAATCGAATATTATAATGTAGTACGATGGTAAACTTAAAGGAGGCGGATTAGAATGAGTAATACTATTATTAAAAACAAGACAATTTCAACTCGTGTAACACCTGACATTAGTGAACGGGCTAAAGCTAATCTAGCAAAACAAGGGCTAACCGTTTCTGAGTATATACGCTTATCGTTAGTTAAAGCGGCCAATAATGAAGTTCGATTAGTCAGCTTTTTAGATTCTCCGGAAGCCTTAGCCGCTAAAAAAGAAGCAGAAACCGGGCAGGTCAAAAACATTGGTTCATTGACTGACTTTGAAGATTGGATCGATAAGTTAGATGCAAATTAAACAGACCAAATCTTTTGAACGTGAATTAAAAAAACTAGTCAAAAAACATTTCCCAATAACTGTCTTGAAGCCTTGTTTAGAAGCAATTGTTGAACAAGATGTACTTGTTTTGAAACAGATTAAAGATCATGCATTAAAAGGAAATTGGCGTGGCTATCGTGAATTTCACCCTGCCAGATATGGAAACTATGGTAAAAATTATGACAACTGGATTGTTATTTATCAGCTAGATCATGATGAATTGATTTTGTTATTGGTTGCAACTGGCTCCCATGAAATCTTGAATCAATAGCTATAGTTTAGGGGCACTTATAAAAAAATAAATTAAAATAGCCCCCAATATCTACATTATAGATATTGGGGGCTATTTTAACAACGTTTTTGAG
>NZ_ADNY01000053.1 GCF_000178475.1 Lactobacillus amylolyticus DSM 11664 | reverse complement strand
TTAGTTATTTTATATTTCTTTTTCTTTATCTCTCCTTGAATTACGACTGATTGAGGTAAATTGTTTTCTTTTACAGGATATACAGGTGAAATATTATCTAATAATTTATAAAAAGTTTTTCTATTATCTTCAACTAAGTGTCCTTTTCCATCCATTATTTTATAATCTAAATCAGCCTCATTATTCATATAAACATTCGGAAAGAATCCTCCATATCTATAAGAAATAATTGTTGAGTTTTTATAGTTTAGATCACTAGGAACTCTCACCCCATCAAATTTTAATAGAACAGAAGCAAAGTAAGAATTTAATTTTTTAAATTGCTGTACATTATGGGGATAAATTGTTATGTATTTTCCAAATTGTGAAGGCGAAGTATTTTTATCAGATAAAGATAAATAATCACTTAAATATGGAACAAATTTAAAGGTGACCTTTTCTTCCACTAATTTCTTTATTACAATTTCTAAAACTTTCTCATAATCGTCAAGAAAAGGTGAAATATGAATTTTCCAACCTTGAATTTTA
>NZ_ADNY01000054.1 GCF_000178475.1 Lactobacillus amylolyticus DSM 11664 | reverse complement strand
CATGAAGATATTTCTGATATTGACAAGCTTTACGATAAGCAAATGGAAGCAACTAAGAAGTCAAAGAACTTAGTTAAGCGTCCACCAGTAATTACTATCATGGGTCACGTTGACCATGGTAAAACTACTTTGCTTGACCGTTTGCGTCATACTCATGTTTCTGCTCACGAAGCTGGTGGTATTACTCAGAAGATCGGTGCTTATCAAGTTCGTCTTGATGACCGTTTGATCACTTTCTTGGATACTCCAGGACACGCAGCCTTCTCTAACATGCGTGCACGTGGTGCTGAAATTACTGATATCGTTGTTTTGGTTGTTGCTGCCGATGACGGGGTAATGCCACAGACCATTGAAGCGATCGACCACGCTAAGAGTGCCAATGTTCCAATTATTGTTGCTATTAACAAGATGGATGTTCCAGGTGCCAACCCACAACACGTAACTGAACAATTGATGAAGTATGGTTTAATTCCAGAAGATTACGGTGGTGACACAATCTTCGTTGATATTTCAGCTAAGACTGGTCAAAACGTTGATGACTTGCTTCAAATGATTTTGCTTCAATCAGATGTGATGGAACTTAAGGCTGATCCAAAGCAAAAGGCAATCGGGACTGTTATTGAAGCTCGTTTGGACCGTGGACGCGGTCCAGTTGCCGACATTCTTGTTCAAGAAGGTACGCTTCATGTTGGTGATCCAATCGTTGTTGGTAACACCTTTGGTCGTGTAAGAACAATGACTAATGATCGTGGTCGCCAAGTTAAGAAGGCAACTCCATCTATGCCTGTTGAAATTACTGGCTTGAACGATGTACCTGAATCCGCTGATAAGATGGTTGTCTTCGATGATGAAAAGACTGCTCGTCAAGTTGGTGAAGAAAGAGCTCAACAAGCTTTGCAAAAGCAACGGGAAAATGTTACTCACGTTACTCTTGACAACCTCTTCGATACGATGAAGAAGGAGAACATGAAGGAAGTTGACATCGTTCTTAAGGCCGATGCTCAAGGTTCAGTAGAGGCATTGCAACAATCCTTTGAAAAGATTAACGTTGAAGGCGTAAGAGTAAATGTCATTCACTCAGGCGTAGGAGCCATTAATGAATCTGATGTAACTTTAGCCAGTGCTTCAAATGCCTTTATCATTGGTTTCAACGTTCGTTCAACTCCAACGGCAAAATCACAAGCTGATACTGATGGCGTTGACATTCGCTTGTACAGTGTCATTTACAAGGCAATTGATGACGTAACTGCCGCTATGAAGGGTATGCTTGAACCAACTTACGAAGAAAAGGTCATTGGTAACCTTACTGTTCGTGAAACTTGGAAAGTTTCTAAAGTTGGTACAATTGCTGGTTCCTTCGTTGATAAGGGTGTTGTCAAGAATGATTCAAAGATTAGAGTTATTCGTGATGGCATTGTTAAGTATGACGGTGAAATTGCTTCACTTAAGCGTTACAAAGATGACGCCAAGGAAGTTAAGCAAGGAAACGATTGTGGTTTAACAATCAAGGACTACAACGATATTAAAGTCGGCGACGAATTCGAAGTTTACGAAATGCAACAAGTTGAACCTAAGTAATTTTTAGGGAGGACAAAATGAAACATAGAATTGGTCGAGTTGAAGGAGAAATACTTCGCGAACTAACTAAGATCTTGCAAAAGAACATTCGTGATCCCCGTCTTAGTGAAGTTACAATCACTGCGGTTGAGTGTACGAATGATTTATCATATGCAACTGTCTACTACAGCCTTTTGACTGAAGATCCAGAAAAAGAGCAAGAAGTTGCTGAAGGCTTAGAGAAAGCTAAGGGCATGATGCGTCATTTACTTGGACAAGTACTGACTGTCTACAAAGTGCCTGAACTTATCTTTAAACATGATAATTCAGTCAAATACGGTTCAAAGATTGACCGTTTGATTGCTGAAGTTAAAAAGCAAGATGCTGAGCGGAACAAATAATAAAGAAGCGCCGTTAGGCGCTTTTTTTTCTTGGAAAAGGGTAAACAATGTTAAACGGAATTTTAGTAATCGATAAAGATCAGGGGATGACCAGTGCCGATGTTGTCTATCATTTGCGCAAGGCCCTGCACATTAAAAAGATCGGTCATGCGGGAACTTTAGATCCAGAAGTAACCGGCGTTTTGCCAATTGCCATTGGACAGGCCACCAAGTTGATCGAGTTGATGCATACCAGACCAAAAACTTATCAAGGAACAGGCCTGTTTGGCTACTGTACTGATTCATATGATACCGATGGTAAGATTTTGCAAGAAAAGAAGTTGGAAAGACCATTTAGCAAAGAGCAAATTCAAGCTGCAATGAATAGCTTTTTAGGTGAAATCGAGCAAGTGCCACCAATTTATTCAGCTGTCAAAGTTAACGGTAAACACTTATATGAATATGCTCGCGAAGGCATAGAAGTTGAAAGACCGAAAAGAACCGTTAAGATAGACAGATATCAATTGCTGAATCAGCCGCTGTTTGATCAAGAAAAAGGCCAGGAAAGCTTCGATTTTGAAGTCAAATGCAGCAAAGGCACTTATGTCAGAAGCTTGGTTAATGATTTAGGCGCAAAATTAGAGGAACCAGCTGTTATGACTTATCTTAGAAGGACAGGCAGTTCTGGTTTTGATCTCAGTCAGGCGGTAAAATTATCTAAGATTGAGTCCGACCCCGAAAACGCAAGCAAGCTGATTCAGCCGATTGATGCCTTTTTTAAAGATTACGAGACAATTGACTTATCTTTTGGCAAATGGCTTAAAGTCAAAAATGGGGCAACAATTGAATTAAAGACTGATGCAAAAAAAGTGGCTTTACGCTACAATGGAAAAGTTAAGGCAATATATCAACAAACTACGCATGGTTATCGACCTGATTTAATGTTATTGGCAAATGAATAAAAGTAGGAGGCCATCTTGAAAGTTGTAAATTTAACTTATCCGGTAGAAGACAAGATTGCTAAAAGTAAAATCGTGCTTGCGCTGGGCTTTTTTGATGGCGTGCATTTAGGACATCAGCATCTGATTAACGTTGCTAAAAATATTGCGGAAGAAAAACACTTGCCATTAGCGGTAATGACTTTTGACCGTCATCCGGTGGAAGTGTATGCTGATGATCATGCTTTTCAATACATCGATACCGTTGATGAAAAAGCAGAAAAGATGGCCAAGTTAGGTGTTGACTACTTTTTAGTCATGAAATTTACGAAGCAATTTTCTCAAATTTCAGGGCAAGACTTTGTCGATCATGTATTGGTAGCGTTAAATGCTGAAACGGTTGTTGCCGGTTTTGATTATACTTATGGTCCTAAAGACGTTGCTAATATGGATAATTTGCCTGTTTTTGCTAAAAAGCGCTTTGAAATCGTAAAGGTGCCAAAACAAACTTTTGATGGCAAAAAGATCGGCTCAACTGAAATCCGCAAGGCCATTAATGAAGGCAAAATGGAATTGGCCTATGATCTATTGGGTCACCATTACGTGATGAGTGGAATTATTGGTCATGGTAAACGCAATGGTCATAAGTTGGGCTTTCCAACTGCAAATTTAGTCTGGCAAAATAAAAAGGCAATTCCCAAAATTGGAGTTTATGCTACCAGAACGAAAGTTAACGGCCAATGGTACGAATCAATGACGAGTGTTGGCTATAATGTGACAATCGGACAAGAAAAGCGCATCTATATTGAATCGAATATTTTTGACTTTGATGAAGATGTGTATGGGAAACCGATGGAAATCAAATGGTATAAATACACTCGGGGTGAAATCAAATTCGATAGTTTGGCCGCTTTGAAGGAGCAGCTCAAGAAGGATCAAACCGGAATTAAAGCTTATTTTGCAAATCATCTTGATAAATAATTGATAAGTTGGTATATTTAACACATCAAGTGAAATTTAATTTTAGAAAGAAGGATCGCCGTTGCGTCTTTAATCTTGCAATCAAAGCATAGTTGAATTTAATTCTTTTAATTAAGGAGATACTATGCACTTTTGGCAAGATTAAACGTAGACGGGATGCTTCTTTTTTTCATACGAAAAGAATGAGAGAGTCTGTGCTTGCTGGAGGTGCAGACTCTCTTTTTGCGTGAGGTGATTTGATGAGCACAATAAAGATTACAAAACTTTCTTTTAGATATGAAGATTCCAGTGACAATATTTTTAATGACTTAAATTTGAATTTGGATAGCAGTTGGAAATTAGGTTTAGTAGGTCGAAACGGGAGAGGCAAGACTACTTTTTTGAATTTGCTGAGAGGTAAAATGAAAGGTTTAGGTCAGATTCAAAGTAAGCTCAGTTTTTCATATTTTCCTGTTGAAATAAATAATCCTGACAATATTACTTTGTATGAATTACAAGATCAAACCTCTTTTGAACAGTGGAAACTTGAACGTGAATTAAACTTGATGGATGCTGATCCCAATCTGCTTTGGCAACCTTTTGATACTTTAAGCGGTGGCGAACAGACCAAGGTATTACTCGCTTTGTCATTTACTAATAAGGATGCTTTTCCATTAATCGATGAGCCAACTGATCATTTGGATGAGGATAGCCGCGAGCAGGTTGCCCAATATCTTAAGAAGCATGATAAGGGTTATATCGTTGTTAGCCACGACCGTGATTTCTTGAATCAGGTGACCGACCATATCTTGGCTATTGAAAATACTGAAATTCATTTATATCAGGGTAATTATGCTGCTTATGAGGATACGAAAAATAAGCGCGATGAATTTAACCGTGAAAAGAATGCCAAGCTGAAAGGCAAAATCAAATCTTTAAATAATAAGAGCGTTCAGTTTAATAATTGGTCAGATAGTATCGAAGCCCAAAAGTACTGTGGAATGAAAACACAACACATTCTTAATAGAAGAACAAGACTGAACAAAGGAGCAATTGGTCATGCTGCAGAAAAAATGATGCGTAAAGCTAAAAATGTTGAGCACCGAATGGACAAAGCACTTAATGAGAAAAAAGGCCTCATGACCAACATCGAAGATGTGCCAGACTTAACAATGAATTTTCATCCGAATTATCATAAAACTTTGTTAGAAACGCAGCATCTAAATTTAGAAATCCAAGGAAAGAAGCTTTTCCAGGATTTAAACTTGGTAGTCCAAAATCATTGTGTAGTTTCGCTTGAAGGCAAAAATGGCTCGGGTAAATCAACGTTTTTAAAGCTGCTACTGGGACAGGCAAGGAACGTCAGTTATCAAGGCAAGTTTGAGCTTACAAACGGCCTATCGATTTCGTATTTGCCACAGGATTTTACTGAGTATACTGGGACTTTGAAAGAATTTGCAAATAAGCAAAAAATTTCTTATGAAGAGCTGCTAAATAATCTCAAGAAGATGGGTTTTCCAAGAGAAAGTTTTTCTACCAAGATTGAAGAGATGAGCATGGGTCAGCAAAAGCGTGTTGCGATAGCTAAATCATTAGTTGAACCAGCTGACTTATATTTATGGGATGAACCGGCAAATTATCTTGACGTTTTTAATCAGGATCAATTGATTAAACTGCTTAAGGAAAATAAGCCAGCTATGCTATTGGTTGAACACGACCAGTACTTTATTCAGCAGGTGACAAGACGTCGGATTCATCTTAAAACTTTAACTTATAAAAAAGTCTAAAGAAAATTAGCACTCGTGTTGCAATACTGCTAGTTTTTAGTATAATATAATTTGTTAGCACCTGAGAGATACGAGTGCTAAAAGTGAGGGCGATGTTTATGTTGACCGAGCGTCAAGAATTAATACTAAAAACAATCATTCAGGACTTCACGCGTACTAACGAACCTGTCGGTTCAAAAACCGTGATGACACAGCTACCAATCAAAGTATCAAGTGCCACGATTAGAAACGAAATGGCAGTACTGGAAGCCCAAGGCTTAATTGAAAAAACGCACTCTTCCAGCGGCCGGATTCCTTCTAGTGATGGTTATCGTTATTATCTTGATAATTTGGTTGAACCGTTGCAGCTTTCTGAATCAGTTTACAATCAAATAGTTGATCAATTAGATCGACCATTTCATCAAGTCAATGAAATTATGCAGGAAGCAGCAAAAATCCTTTCAGATCTGACCAATTACACTGCTTTTGCAGAAGGACCGGAAAGTCACGATGTAACGATTACGGGCTTTAGAATAGTGCCTCTTTCTAATCGCCAAATTATGGCGATCTTGGTCACCAGCGATGGCAATGTACAAAATCAGATTTATGCTTTACCGCACAATGTTCATGGCGATGAAATTGAAAAAGCAGTCAGAATGATCAATGATCAGCTAGTTGGCAAAAGATTGAAAGAAGTAACGCCAAGCTTGCTGAAGGCTTTGTCTTCAAAGAGCGTTGGTGGTGAGCATGCCGGCGAACTATCATCATTAGTTGAAGATGTGATCAAAGATGCAGCCAGCGAGCAAATGTATGTCGATGGCCGAATTAATCTTTTGAGTAATGCTTCTGAAAATGATGTTAAAGATTTGCGTTCGCTATATGAATTAGTTGATCACAATGATCTGATCTCTGAATTATTAAATTGCAGTCCAGAAAAGGACAGCAAATATCCGGTTCAAGTAAGACTGGGTTCAGAACTTCCAAATGAATTGATTAAAAATTATAGTTTGTTGACTGCAGAATACAGCGTTGGTGATCACGGCAAAGGCACAATCGCTTTGCTGGGGCCAACCAATATGCCATATTCACAAATGATCGGTTTGCTTGAATACTTTAGAAACGAGCTAGCCAAGAAATTGCTCGATTATTATGTAAAATTTCAATAGACAATAAAGGAGGTTAGCCGTGAGTAAAGAAGAATTTCCAAGTGAAAAGAACTTGGATAAGGATAAAGAAGTTCCTAAAAAAGCTAAGCCTGAAGATAAGAAGAAAAAGGGCGAAGCAAAGAAGGCCTATGATAATGTTAAAAAGCTAGAAGCTGAAATTGCTGCCTTGAAAGAAAAGAATAAGGAACTTGAAGATAAATACCTGCGTAGCGTAGCTGAGATTCAAAATGCTCAAAACCGCTATTCAAAGGAAAGAGCTCAACTTATCAAGTATGAATCACAAAGCTTGGCAAAAGATGTTTTGCCAGCCGTGGACAATTTGGAAAGAGCATTAAGCGTAAAAGCTGACGATGATGCTTCTAAGCAACTCCAAAAGGGTGTTCAAATGACTTTGGATTCACTTGTAAAAGCCATGAAATCCCATGGCATCGTTGAGATCGATGCTGAAGGCGTAGAATTTGATCCGACATTGCATCAAGCTGTTCAAACAGTTGCTGCTAAAGATGATGATCAAAAGGGCCACGTTGTTCAGGTTTTACAAAAGGGATATCAATATAAAGACCGTACACTTAGACCAGCAATGGTTGTAGTTGCACAATAGAAGAGAGGGATTTAACTTATGTCAAAAGTTATTGGTATTGACTTAGGTACTACCAACTCAGCAGTTGCAGTACTTGAAGGTAAAGAACCAAAAATTATCACTAATCCAGAAGGTAATCGTACTACTCCTTCTGTAGTTGCATTTAAGAATGGCGATATTCAAGTTGGTGACGTTGCAAAGCGTCAAGCAATTACCAACCCAAACACTATTGTTTCAATTAAGCGTCACATGGGTGAAGCTGATTACAAAGTTAAGGTTGGTGACAAGGAATACACTCCACAAGAAATCTCAGCCTTTATTTTGCAATACATCAAGAAGTTCTCAGAAGACTACTTGGGTGAAAAAGTAACAGACGCTGTTATTACTGTTCCTGCTTACTTTAACGATGCACAACGTCAAGCTACTAAGGATGCTGGTAAGATCGCTGGCTTGAACGTTAAGAGAATTATCAACGAACCAACTGCTTCAGCTTTAGCCTTTGGCCTTAACAAGGACCAAGATGAAAAAGTTTTGGTTTACGACCTTGGTGGTGGTACTTTCGATGTTTCCATCCTTCAATTAGGCGACGGTGTCTTCCAAGTATTGTCAACTAACGGTGATACTCACCTTGGTGGTGATGACTTTGATAAAGCCATCATGGATTGGTTGATCCAAAACTTTAAGGATGAAAATGGCGTTGACTTGTCTAAGGATAAGATGGCAATGCAACGTTTAAAGGATGCCGCAGAAAAGGCTAAGAAGGACTTGTCAGGCGTATCATCAACTCACATTTCTCTTCCATTCATTTCTGCCGGTGAATCAGGTCCACTTCACCTTGAAGCTGATTTAACTCGTGCTAAATTTGATGAATTGACTGATGACTTGGTACAAAAGACCAAGATCCCATTTGACAACGCTTTAAAGGATGCCGGCTTGACTGTAAATGACATCGACAAGGTTATCTTAAACGGTGGTTCAACTCGTATTCCAGCCGTTCAAAAAGCTGTTAAGGAATGGTCTGGCAAGGAACCTGACCACTCAATCAACCCTGACGAAGCTGTTGCTTTGGGTGCAGCTATTCAAGGTGGTGTTATCTCAGGTGACGTTAAGGACATCGTTTTGCTTGATGTTACTCCATTGTCACTTGGTATTGAAACCATGGGTGGCGTCTTTACTAAGTTAATTGATAGAAACACTACTATTCCAACTTCAAAGAGTCAAATCTTCTCAACTGCAGCAGATAACCAACAAGCCGTAGATATTCACGTACTTCAAGGTGAACGTCCAATGGCAGCAGATGACAAGACGCTTGGCCGCTTTGAATTAACTGACATTCCACCTGCACCACGTGGTGTTCCTCAAATTCAAGTTACCTTCGATATCGACAAGAACGGTATCGTAAATGTATCTGCTAAGGATATGGGTACTGGTAAGGAACAAAAGATTACCATTAAGAGTTCATCCGGTTTGTCTGAAGAAGAAATCAAGAAGATGCAAAAGGATGCTGAAGAACACGCTGAGGAAGATAAGAAGCGTAAGGAAGAAGCAGACCTTAGAAATGAAGTTGATCAATTGATCTTCACTACTGACAAGACTTTGAAAGAAACTAAAGGCAAGTTGTCAGACAGCGACCGCAAACCAGTTGAAGATGCACTTGAAGCATTGAAGAAGGCTCAAAAGGACAACAACTTAGATGAAATGAAAGAAAAGAAAGATGCTTTGTCTAAGGCTGCCCAAGATTTAGCCGTTAAGCTTTACCAACAAAATGGTGGAGCTCAAGGTGCTCAAGGTCAAGCAGGGCCACAAGCAGGTCCTCAAGGCCCACAAGGTGGCAATCCAAATGGTGGCAACGATGGCGGTGCCCAAGATGGTAGTTTCCACAAAGTAGACCCAAATAAGTAAAAGGGTTTATAATTTAAATAGCCTATTAAGAAAAGAACTGCTTAAGGGTAGTTCTTTTCTTTTCAATAGTGAGGAGTTTAAATTTTGGCACAAGAAGATTACTACAAAGTTCTCGGTGTTGATCGAAATGCCAGTGAACAGGAAATTAATAAAGCATATCGTAGATTAGCCAAAAAGTATCACCCAGACCTAAACCATGAACCAGGCGCTGAAGAAAAGTATAAGCAGGTCAATGAAGCCTATGAAGTTTTGCATGATAAGCAAAAGCGGGCACAATATGATCAATTTGGTTCTGCTGGCGTTAACGGTCAAGGTGGCTTTGGCGGTGACGCTCAAGGTGCTTATAGTGGCCATGGCTTCGGTGGCTTTAGCGACTTCGAAGATTTCTTTAACGATGTCTTCGGTGGTGGTGCTGGCCAGCGTCAACAAGTAGATCCAACTGCACCGCAACGTGGTGAAGATTTGAATTACACTTTAACCATTGACTTTATGGATGCCATTAATGGTAAAAAGACGCAAATTTCATACAATCGCAGCGAAACTTGTCAAACCTGTCATGGTACTGGTGCTGAAAAAGGAACCCATCCAATTATCTGTGATAAATGTCATGGTACTGGCTATATGACTATTACTCAGAGATCAGTTTTTGGAATGTTGCAACGACAAACTGTTTGTGACAAGTGTCAAGGCAAGGGTGTTATTATTGAACATCCATGCAAGACCTGTCATGGTAAAGGAACAGTTGAAGCAAAGAATACTCTTGAAGTTGATATTCCAGCTGGCATTGATAATGGTCAGCAATTGCGCTATGAAGGTCAGGGTGAAGCTGGCAAGAACGGCGGCCCTTACGGTGACTTGTACATTAGCTACCGGATTAAGCCTTCTAAGGACTTTGAAAGACGTGGCAATACAATTTACACAACCGTTCCAATCTCCTTTGCGCAAGCAACTTTAGGCGACGAAATCAAAGTTAAGACCGTGCATGGTGAAAAGAATTTAAAGATTCCAGCTGGAACACAGCCAAACCAAAAGTTTACCCTTCGCGGTGAAGGCGTGCCTTACATTCGTGGCGGTGGCAATGGTGATCAAGTCACTACTGTGGAAGTTAAGATTCCAAAGAAAGTTAATGAAGCTCAAAAACAAGCTTTGGTTGACTTTGTTAAGGCTAGTGGCGAATCAATCACTCCGCAAGGCAAGGGATTCTTTGAACGACTTAAAGACAAGCTGAACGGTGATTAAAAAGAATATAATCAAAGAAATACTCATTCGCAAGAATGAGTATTTTTT
>NZ_ADNY01000055.1 GCF_000178475.1 Lactobacillus amylolyticus DSM 11664 | reverse complement strand
TTAAGGGCAGTGAACTGAGTTCACTGCCCTTTTTCTTTTTCAAAAGAAAATTTGCATCATGTTTGATTCTTTGGTAACATAGTAAAAATTTTTAAGCAGTTGTACAAAGGAGGATAAAACATGGGATTAAATGCATATATTCAAGGTTTTAATAGTTTAGAGTCAATTGATCGTGCACCAGGCTACTTTAAGTACCATCACCACTCAGTTGCTGATCACTGTTTCAGAACAGCTGAATTAGCGCAAATGATGGGTGATATCGAAGAAGTAAAAGGCAAGCAAAAAGTTAATTGGAAAGCTCTATATGAAAAGAGCCTGAACCATGATTATACTGAGCGTTTTATTGGTGATATCAAGACACCGGTTAAATACGCTACTCCACAATTGCGTAAAATGATTGGCGATGTTGAAGAAACCATGACGCATAAGTTTATCAAAGATGAGATTCCAAAAGAATTTCAAGAAATTTATAAAAAGCGGCTTGCTGAAGGCAAAGATGATACTTTGGAAGGCAAGATTTTATCAATTTGTGATAAGCTTGACTTGCTTTACGAAGCTTATGGCGAAATCGAATTGGGCAACCCTAATCCGGTTTATATGCAAATGTTTAAAGAAAGTTTGGAAACGATCAAACAATTTGATGATTTGGCTTGTGTTAAATACTTTATTAAGCATATTTTGCCTGATTTGTTTAAAGGAGATTTCGCCGGCAAGGATAAGATGCAAAGAATAGCTTTTAGCATCTTGCTAATGGGGGACTAAGACGTGAAATTTCAATGCAGCTCATGTGGACTTCGGATGGACTCGCTTCATTTTAAGCAGTCCGGTTTAATCAATCCGAAGTTGACTAGTATTTGCGATATTTGTTTGCAACGGGGAGAAAAGGCAGAGAATTTTGGCAATTCTACGATTGAGACCTTTGCTAAGACTTTGCTTTACTCCTTTGTTGGTAAAAAAACTAATGAAGAGCAAGAAAGCTTCTTTGTTAAAACCAAGCAAGATCGCAAAAGCTATGAAGCTTTTTTGCAGGATTATGATGGCAATGAGATCGCTGAGCAGCAGGTATCTAGAAAGAAATTTAATCAGGCAATAATTGATAGCGAAACAGGCAAAATTGATTACCTTCCTGATCAAGGCCGGGATTTTCAATATAATCTGGAACATCTAGGCTTGAAAGTTGATTTTCAGCTGAATGAGGTCGACTTTATCGATCGGGAGCGCATCAGAGCGAAGTACCATTATCGCTGCCAGTATTGTGGCCGCCGTGGTCACAGTGTTGATCATAAAGATCCAGTTTCCTTATCGCATAATAACGATATGGATAACTTGATTCTGTCTTGCAGCGAATGCAACCGCATCAAGTCGAATATGCCGTTTAAGCTGTTTAAAAAATTGAATGATCAAATTCCTGAAATCAACCAGAAATTAGTCAAATATGAAAATGCGCTGGGCACCTTGCAGGAAGAATTTGAACACCGGCGCAGAAAGTTAGCGGGTCAGGTTCACTTAAAAGGCGTGATCAATGATCCGGAACTAAACGCGATGAGAAAGCAAAATAAGAAATTGCAGGATGCAATTGACAGTCTGCAATCAGATTATGATGCTTTACGTAAAATTCGCGAAAATCACTTTAATACAGGTTGGAAGATTGCTCAGGAAAATAAGCAATCGGATATAATTTAAAAAAGGCATCCTCATTGAGGATGCCTTTTAGATTGACTAGTTAATTGATTTTTTCTTCTTTTTCAAATAAGTACTTATTCCATTTAATATCTTTTTGAGTGGTTGGGTGGAAAAGCAAAAATGCCAAAAGCAAATTGCCAACGTAAGGGATAGCGCAGATCCACCACCAGCCAATGAAGCCGGCATCGTGCAAACGACGTACCGTATGGCCTAATTCAGCCAAGAATGACCAAACAGCAATAGCTATTGAGAAAAGCGCTAAGACGAGCAATAAAGCAAGTGCTTCGGTTGGAATATTAACATTAGCATTTTCACCTTTAATATAATATTGGATGAAAATGAGGAACATTATTAAATAAGCCAGCAGTAATGTGATTGTGCTAATTAAGCAGCTAACGGCAGTTCCAAGCCAGAATGAAGTTCTAGTTGAACGAGCATTCCATTTGAAACAGTCAAAGAAGTGTTCCTTTAAAATTTGACCAATCGTTGGTACAGGTACTTTTTCTTCTTCAATTGCTGGATAAGCTTCACCTTTGTGGTATAAATAAGCCCCCCACTTAACTGATCTTTGAACTGAAGGCTGCAAAGTTAAATAGAAAGTAAACATTGCACCATAACCAGTAAAGTTAGCCCAATACCAATAGCCGGAATAACCAGTATCATGCAAGCGGCGAATAAGTTGGCCCAAATTTGCCAAAAAGACGTAGACAAAAATGACAACCGAAATTACGCCATCGATCCATTTAAGTCCAAGATCAATGTTGCTGCTGAAAACATAGCTCATAATCATTGTGGCGAGCAAGATCAAAATTGTATTGACCAAAGCGCTCAACCAGTAGGATTTACGAGTGGTTCTAGCCTTCCAATTGAAGGGATGCAAGAAGGTTTCGTTTAAAATTTGTCCGAAGCTTTCTGCAGGTGGTTTAGGTAAATTTTCATCATAAGGTTTGATGAAATAGTAATCTCTGTTATTCATGTTTTTTCCTCATAAGTAGAATACTTTTTTATTTTAAGCAAAAAGAGCCGAAAGCACAATCTGCTTCCAGCTCTTTTTAGTTTTAAAAGTCCATCTTTCTGAAATTGCTCAAGAACTTTTGCGTCTTTTCATTCTTAGGATGATCAAATAATTCCTCAGGCTTGCCTTGTTCTGTGATTACGCCATCGTTGATAAACAATACGTTGTCAGAGATTTGCTTGGCAAAACCCATTTCGTGAGTAACGATCACCATCGTTAAACCGGTCGTAGCCAATTTTTGCATAACGTCCAATACTTCGCCGACCATTTCTGGGTCCAAAGCACTAGTTGGTTCATCGAATAGCAGAACTTCTGGGTTCATTGAAATTGCTCGTGCGATTGCCACCCGCTGCTGCTGACCACCGGACAATTGGTTAGGTTTAGCGTTGATGAAGGGTTCCATGCCGACCTTTTTCAAGTTGGTCATGGCGATCTTCTTAGCTTCTTCTTTAGAACGTTTAAGCACTAATTCTTGACCAATCATGCAGTTTTGCAAAACATTTTTATTTTCAAAGAGGTCAAATTGCTGGAAAACCATGCCTACCTTAGCTCTGAACTTGTTGCGATCGTAGCCTGGTGCCAAAATGTTTTCACCGTGGAAATCAATTTCGCCACCGGTAGGTTCTTCAAGCAGGTTAATGCAGCGAAGGGTAGTAGATTTACCGCCGCCTGAAGGACCGATGATTGTGACGATTTCACCTTTATTGACATCAAAAGAAATATCACGTAAAACCTTATGATCGCCAAAGGATTTTTGCATATGCTTTAAACTTAAAATCTTTTCGTTACTTTCAGTCATTAGTTGTTAGCCCCCACATCCTTAGGTGAACCAACTTGTACTTGGTTGGCCATTAAATTGTAGTTCTTATTGCCTTCAAGCCGTTTTTCGATGAAGTTGAAGATTCGAGTAATCGTGAAGGTCAATACTAAGTAGATTGCTGAAATCGTTAAGTATGTTGGGAAGAATTGGAAAGTTTGACTGGCAATTGTTGTACCAACAAAGAACAATTCAGAAACTGAAATGATACTCAATACTGAAGTATCCTTGATGTTGACGATAAATTCGTTGGTAATTGATGGCAAGCAGTTCTTGATCGCTTGTGGCAAAATAATATGCCACATTCTCTGGTTGTGTGTCATTCCCAATGCGCTTGCGGCCTCAAACTGACCTTCAGGCGTTGAAATGATCCCACCACGGATGACTTCTGCCAAGTAGGCACCGGTGTTGATTGAAACGATAATCAAAGCGGCAACCGTTCTGTTTAAATTCAAGTGCCAGAATTGCGCAATTCCGTAATAGATAACTGCGGCCTGAACCATCATTGGCGTACCACGGAAGACTTCAACATAGACTGATAAGAGCCATTTAGCAATGTTTAAGCCCCAGCGCTTACCGCGCGTAGTTGGGGTTGGGATTGTCCGGACGATTCCGACCAACAAACCGATGAAGAAACCAACAACAGTACCGACTAAAGCAAGCAAAAGCGTCATGCCGACACCGCTAAGAATCATATTGCCGTATTGCTTCCAAGTAGAAATAAGCCAGTTTTCTTTCTTAGCGCTGCTGCCAGCTTTAGGCTGCTGCTTAATTGCAGTTGCCATTAACTGGTTGCGTTTCTTAGTAGGGATGGTTTTTAAAATAGCGTTAACTTGCTTTAATAATTTGGTATTGCTCTTCTTAACCCCGATACTGACAACTGAATCATCATGGTCGACATGGAAACCAGGCATCTTGTTCAAGTTAACAGCAATGATGTTAGGGTTAACGTTGCGGTAGCTTTGATATTCGATATCTTCAGCAACATAGCCATCAATTGTGCCGGAAGCTAAGCTTTGACGCATTGATGGAAAGTCCCGCATTGCAGGTTCTCTTTTAGCACCTTTTAATTGCTTAATCAAAGTGTAGTGCAAAGTACCTTGCTGAGCAGTTAACTTGGCACCTTTGAAATCAGACAGCTTCTTAGCATTTGAGTACTTGCTTGCCTTGTTCACGATGACAACAAATGTACTCTTTCTGTAAGGTACAGTAAAGTTGATCGCCTTGCGTCTTTCAGCTGTTGGACTCATTCCGGCAATAATTAAGTCAATCTTGCCAGAAGTCAATGCTGGAAGAAGACCGTCCCATTCAGTCTTTTCAACAATAACTTTTTTATGCAATTTTTTACCGATAATTTTGGCAATTTGCACATCATAGCCGTTGGCGTATGAATGTGAGCCATCAATTGGAACAGCAACATTAGCACTGGTAGTTTGAGTCCAATTGTAAGGTGGATAATTAGCTTCCATTCCGATCTTTAATACGCCGGAATTTTTAGCAGCTTCAGTCCGATGACTGTTGAAGCTAAGTCCCATAAATAAACTGAGGAGTACTGCCAACATTGCAGCAATCCAATTAAATCTTGACTTCAATGAAAAAACCTCCAAATGTTTTCTACATAAAGCCAATACAATAAAAGCGTAAATAAAAACCTCGCTGTTTTCAAGAACAACGAGGCGCGCGTCATCAGTATTAAAACCAAATCATATAGCGCTCCCTGGGGACGAACCAGGACAGTCTACAGGATATGTTCCTGCAGCCCAACAAAAATGTTTCACGAAAAACAATTCTGTTTCGGCGATAAACCTAAAATTAAGGATCAAAACCTTCGTGAGTTCACATTAATTTTGTGATTACCGCAACCTCTATTGCATTGGGAAAATTATTTAACTGCCGAAAAGATTAAATGATTTTTAATATTTTGTCAAGTTAGAATTGATTATTTTTTAGTAAAAAGGTATATAACAAGGGCAAGGATGAAAATAAATGAGGACAAAATGAACTATTCAGAATATTTTACCAACCGTTCAACTGATGAAATTACTAAAGACTTAATCGGCCGTCCTTTAATTTTTATCAGTCATGGCAAAAAGCTTGGCGGCTACATTGTCGAAGCTGAGGCCTATATGGGCAAAAAAGATAGGGCGGCGCATTCATACGGCGGACGCAGGAGCCCGGCAAATGAAGGTCTTTATCGCAAAGGCGGCACAATTTACATCTATTCGCAGCGGCAATACTTCTTTTTTGATGTTGCCTGCCAAGAGGAAAATGAGCCGCAAGGGATTTTGATTAGAGCAATTGAACCTGTTTGGGGAATTGATGAAATGACCCAAAACCGCAACGGCAAAAATGGCGTTTTATTAACCAATGGTACTGCAAAAATGATGCAAGCTTTCGGCATTCACAGCCGCAACTGGGATCTGCATTTTCTTTCAGATTCGCCATTTGCAATTGATCTGAATGATGAAAATAAAAAAGTAGCCCAAAAGATTATTGCTTCGGCAAGAATAGGGATCAATCAATCTGATCCTATTTGGGCCAAGAAAAAGCTGCGCTATTATGTAGCTGGAAATCCGTATGTTTCTAATATGAAAAAACGTGAGATGCGAGAAGATCACGGCTGGCAAAGGAGATAAAAATGGGTGAAATTAAATTAGTCAGAATTTATGAACATGAGCAACCTAATGGCTACCGCATTTTAGTCGATCGGATGTGGCCACGCGGCATTAGCAAGGTTAAGGCTACACTGGATGAATGGGATAAGGAAATTGGCCCCACGACTGAACTGAGAAAATGGTTTAATCATGAAGATGAAAAGTTCCCAGAATTCAAGAAAAAATACCTTAGCGAACTAGAGCAGAATGACTTTACGCCAACTTTTCTGCAAACAGTTAAAACCAAATTGGCTAGTGGCGATGTATTGTTTCTTTATGGTGCGAAAAATAAAGAGCACAACCAAGCGGTCGTGCTCAAAGAATATGTTGAGAAACATTTATAATTTTTTATGTCCATGTCTTTTAACGCAGACGAAGTGGGAAATAATCGTTAAGCCTAAAATCGTGAAGACGATTATTGCAAAAGCAGTGTTCGGCATTTCCCATCTTAATGGTGGCAAAGCTAGCAGCAGCTTTAAAGCAATGATTCCGATTAGAACATAGGCCATCGGCTGCAATTTAGGGATAATTTCCATCAACTTGATAATGATTTCGGCAACTCCTCTCATGCAGAGAATGCCGATCATACCACCGATTAAAACAACAACGGGATTATCTGAAACTGCCAAGGCAGCTAAAACTGAGTCGATTGAAAAGACGATGTCCATTGATTCAATTGAAATAACTGTCCGCCAGAAAAGGGAAAGCACGTGCTTTCTCTTTTTCTTTTTGCCCTTAACAGCGGCACGTTCTTCTTGACGTTCCTTCTTTTCTTTTTCATGTTCAGCAGCTTGCTTAGGGTGACGCTGATCATAGAAAAATTTAAAGCAAAGGTAAAAAAGATAAATACTGCCGGCTAATTTTATTTCCCAGAAGTTGATTAGATATGTTCCGATACCAATTACGATAAAGCGAAAGAGGTAGGCACCCCATAAACCATAGAAAAGGGATTTTTCCTTTTCGCTTTTGGTCGGCAAAACCTGCGTCTGCGCTGCTAAAACAACAGCGTTATCAACTGAAAGCAGGCATTCCATCAAAATCAGCGTGAGGATGATCATCCAATCTTTGCCGCTGGTTAAGACATGCGCCCAATTGCTTAAATCAAAAAATGGCGCATACAGTTTAAGAATTGTCATGCAAATAGCTCTTTTCTAAATTAAGTAAACGTGCTTTTTCCTTTGATCCTAAACGATAGCCACCAATCATTCCGTTAGCCATAATTATGCGGTGGCAGGGAATAAAGATTAAAACGGGATTTAAAGCGATGGCATGTGCCACAGCCCGCACGCTTCTCGCACTATCAAGCGAGGAAGTAATATCGCCATAACTAACCGTTGAGCCATATGGAACTTTAGCCACAATTTGCAAAACGCTGCGCTGAAAGGGCGTTCCAAACTCAGAAATGTCAATGGGCACATCGAAATAATGGCGCTTGCCGGCAAAATATTCCTTTAATTGTTGAGTATAAGGCGCTAGCCGCTTAGGATCATGCAGCAGCATCCGGTTAGGGTAATAACTGAAGATGGGAGATGCTTCGTCTCCTTTAAGGCCAACGTAGGAAAGGCCTTTGTCCGTAATTGCTAGAAAGTAGGTCCATGGTTTAATCGTTACGTAATCATAATAAAAAACGTCAGCCATTTTTCCTCACTACTTTCTAGCAAAAATAACAGCTTGCATTAAACTTAAGGATAACAAGCATAGTTTTTAAATTCAATTATAATTTTTGGAAAACATCAAGTGCATCACCGATGATCGCCTTCACGCCATTGGCTGGAATAGCTGTTTTGTTAACTACCCAAACCTTAGCGCTTGGCATGCGATAAGCCAATAATTGGGCAAAAGGATAGACAACAAAACTGGTTCCCACAATTATAACGAGATCGGAATTTTGCATTGCATTAACGGATTTTGAAAGATTTTCCGGGTTAATGGCCTCACCGTATAAGACGATCCCTGGCCGAATAATGCCACCACAATCTTTATGCAGATAGCTCTGAGCATATTCAGAATAGGCAACAGGCTGATGACATTTGGTGCAATAAATTTGATACAGATTGCCATGAAATTCTATGACGTGGTTGTTGCCGGCCTTAGTGTCTAGACGATCAATATTTTGCGTAATCAATGTGCCTTTTTGGTTGCATAATTGTGCGATCCTTTGGTGAATTAAGTTTGGCTCTGCATCTGGGAAATACATGTTGTTCATGACAAAGTCATAAAAGAATTGGGGCCGGTTAAATAGAGTATCATCGCTAAGAATGGTCTCTGGACTTTCTGAAACGCCATTATAAATACCGCTTTTTGAACGATAGTCAGGAATGCCAGAATGAGTTGAAACACCGGCACCAGTTAAAAAGACGATGTGCTTAGCTTGGTCAATATCATTTTTAAGGTCAGAAATTTGCTTAGCATCAATCATTATATTTGTCCTTTCTGTAAAAGTTCTCACATTAATTATACGGCAGGATTTTGTTATAATATTATTTAAGACAATTTTATGAAGGGGTGAAATGTTTTGCAAACAATGTCTGGATTTTATATTTTAGTGAATATTGTTATGTTTATTTACGCTTGCTATAGCTGGTATTGGCAGGCAAAACTTGAATTGAGAGGCAAGTTTCGCATTTCTATTTTGCTCTGGACGCTTTTAGTAATTTGGCTTGGCTTTACTTGGAATTATATTGAAAAAGGCGAGCCAGGCATCAATCTCTTTTTAGCTTTGTTGCTGCTTGTCAGCATTGTGGATGGCTTCACTGGTTTTGCTCCTAAAAAGGCTGTGGTTTCAGGATATTTCAAACGAACATTGTCATATTCGGAGATTGACAATGTCATTTTGATTAACGTGCCTATAGGGAAAAAGCCAGCAGTTATTTGCATTTTGGGAACAAATAAAGGCCGGCAGTACAACCTGCAATTTTCTAGCGATGTTAAGTCAATTATTGCAGCGTTGCAAAGATACGCTGATCACCGTATCAGAATTGAAGTTAGAAATACGTTGTAAAAAAGTAAGAAAAAACGGGTACATGACGTATCCGCTTTTTTTACTATAAAATTGGTGACAACATGCGAGAAAAACTTTGCAGCGTCTTTAATGGCCGACTTTGCTTAGCAATCATCTCTTTGGTCAATAGGGTTGAATCTTCCATGTCTTTTTCAAAAGTATCCGTCATTTTCTTGTTAAACTTTTTGTCGTAAAAAATGACGTTGTCTTCAAAGTTTAAATCATATGAACGGTAGTCCTGATTCATTGAACCTACCGATGAATAAAGGTCATCGATCACCGTTGTTTTTGCATGGATAAAACCATGATTGTAAATATAAACTTTAATGCCGTAGTGGGTCAGTTCATTGGCATACCACTGAGTAGCGCGGTAAATAAACGGGTGATCCGGCTTGCATGGAATCATAATGCGGACGTCAATGCCAGAGCTGGCGATCGTCTGCCAAGCCGCAAACATGGCGTCATCGGGAATCAAATATGGCGTTTGAATCCATAAGCGTTTGCGCGCCATTAGCATTAGGCGCATCATGCCGTTGCGCATATATTGTTCGTAGCGGTCAGGGCCATCGAAGACAACCTGTGTTGCAACATCGCCGTTTTCGATGTCGTTTTCGTCAAAGTCCGGGAAATAAAGATCGCTGTAGGTAATAACCTGGGTGTTTTTGTAAATTGAGGCATTCCAGTCCATGACGAACCGTTCTTGCAATAATAGGGATGCGGAACCGACGATTCGAACCTGACTGTCGCGCCAATAGCCCAATTTTTTCTTTTTGCCTAAATATTGATCACCGATGTTAAAACCACCGGTCCATGAAATTTTGCCGTCAATGACGACGATCTTCCGGTGCAAGTGGTAGTTGATCCGGTAACGCGTAATCATATTGCGTGAAGTAATAAATGGCAGCACTTCGCCGCCTGCCTTGCGCAATTGGTTGAACCAGGCTTTAGTTGCGCCCATTGAGCCCCAAGCATCATAGAGCACGTTGACCTTTACACCGCTTTTGGCTTTTTTTATTAGCAAGTTAAGCATGCGGTTGCCGATTTCATCATTATAAAAAGTGTAAAATTCGACGTTGACGGTCTTTTTAGCCTTTTCAATATCACGGATCATATCTTTAAACATTGCATGACCATCGTTGTATAAATCAACGTGGTTGTTTTTAGTTAAAGGAGAATTGTGGTCTTTGTTAAAATATTTAATCGCAATTTTTCCCTTAGTTGAAGTATCATCCGGACTGACCTTTTTGGGAGCCTTAGTAATTGTTTCTTGCACGTTGCGCAGACCTAAGTGCTTCTGGCGATTGATTGCAAAAATATTTTCTTGAGAAATTCCCCGGCCGAAGAAACCATAGAGAATTAAACCGATAATTGGCAGCACCAACAAAATGATCAGCCACGCCCAAGTAGTTGAAACAGACCTTCGTCTATGAAAGACAATGTAGAAGGCAAGAATGGTGTTGGTAATGACGATGATGCGCCATAAGTCATGTAGCCAAATCACAAAATCCCTCCATTAAACTTTTTATTTCTTAACTCCAATAAATTTGTCGACAATTTCAATTACAAACGGATTGTCATGCATCCAGCTGTGTTCGGCGTCGTTGCGTCCGCGAACTTCGACTTCTTGGTAAGAATGGGCTTGCGGCGCGAGAATATAACGAATGCTTTTGGCAGAAACCACAGAGATAAAACGATCGGTGTTAGTGTTATCAAGCACATTGCCGTAAATGTTCAAAACCGAAATATTCGAATTGAAGCGTCGTCTTCTGAAAAGCAGGTACAAATAGTGCGGGTTCATCATTGTGGGCCGGCCATTTTCATTTAAAACATTGACGTTGGGAATATCGCCTAGATAAGTGACCCCATCAAACGGGCCGGCAATAAAAGCACATTTATTCAAATGGGGAAAATTCTTTTGCCATGAATGCTTCATTTCGGTGCGGATGACGCAGGGGCAGGCCAATGAGTGAGCTACTGCCGTGTAAGTCTTGAAGTGGTAGCGTTTGGACAAAAATGGCAAAACAAAGCTTAAATAATAGTCAATGCCATAGATGCCGACGATTCGCTGCCGGAAAGCTACTTGAATGATCGGCTGTCGATCACCGCTCCAAGTGCCTTCTAATTTAAAATTGCCTAAAAGATCAACTGTTACTTTGAGGAACTTATCGCTTTTTTTATCAGCCAAAGCTTGTTTGACCATTACGCGTGTAGTGTAGTCTCCGCCGCGAAAGCCATGAAAATAGATAATCGGGACTTGTTCGAAATCGCCGCTTTTTTCTTCAACAGTAACGTGGTCTTCAATATGCTTTTTATGCATCCGCAAAAATGGACGGGTAGGTGCAAATGTTGCTATGAGTCCTAATGCAATCATGCTGAACATGCTGGGTTCCTGTTTTAGGTTCTTTTTATGATCTTTTTCAGCTTCTTGAGCATATTTTTTGCTGTTAAAAAACATCCTGCACATCCCTCAAAAATATTTGTTAATATATATTCTAACATTGACCGATGATTTTACGTGAGGTGAGCTTATATAATGAAATTTTATGCTGTAAAAAAAGGGCGCAAGCCAGGGATTTACCGTAATTGGGATGAAGCAAAGGCGCAAGTTGATGGTTTTTCAGGCGCAGAATATAAGTCTTTTGCGCAAATTACGGATGCGACTGATTATTTGAATTGGAATAAGGAAACGCAGGGCCAAGAAATCCGCAAAGATGAAGACAATCTCCAGAATGCGATTAAGAAGATTGTTAATACCAGTAAAAAACTGCCGGTTCAAACTAAAACTGTCAAAGCCCGAAACAGTAATCCAAATGATTATTTTGCCACGATTTATACCGACGGCGGAACGCGTAACACCGGTGTTTATAAAGGCGGACATGTTAAAAAGACGGATAAGGCTGCCTGGGCCTATCGCATCGAATGGGGCGACCAGGAAGTTCACGGTGCTGGCGGTGAATATGGCGCAACTAACAATAAGATGGAGCAAACGGGTTTTATCAATGCCTTGAAGAAACTCATTGAATTGGGCTTCAACGATAAAAAACTGCTTTTCGTTCTTGATTCACAGTACGTTTTGAATGCGATTAATAAGGGCTGGCTCAAGAGTTGGAAAAAGCGCGGCTGGAAAAAATCATCAGGTCCGCTTGCTAATAAAGAAGAGTGGCAAGAGATTGATCGCTTATTGACTAAATTCCCGAATGCCAAGTTTGAATGGACGAAGGGTCATGCCAATAATGCCGGCAATGAGTTCGTTGATCACTTTTTGAATAAATATATGGATGAAAAAATGTAGAAAAAAGCAGGAGATTAATCCTGCCTTTTTTTGTAGATATTTAATTTTTATCCTAAAACAATTGCACCGCCAAACAAGCCGTTAAACCAGTTGACGATATTTTGCCAAATTTGCTGCAGCCAGTTGCGATTTTCTTGCGTATTCAATTTATCGAAAATTCTTTTGGAACTGTTTTGAATATTTTTGGACAAAGCAGAGGCTTGTTGTTTGAAGCTTCTGCTCTTCAAAGCACCTGAATCTCTGATTTCGATCAACAAGTTAACAATTTGTGTCTTTTGATTGTTGGTAATAGTGTTACCCAAATGGTTGATCTTGATTTGGTTGTTAACAATATCGCGAATTTGACTATCAGAAATGTTGTTGCCGATCTTAGCCATATCGCTTTTGGCACCAGCAACAGCATTGTTCAATTGGGAATCACTGTAGCCGTCCTTGTTTTTATTTGCCTGAGTGATTCCACTCAAAGTGCTCATTTCATCTTGAGCTGCATTAATCTGCTTTTGGTTTAAAGCATTGCCGCTTTTAGCATAAGCTGCATAGACACCAGCTAAAGCACCAGAACCGTCGATTGGAACGGCACTGGTTACGTAAATGTTGGCATCAGTGATTCCGGCTGTTACGGCTGCATTTTTATATTGGTTGGCCGTAATGGTTGTGATATTGTTTTCACCATTGTAGTCAAGAATCTTAACATTGATCCCTGATCCAGAGCTGGTTTTTTGAATCATTGCACTGGACCATACTCTGGATGAAGTTATGAAATTATCACCGGAAGGGTTTAAATATTTGACCAAATCGCTGCCAGTAACGGTAATCGTTCGGTAATTGCCGCCGTTGAGCGATGCGGTTAAAGTCTTAATCGTGCCTTGTTTTTGGCTCTCAGTTAAAGATGTACCTAGAGTTACTACTGGCGTTTCGTCGTCAGCATAAACAGGGGTAGATTTAAATGAGAAAAACGCAATTGAACTAATCATTACAAGAACAGTTAGTAATGTAAAAGTTTTTTTCATGTATTTTATTCTCCTTATATGCGATATTATACTCGCAAGTGTAAAAATAAACAGATTTCAAATTTTTCCTTGATAAAATTTTAATCAGAAAAGATCAAAGAATAGTTTCCGCCAAGATGATATAATGTAGGTTACGAAAGGATGACTATATGTTACAAGTGCCTAAGCTAACCATTATTATGCCAGTTTATAACACAGCAGAATACTTGCCGCGAGCTTTTGATGCACTATTAGCACAAAAGAACAAAGCCTTTAAATTGGTCATAGTAGATGATGGCTCAACCGATAATTCTGTCGAGGTCGCAGAAAAATATCGATCTCTTTTTCCTTATTTTAAAATTATCAAAAAGAAAAATGGCGGTCCATCTGACGCAAGAAATGTTGGTATTAAGGAATTAGACACCCCATACGTTACTTTCCATGACGGAGATGACTGGGTGGATCCTTCCTACACTGCATTTTTTATTGATGCCTTTGAAAAGCATCCTGATGTCAATATGGTTTCATGTGGTTACTGGCTAAGCTATCCAGACAAAAAAGAGCGTGTCGTTGGCCACACTGAAGGCGGATTTTTGACTAAAAGTCAAACTTATTTGAAACTAACCAATGTGTTCAATTCGCCAATGAAAGGCTATTGCTGGAACAAGGCCTACCGCACTTCTGTAATCAAGAAGTTTAATTTGAAGTTCGATAAAGACATTTCTTTGTTGGAAGATCAAATTTTTAACGTTAAATATATTTCAGTTGCCCCTGGCGTGTACTATACGCAAACGCCGTATTATCACTATTGTCAAAGAAAAGGGAGCATTATTCACCAGCCTAATATTAAAAAGGTAGTTGACAACTTTCGCGGCAATTACCGGGTATGGCGGATAATTATCAAGAGTCTAATGAAAGATCGCGAAGAAGAAAAAAGAATTAAAAAGTTTAATCGAGTATTGCAAGAACAGTCAACAAGTAAGGAAAGCATATGAAAATAAAAGTCAATGGAGTTGAACTTTATTACCATAAATTAGGCAAAGGTGCGCCATTATTGCTTCTTCATGGTCACCATTTGGATGGCGGAATGTTCGATAAAATCGTTCCTCCGCTTTCTTTGTATTACACCGTTTATGTCATTGACATGCGTGGACACGGCTTAAGCGAAGGTGATAGCGCAGAACACTACCATGTTGAAACCGAAGACGTCCACCAGTTTATTGAAAAACTGGGCATTGAAGGCTGCTATTGCTTTGGCTTCGATGCCGGCGGTTTGATCGCTTTAATGCTGGCCAGCGAGTATCCAACGATTTTTAAAAAATTAATTGTTGCCGGCGTCTTCGTCAACGGTGCCGGAATTCGTCCATACCATTATTTAACAGAAGGTTTTTCACGTTTCTTAAGATTAGATCGTGACAGCCGAGTTGAACTGACTGAAAACTTCATGTCAGAAGACAGCTTGAAAAAAATCCAGATACCAACCTTATGCGTGGTTGGAGAAAAGGACTGGGTAAAAGTTGAACATGTTCGTTGGTATAGTCAAATTATTCCTCATGGCCGTTTGATTTTAATGCCACGTCAAACCCATAATAGTTATGCTGTTAAGAGCTTGAAGATGCTGGATCTTATTAAAGATTTTTGTAAATAAGTGGAATTGGTATATCTTTTCAATATCTTGCGCTAGAATGAAAGTGAGATATGTTTTTTGAAAAGGAGAAAATCGATGGTTAAAGTTGTTGTTCTTGGTGCACATGGACAAGTTGCACAAATCGTGGAAAGATTTTTATTTGCTGACAAAGATGTTGATACTACATTGTTCTTACGTAATGCTGAACGCATGGCTGATAAAAAAGTCAAGCAACAATCATCGAAGGCAGCGCAACCGATGCAGCTCAACTTGAAAAAGCAATGAAAGGTCAAGACATTGTTTATGCTAACTTGGGCGGTCAAAATGACATTGACCTTGAAGCCGAAGCAGTTATTGAAGCAATGAAGAATGCCAATGTTAAACGTCTGATTTGGATTTCAACTTTAGGTATTTATGATGAAGTTCCAGGAAAATTTGGTGAATGGAACAAGAAGACTTTGGGCGATTATATTACTGAGTATGCTAAAGCAGCTAAGAGAATTGAAGATTCAGGCCTTAACTATACGATCATTCGTCCAACTTGGATGACCAACAAGGATGAAGTTGACTACGAAAAGTCAAAGAAGGGTGAGCCAATCACTGATACTGAAGTTTCAAGAAAATCAGTTGCTGCTTATGTCTATCATTTAATTAAGAACCCTAAAGAAGACGTTAAGGAATCAATCGGTTTGGGCAAGCCTGGTACTGAAGGCGACAAGCCAAGCTGGTATTAATTTGTTGAAAAATAATTAAGAATCCGCTTCTCATAGATTGAGAAGCGGTTTTTTGTCCTTTTGCAAGCTTTTAAACAGCTTTTTGTATATAATAGATCTGTATATAATTTTTAGTTAGAAGAGGTAGCTATGAACAAGGAAGAACTTAACGAATTACTACACCCAATGAAGTTAATTGGGTTAAGCGGTAACCCAGCATTAAATGAAAAGATTGCATCAATTTTGGGTCAACCATTAATTGAAACTGCTGTTCACCACTTCAGTGATGGTGAAATCCAAGTTAACATCGGTGAATCTGTCAGAGGTTGTGACGTCTTCGTTATTCAATCAATTCAAGATCCAATTAATGAAAACTTTATGGAGCTTGAAATTGTGTTGGATGCTTTGCACCGTGCTTCAGCCCACAACGTTAACGTCGTTATCCCATACTTGGCATATTCACGTTCAGATACTAAGACTCGTTCACGTGAACCAATTACTGCTAAATTGGTTGCCAACTTATTGCAAATCACAGGCATGGACCGCTTAATTGCACTTGATTTGCACGCTTCACAAATTCAAGGTTTCTACAATGTGCCAGTTGACCATTTGCACGCAATGCCACTGCTTGCCCAATACTTCTTGGACAATGGTATTGCAGTTAAGGGTGACGACGATATTGTTGTTGTTTCACCAGACCACTCCGGTGCTAAGTTAGCTCGTAATTTTGGTCAATACTTTGATGCTCCAATCGCAATCGTTGACCAACGTGGTGCACGTTATGATACCGAAGTTCACGATATGATCGGGGACGTGAAGGATAAGAAATGTATTATTGTCGATGACTTGATTGATACTGGTTCAAGAATTGCATCTTCAACTAAGTCAGTTTTGGCAGCAGGAGCTACTAAGGTTTACGTAGCAGCTACCCATGCTCTTCTTTCTAAGGATGCAACTGAAGTGCTTAATGGATTGCCAGTTGAACAAATTGTTGTAACTGATACGATCAAGCACAAGCGCTACCCAGACAGAATGGTTAGAATTTCTGTTGATCAATTATTGGCACGCGGAATTGATTATGTTTATAACGATCGTTCAATTCACCAAATCTTTGATGAACAAAATCGCTTGAAGTAATTATTTAATGATAATATTTAAAAATAATCCTCCGATTTGGTTGGGGATTATTTTTTATCAAAAATTTGCTTTTTCCTATTCAGATAAACATTTGGGTTGATATAATAAAATTTAATTGTATAGAAGAAAAACGGGAGAAGATTCATGGCAAGACGTAAAAATATGAAAAGAAGAAGAGTAATTCTTGGGAATACTTTTCGTCTAATTAGAGAAAATGGAATGGATAACGTTTCGCTGCAGATGATTGCGGAAAAATCCGATATTTCTAAGTCCTTGCTCCAATCCTACTATCCTCATAAATCAAAGTTAATTAGTGATATTGTACGCAACTTATTCAATACTTTAGATAAACAAGTTAATAACTACGAACAGATAGAACATTATTCTTCATATGCTCATATGAAAGCATTTATTTACACAATTGTTGTTTTAGGGATGCACGATGAGGGGCTTGATCGTATTATTTCACAGGCCTTTACCAATAATGAAACGCTTGATAATTGGGGATCAATGCCTTTAGACTGGGTACATGACGAACATCTTTTTGATGACATTAATGCCACTAAGGCTGAACTTGAGAGCGGAATTGCTTTTGTCACAATTGGTGTTGGAAGACTATACTATGATCGTAAAAAATACCATCTGACTGCAGAAGATTTATCAAATTATGCTACTAGCTCATTGATGTACAGCTTCTGTCATTGCAGTCCAGATGAAATTGATCAAGCTTTGAAGGATGGTCATGAAATTATTGAGACAGCTGATATGGAAAGCGTTCACCAAGCAATCTATACAATGTTTGATGGTGAAAAAGAAATCATCAGCTAAAGGAGTAGTCTATGGTTGAAAGCTCACGAGCCGATTTGCGACGGATGGATCATGAGCAGAGCAACAAGTATAAGCGAACACTGGCTTGGGTTATCTTTTTAATTGCCTCGTTAACGATGATCACGGTTACCTTTTTAAATCCAATCTTTATGAAGGGGCAAATTAAAACCAGCAACAATCAAGCTGTTATTGTACGTCAAGTCAATAGTCACTTTGATACTTTAGCGGATTTGATTGGTGCCAAGCGCGAATCTGATTCAAATTTGCTGACAGTTGATCAGACGCAGCCGATTGCTAATCACATTATTGATTATTCATTGGGCGTGCACTGGATCAAAGTAAGCAATACCGATTTGGCCAAACAGATTCTGGCAGATATTAATAAAAATATCGATAAAGGTGCTTCCAGCGATGCGCAAACGGTGCGAAAGAAGCTAAAGAGTCAAAGTAGCAACGCGCTTTACTTCATTATTCAGGCTTTTAATTTAAATATCGTTACCTTGGGGGCTAACATTGCAGTTTTACTGTTGGTAGTCAACATTATTATTATTTTGATTACCATGGTCGCATTTGTTTCGTTAATCAGCGATATGCATTCGCGCAGTTCAATTAAGGAGCTAATTCATGATATTACGGCTGCTGGGATGTGGGCAGGCTTTTGGCTGATTTTGATTTCTGGTTTAATGGCGCTTGTTCCCGTCATTATCAATGTTGAAAGTTTGCCGATTGGCGGATTAAGCTATTTGCTAGAGATCAGCAGCAGCGTCTTTTTGGACTTCGTCATTGCTGGCGTAGTCATTTACGTCTTGTGTGCTATTCCATGGCAAGCAACTACTGATAAATAATTTTATAAGTGCTTAGAATATAAGTTCTAGGCACTTTTTTATTTCATGGTATACCTTATTCAATCTATTTAATTATTTTTTAATCTGACTGATGGTGAGACTATGAAACGAAAAAAATAGCGGCTTTGTTCGCTGCATTGTTAATGTTATTCTCAATTTTTATAACGCCAATTGCCGCAACGCCTGCTAATGCTGCCGAAAAAAAGACGGTGGCGCAGGGAACGGTTTTAAAGCGGATCAAGAAGACCAAGCAATTAGTAGTTGGTACTTCTGCCGATTATCCACCGCTCGAATTTACAGCGAGTGAGAATGGGAAGACCAAAGAGCGTGGATTTTTCACAGATCTACTACCGTCCAAGCGGTGAATATTTCTTAATTAACAAGCGTGATAAAAATAATACAAGAATATCAAGAGCTTTAAAGGCCAAACCGTTGGTGCGCAAACAGGCAGTATTCAATATGAATTAGTGCAAAAGCAAATGAAGGGCAGCACGGTTAAAGGTCTGGGCAAGATCAATAATCTGGTTCATGGCCGACGGCTACTTGCAAGAAAAAGGCGATCCTGAACAAGTCTTTGATCACCCGAAGAGTGAGCGGGCAAAAGATTTCTTAGCAAAAATTTTATAGAATAAAAAATGAGGACGATGTCCTCATTTTTTTATTATTTACTTATGACTTGCAAGACGCGTTTTAGGAAAAAATTCTGATGCCATTGTCCCTTCTTCAATGCATCGAAGAAGTAATGCTCAGTTTTGCTGTTTTTTACATTGATATTGAAACTAGCCCATAACTTGGCATTTGTCTTTGAGAATGGTGATTTCAAATGGCTGTCCTGTTGAACTGCTCCTTTTTGATAAGTGGAACCAGTCGTAGTCGTTACTTCCTTGGTAGTAGAGGTATCTTCTTTAAACAGTTTAAAAGTGTAGCTGTATAAGTTACCTATAACTATCTTATATTGGTGTCCAGAAATAATAGGCGTCTTGCCGGGCATATAAGTAATGACTGTCTTGAAGTTGCCATAACCGTTTCGGCTGTAATTCTTAACTTTGGTTGCCTGATAAGTCTTCTTAGTGTCCATATCCGTAATTTTTACTTTAGGCGTGCCAGAGTAGACCTTGTTGGATAAATAAAGCGACCAGGCAACGTTCTTGCCCTTGGCTAATTCAACTGGGAAAACGCCCGCACTTGGATAAGCCACGCTTGCTTGACTGGCAACGCGGAAAATATCATCAACATTTAGAACCTTTTGTACTGAGTAGCGATAACCGTTCGAGCCATAAGCTGCTCCAATACCAGTTGATGAAAGCCGGGTCGATAAAATCCAGGCTCTGTGTCCGGTATCGGTTCCAGTTAAATTGTAATGGTCAGTAATTAGGTCAGTAATTACATCACCAGCTGATTGGTTAGCAACATTGAAATTCAAATTGGAAGTCTCAGAAGTATCCTGAGCCAACTTCCAGAGTGAATCGCTGACATAGTTAGGTTGCATATCAGTTGGCAGCCCATGTTGATTGACAAAGGGATCAGCATTAATAGCAGCCATTACAGCAGCAGTTTTTTGTGCGTTGCTATTCGCTATAGCATTTGTCTTAATTGCAGGCAAACCAAAGAGACTACGGTAATAGTTGATGTAGGCTAATTGAGTTGTAATGTATTGCTGTTTGATTTTACCCGCACTAAAGTTAGCGCCTAATTGAGGTTTAACTTCATAAAGGTTATTGATATCGTAACTAGTTTTATCAAGATCAGCGTATTCTTTTTGGAAATGCTGAACCTGACTTATTTCTCCCTCACTAAAAGTGGCAGCGTTGACGCTGATGCTAGGTACAAATAGTAGCACGCTGCAAGCAGCAGCGATTGTGAATTTGCGTAAAAACATCGCACCGCTCCTTTCTGTCCCTACTAGAATATTATACCCCGAATAAATTCTAATTCTTTAGTAAAAAATCTTGCCGAAACTTAGTTTTTTTAGACGGTATTGCGTATAATTAAAAGATGGTAACAATTATTAAGAGGTAAAAATAAATTATGGTTAAAAAAACACAAGTCGGATTGATTTTTGGTGGAAATTCATCTGAATATGAAGTTTCAATTGTTTCAGGTCACAACATTTATAATGCAATTGATAAAGATAAGTTTGATGTACATCCAATTTGGATTACTAACGATGGCTACTTTGCTGATGAAAAGGAATCTTTCAAAGTATTAAAGGATCCTAAGTACCAAGTAAAGAACCCACATAAAGTAACTAACATTTCTAACTTGATTGAATTAGCCAACTTGCCAGAAATTGACATCTTCTTCCCAATTGTTCACGGCAACTTAGGTGAAGATGGTAGTTTGCAAGGTTTATTCAGAATTTTGGATAAGCCATTTGTTGGTGACGATATATTAGCAGCAGCCGTTACAATGGACAAGGAATTTACCAAGATTTTGGCTCAACGCGTTGGTGTTCCTGTTGCTGACTGGATTGCTGTTAAGCGCAGAGATTATGACGACAAGAATAGTGACAAGCTTAACTACGACAAGGTTGCTGAAAAGTTGGGCAAAGATATGTTTGTTAAACCTTCTAACCAAGGCTCTTCAGTTGGCGTCAGCCACGTTACTAATGCCGATGAATACAAAAAGGCTTTGGATGAAGCTTTCAAGTACGACGACAAAGTTTTGGTTGAAGAAACTGTTCCTGGTACCGAAGTTGAAACTGCCGTATTGGGCAATGACAATCCAATCGTTTCAGGTGTTGGTCAAATTATTAATGCGGCTGGTTCATGGTACTCATACGAAAACAAGTACGATGATAACTCAACTTCTAAGTTGCAAATTCCAGCCGAATTGCCAAACAGAATCGTTGAAAAGGTTCGTTCAAACGCTTTGAAGGTTTACCAAGCAACTGAATGTTCAGGCATGGCAAGAATTGACTCAATGCTTACTCCAGATGGCAAAGTTGTCTTAACTGAAGTTAATGCATTGCCAGGTTTCACCAACATCAGTATGTATCCAAAGCTTTTTGAAGCTGCTGGCATTCCTTATACTGAATTAATTACGCGCTTAATTGAAGCGGGTCAAGCTCGTTACGATCATAAGAAGACTTTACTTCACAAGCACGATTAATTTAATTGCAAAAAGTAGGGGTAGACAGTGATGACGAGTGAGAAGCACGATTTTGAAGAATTAGATGTACCAAGTACGGCTGCAAAAAAGTTGGGAATCAGTGTTGCAACGCTGAGAAAATATTCTTTAATTGTCGAAAAAGTAACCGGCAATGAGCATTATTTTCAACGCAGCAAACAAAAAGAACGGCTGTACCATCAAAAAGATATTGAGGATCTTGATGCTTTTCATAAATTGGCTAAGGAAGAAGGCTTAACTTTAAAGGAAGCTGCTAGACGGATTTATGCAGTCAGTGAGCAAAAGCAAGCTAAAGAAAAAGATGCTTCCACTGACCAAAAGCAATTATTGGATCCTCATCAGATGGCCAAATTGTTAGGTGCTCTGCAGCAGACGATTGCTAATCAAAACAATGCTATTAACAATTTGCAGAAACAACTTGATCGCATTGAAAAACAAAATCAAGCCTTGCTGAAAAAGCAAAATGAATTGGCAGCTCCAAAGGATAAGGAAGTTGATCCTAAAATCGCGGCCTTGCCTGATATTTCGGGAATTGTCAGTTCTAATTCCACGCATGAGGGGCACCACACGATGACGCGTGAAGAAAAACGCAAGGAAGTTGAACGTGATGCTCATAAGAGCGAAAAAGAACTGCATGATGAAATTTTAAGAAAAGCAAGAGAAAATGCCCAAAAGAAGAAGGCAAGTGCTAATGTTCATCGTACCCTTGAAGATATGCAGCTGCCACGTAAGAAAGCACATTGGTGGCAAAGATTTTTAAATTATTAAGATTACAGAAACGGCTTTATTCAAAGTCGTTTTTTGTTTTAAAGTAGAAACAGATCTTTTTAAGGAGTTTGCAATGAAAAAACGTTATTGGATTGCGCTGATCGTTTTCGTAATAGGGCTGCTTTTATCAGCGGGAACCTACTTTTTAAGCGATGTCTATCAAAAAGATGACGTTGCTGTAATTACGGATACGAAGATTAAAGATCGGCTGATTGAAAAAGATAAAGATGTCTACAACAATGTGGATCAAACTAGGGAACAGACATTGCATATCAAGATTTTGTCCGGTAAATACAAGGGCAAAACTTTTACTGAGAAAAATGTCTACTATCCTTCACAATTAACTACGCAAAAATATCGTCCGCGACAACGTATTTTTGTCAGCATCCAAAAGGGCAAAGTCGCTTTAGGCAATCCTAAACGTGACTGGGTTCTGGTGCTGGTATTAACGCTGACGATTGCATTAATGATCGCGATGGCCGGCAAGCATACAATCGCGCTTTTAATTTCAATGCTGCTGAGCTGGATTATCTTTTACGGCGTTATCGTGCTTGACGTCAAATTAAATGGCTCTTATATCATCCTGCTCTTCGGTCTGGCTGATGTTGTCTTCTCTTTCATCAGTTTGCTGATTGTTCAAGGCCTGAATAAGAAAATGCTGGCGACTTGGCTGGCAACCCTACTGGGTGTTTTCGTTTCATTTGGCTTATGCTACGTGATTATGAAATTAACGGGTGAATCTGAAATGAAATATGAGACAGGCGACTATGCGACTCAAGATCCGCGCGGAATATTTTTAGCACAAAGTTTGTTAGGGGTTCTTGGAGCGGTTATGGATGAAGCAACTGATATTATTTCCAGTCTTTATGAAGTGGTTCAAGTTAAAAAAAATATTACGGCTAAGCAATTGATTCAAAGTGGCCGGACAATGGGACAGGAAATTATGGGACCACTGATCAACGTATTGGTGTTGATTTTCATCGCAGGTTCATTGCCAATGACGATTCTTTACTTGCGTGACAACAACAGTCTGAGCTCTACCTTTGGCTTTACTTTGTCATTAGGTGCTACTCAAAGTGTTATTTCCGCCATTTCAATCGTGTTAACCGTAATCTTTGCGACAGGCTGCAGCTTGCTGTTTTTAAAAGAAAAGCGAGGCCAGAATAAATGAGTACTTTAGGCGCTTTAATCGCAGTTTTAGCGATTTTGATGATTATTGTTGGCGGTGAAACAGGAATCCGCAGTTTCTTTAGTGTTTTGATCAATACATTGCTGCTGATTCTGGTCGCAATTTTAATTTCCTGGGGAATTAGCATTCCAATACTGACTTTGATTTTTATTCCCTTGAAACTGGCAACGATTATTTTCCTGGGCACTCATGACTATACTGTCGCTAAAAACTCCTTTTATTCAGCTTTTACGGTTTGTTTGTTAGTGAGTGTGTTAATCTTAATATGTCAATGGTTGGCGCAAGCTGCTGGCCTAGGTCCTGAATCTGGTGAAGTTTTGGTTGGTCTATCACAGATGCCTGGCTTAAGTTATCCGATGATCGCCGTGACCGTGGCAATATTTTCTGCATTGGGTGCGATTGCGGAAGCTGCGGTAGCCATGAGTTCAGGTTTGTTAGAACTTAAAAAACATCATGCCCAGATTACCCGTAAGGAGCTAGAAGGTAGCGGAACGGCAATTGGCAATGATGTATTGGGAACCGCGATGAATACCATCTTATTTGGGATGTTCGGCAGTTTTTTGTCACTATTCTTATGGTATTTCCGCTTGGGCTATTCCTTTGGCGAAATCGTCAATGAAAAATTATTCGTTAATGAAGCACTGATTATCTTGTATTCTTTGATCGGTGTATTGTTAACAGTCCCATTCTCTACTTTTTTGCTAGCTAGAGGAATGAGTAAAGATGAGGTGAAACATGGAGACCAAAAGTCTAACACTAACTAATTTTAATGGACGTGAATTTAAGGTTCATACTTATTTTTTAGAGAAAAATCCAAAATTGGCTGTTCAAACTCGGCCATTAATAATTGTTATACCCGGTGGCAGTTTTAATCAATTGTCCGCTAGGGAAAGCGAACCGGTAGCCTTGGCTTATAATGCGCGTGGGTTCAATAGTGTTGTGATGGAATATAATTTAGTGCAGGATCCGGGCAAGATTTATCCAGATGCTGGTTTGGATGTTTTAACAACAGTAAAATATTGTCGTGATCATGCCGAAGAATATGGAATTGATCCAAATAAAATTGTTACTTTGGGCTTTTCAGCCGGTGGACATGTAGCTAGTGCTGCAAACTTTATGGCTAATAGTGAAAAGTTTGCAAAGAAATATGATTATCAAGCTGAAGAGGTGCGGCCAAATAAAACAATTTTAGGCTACCCATTGATCAATATTGATCAAATCGGCTTTGAAATTCCTGATGGTCAGGAGAAGGACTTGCCAGATGAGCCGGAATTAAGAGACAGCGCCCTGGGTGTTACACGTGAAACACCGGCAACGTTTATCTTTCAAGCTTGGGATGATCCAGTCGTGCTGATTTCAAATTCAATTGAATACATTCGAGCCTTATATGCAAATCAGGTTGAATGTGAAGCACATCTCTTTAACAAGGGCTACCATGGCTTTTCTTTGGCCAGACCTGAAACGACCGAGAGCGGCAAGGAATGGCAAAACAATCCGCATGCAGCCCGGTGGTTTGAAATGAGTATCGAATGGCTTAAGCAAGAATTAGGCTAAAAATATAAAAGCATAAAAATAAAGGTTGAGATGATTCTCAACCTTTATTTTTTTCTATTTAGATTTTCTATAGTTAATCTTTATCCTTGGCTCTAAAGAATAAGACTTCTTTCCCAGCAACTAATGGACCAGATGACTTATAAACTGTCATTCTGATTGCCTTAGCGCTGACATCGCGCAGACCGATAACCTTATTCTTGGCATCGGCTTTCCAATTAATATGCTCGCCGTATGGCTTAAAGTTTTGTCCATCAGTTGATATTTCAATTCCAACTTCAACTGGTGTTCCTTGGCGATCAATATTGCGCGGAATGAAGGCCATCCGACTAAGTTTTTCAACATCTTCAAAAGCAAAGGTCAAAGTTAATGGTTTGTTTTCATCAAATTGATCTTTAGTTTTCCATTCACTAGCCAACTTCAAGTCAGTTAAATATTTAATTGGGTGAGCAGGATTTTCGGCATAGTTACAAGTGGTCTGCACATTGCGGATCGCATAATCAATTGCGGCATGCTTCGTAATTGCGCCAAAAGGTTCAGACCATCCAGAAACTTTATTGCCGGCTACATAGCGCATGCGCATGACATAGCGTTTATTTGGCTCTAATTCATGGAAAGTAAATTTGTCGCCATCAATGCCGTCATATAAGATGCCGTTAATTTCGAATTGAACTTGGTCAGTCATCTTAGTCCATGAAACCGACAATGAATGTGCAGTGATCTTTGCAGGATCAAGGCTAATGCCTTTAGGTGAACGCAACACGGAGTCAGTAATTGAGTGAACCAAAGTCTGACTGCCATAATTGAAGTTTTGAATGATAATTTCAAATTTAGTATCAGTTACGTCGCGACTGCCCAACTTGATTTGCAAAGCTGTTTGCTTAGCTTCGCGATATTGATCGAATTCAGGCATCCAGCTGTAATTGGTATTGTAGAAGAAACCTTCTTTGGCATGAGCAAAAGCATCGCTTGTGCCATATTCCTGCAAGTTGATCAATTGGTCGTTAATCTTAACAGTGACCCGGTCAGGATATGCATCACACATAATGTTCAAATTAGTTGTGCTGTTTGTTTCCATTCCGCTGTAGTCGCCTTTAACAGGATCAATTGTGATGGTCAATTTGCTGGAATTCAAATCGCTGGTAACGCGTGTTTCGGTATGGTTGTGAGTAAAATCAGTGTAGCCATTATCATCGTAGAAACTAATGCTGCTCTTAGCTTGTGGGTACAAAACAAAGTTCCGCTTGCCCAAATCAAAGATAGCGCCGCCGCGCACGAAGACTGGCAAATGCCAAATTGGGTAAGATAACTTGTTATAGACGCGACCACCGATATACTTTTCACCAGTAAAGAGATCGATCCACATTGTACGATGGCCTGGCAAGTAAAGATTATCCTTGCGTGAGTTGCCATTGCTGTCTTCGCGGCCATTGGTAATTGGAGCAACCAAAATGCTGGAGCCTAACATGAATTCGTGGCCAACTTGTTCAGTGTAGTTGACCTGTTCGTGTGGGAAGTCCATGAATAATGGTTGAACGAAGGGATGACCTTTTTGCGTGCCATAGATCAAAGTGTAAAGGTATGGCTTTAATTGTTGACGTAAAGCAAAATAAGCATGATTGATGTTGCTCATCTTGCTGTTATAAGCAAATGGCGTCTTGCTGAATTTGCTTTGATCGTTAATGTTGAAGAGCAGTGGCGTGAAGGCTTTCCATTCAAAATCACGAATAGCGATTTGGGCGTTGCCACCACCAGTCGTACCGTCAACGCTGCCGCCGACTAGAGTTTCGCCAGAAAGTCCGGCTCCTAGCAAACTGGCTACCTGAGTTCCAATATTGTCCCAGTTGCCGCCAGCTGTACCAAAGGCCAAAGCAGAATAAGCCTGACTGCCGACGCTGCCACTATTACTAATAATAAATGGACGTTTGCGGTTTAAATTAACCTTCAAGCTGTCAGTATCTTTTTGCAATTGAGCGATATTATCGGTTGCAGTTGCAATAAAGGAAATACTCTTTGGCAAGCTGCTCAAATTATTTTTGACCCAAATTCCGACTTCAACGCCATGAGTGTTGGCATAGTCATTGAAGTTGGTCAGAGCTTCTTCTTCTAAATCGCTGATGCCATAGTTTGGTACCAGCCAACCAAGTGGAAAGTGGAATTTTTGATAGCGGTCAATTGCGCCGCGAGCTGAGAATTGATATTCTTCTTCGCCGTTCAATGATGCTTTGCCACTGGATTCATTTGGATCCTTGGTTCGAGCATAGTAATTGCCATCTTCAAACATGGTGGCATTACGTTCTTTAGCTTCGCTTGGCTTCCATAATGTTGTTAAAAAGTTGCCCATGTGGCCCAAATCCAAAGCGTATTTGGGTGGCATCAATGGCAAGCCAGTCAATAAGTAGTATTTATAAATTAAATCGCTAGGAGAATTGCCAATCAAGTAGAAATTATCGAAGATTCGATCTTCATGCTTAATCAGGGCAGCATTCTCGTTAATCTTGCCAAAATCATATTCACCAGCTTGGTTAGTGTTTCTGAATTCACCGAAACCAGCATTAGACCAGAAGAACGGAATTTGGCTTAAAACGCCGCCAGCTCCTGTAATACCGTCGCGCTTAATGTAGATTCGCTTGCCTTTGTGGCTGAATGAGCCGTTTTGAATTCCGCCGCCAAAGTAAAATTCGTTCTTGTTCTGCTTGAGGCTTTCAATCGTTTGATTGCTGCCTAGTTCGATAGGACTAAGCTGACTAAAGCGGGTGCGATGCAAGCTTTCATCAAAAATGCTCATCGTGGCGGTTTTTTGTTCAAAAATCAGTTGGAAACTGCCAGATTGAATGATGAAAGACTCGCTGGTTGCACGCGGACTAGATTTTTCAAAAAAATGATTATTAAACTTGCTTAAATTAACTAGGCCGGAATGATTTTCGTCAAATTTTTTATCAGGATCAATAAATAGACGAAAAGTGCCGTCGGCTAAAATGTAGAGCCGAGCAATTTCACCGGTAGCATAGTGCAGCTCATAGAAATGATCGCATTTGCTTGCACCGATAAGTCGACCTAATTGGTGTCTATTAATTTGCGTATCTTGTGTCATAGTACATCTTCCTATATAGTCTTTATTCTATTATAACTAAAAAAGCAATATTTTTTACCTTTTACTGTTTGCTTTAAAACTGGTAAAGACCAATTCTTTTGTGTAAAATAGAAACAGAGATTAAAATAAAGAAAAACATTGCAAGCAAGTAGTTAATTAAAGAGGAAATTGACAAATGACATATTACATTCATGCAGATAAGTTCTTCCTTGAAAACAGAACCGAAAATGGTGGCTATCTTGAAATTCAAGATAATGGCAAATTTGGTTTTTACTATCCAGAAACTGAAAAGCCTGCAGACAAGATCGTTGATTATCCGGGCAAATGGGTTGCTCCTGGCTATGTTGATACTCATATTCACGGTTCTTTGCGTGAAGACGTTATGAAGAGCGACTGGGACGGTATTAACAAGATTTCTAAAGGTTTGTTGAGTGCAGGGGTAACGTCATGGCTGCCAACCACAATCACTGCTGCTAGTGCTACTTTAACCAGAATCTGCAAGATGTTCGCAGCTCACAAGGGTGAAGAAGAAGGGGCTAAAATTCAGGGAATCCACTTTGAAGGGCCATTCTTTACAGAGGAACATGCAGGTGCTGAAAATCCTAAATATATGATGGACCCAAGCATCGATGAATTTAACAAGTGGCTTGAAGCTTCAGATGGCATGCTGAAGAAAATTTCAATGGCTCCTGAAAGAAAAGGATCAAAGGAATTTATTCGTGAAGCTGTTAAAGAAGGGATCGTTGTTTCATTAGGGCACTCAAGCGCAACTTTTGACGAAGCAGTTAGCGGCATTGAAGCTGGTGCCAGCATGTTTACTCATACTTTTAATGGGATGCCTGATCCTATGCACCATACCCCTTCAATTTCTAATGCTGCCATGGCAATGCATAACGTGACTGACGAACTTATTTGCGATGGCCACCATGTGCAAGAACCAATGGCTAGAGCTTTAATCAACGCAGTTGGTCCAGAGCATATTGCGCTGATTACTGATTGTATGGAAGCCGGCATGATGCCAGATGGCGATTACATGTTAGGCGAATTGCCAGTTTACGTTAAAGACGGCATGGCTTGCTTAAAGGATGGCGACAATTTAGCCGGCAGTATTTTGCAATTAAAAGACGGTGTTAAGAATGTGGTTGATTGGAATATTGTTGATCCAGAAAAAGCCATTATGATGGGTTCCTATGTCCCAGCTAGGAGTGCACATATTTTGGATAGATGTGGTTCAATCAAGCCTGACAAGGACGCCGATTTCTTGATTTTGAATCCTGACATGACTTTGAGTGAAACTTACTTGAATGGTGAATCCAAGTACAAAGCTTAATCATATAAAGAGAAGAGCAAGTAGAATTTCTGCTTGTTCTTCTTTTTTTACATTTTTAGATGTAAGCGCTTTACAAAAATAAAAAGATAAGGTATATTATGAGTGTAAAGAAAAGAAGAACTAAAAAACAAGAAAAAGGTGAGTTCCGATGGGCTTTACAAATGAAAAAAGTAAAGAGTGACAATAATTTACATAAGTGGCTTTAAGCCCTCGCGGCAAGCATTGAATAATGATTTAGAAGTTAAGTTGCTCGCAAGATAACTTTTAGCATATCGTAGAAAGATTAATGTATATGTTCGAAGATATGAAGAAATGACCCTGCACTAATTATTTAGTGCAGGGTCATTTAATTTGCTCTTTTTTATTTTTTAGTAAACAGCACCATCGTAAAAGGCATAACGTGGCTTGTTAAAGTCGAAGTCTTTTAATTCGCTCATCTTAATGGCATTGTCGCATACGCCCCAACTCATCAAGTTGATCTTCTTGCCATAATCTTCATCAGGAATTACGAGCAAGATGTATTTTCCTTGGCTTAAAGCATAGCCCAGCTCCATTCCCAAGCCAACGTCTTCTTCTTCAGGAATGTAGACACCGAGCATGACATCGCTTGATTTGATGCCGACTAAATCACCATGGTAGGTAGCGTCAGCCCATTCGATGTCGTGTAAATATTCAGGATGAAGATCGACCCGGATGTCTTTGTATTGATTTTGCAGTGGGACGTAGCAATGATCAAAATCAATCGTGGGATTTTCTTTCAAGGCAGCCATTGCATCTTTGTAAGCCTTGTTTTGTTTATCAGTGAACCAGCCAGCACCAAAATAAACGGTCTTTGTTTTTGTCATTTTTATCTCCTTGTAACAAAATAAATTTCTTTTTTTAACTTTACCATGATTTTGGTTGAAAAAAACCTCTTGATAATTTAAGGTCATGGATGTAGGTAGTGAGGAAGGTAAAATATGGAAAAAAAGCAAGTTTTTGCGGCAGATGCAGTTTTTGTCAGCAATGAAAGCGATCAGGATGAATTGCTTAAAAATATTTATGATCATTTGCTCGATAGTGGCTATGTAAAAGGCAATTTTTTGGCCCATATTATTGAACGCGAGCATAATTTTCCCACCGGTTTGTCAACCAAAACTCTAGGTGCCGATTTGCCCAACATTGCAATTCCGCATACTGAGGGCGAGTTCGTCAATAAGCGCTTGATCGTACCGGTTGCTTTAAAAAATCCGGTCACTTTTGGCAATATGATCAAACCAGACGAAAAGTTGCAGGTTAAATTTTTATTTATGCTGCTGGAAACAAATCCAGATGGTCAGGCTAAATTGTTAAGTCAAGTTATGGATTTCTTAGCACGGACACCGGAAAAAGAATTGAAGAACTTTTTGAACTTCACAGATCCAGAGGCAATTTATCAATATTTGTTGCAAAAATTCTAAAAAAACTGCTAGTTCGTTTGCAAACTAGCAGCTTTTTTAATCGAGATAAATTCTTCTTAAGTCCATGATGTCAGCACTTGAAAGCTGCATCACTTCACGCAAATAATCATTGATGCTGCCGTAATCATCAGTCATGACTTTGATTGCATGATCGATGTATTCGGGATGCACGCTTTGAATATCGCGGATTGATTGCAAGGTGTTCTCGTTCTTGCCTTTTTCTTTTTCACGTTCAACCATGCCATCAACGAAGTCCTTGGTGGTAATGTTGGTCAGCAAATAATCTTGCTTGATCGTTCTTAGTGGCACGCCCAAAGCAGTTAATACCAGCAGTGCGCCAAAACCAGTCCGGTCTTTGCCAGCAGTACAGTGAAAAATCAAGCTTTGTGAAGGCTGATCATTTTCCATTAATTTTGCAAAAAACTTGCGGTAGGCGTTTTGAGCAGATTTGCTGCGAATCATGTCTTCGTAAGCAAAAAGCATGTGGTTGAAACCGAAGTCAGCGTCATCTTTGGACTGATTGTCCAAATCGTTAATGCTTCTGGAAGAGTTGGTTAAATCTTCACTGAAGACAGGATCAAAATCATATTCTGCGCTTTCTGGAACTCGATCTGGCTGGTGATCAACTTCTTCTTGGCTGCGGAAGTCGACGACATATTTAACACCGTAATCTTTGAGATAATCTAAGTCAAAAGGCGATAAATCAGCTAGGTTGCCGGTTCTCAGCAGCTTGTGCATCTTGATGGTTTTTCCTGATAAAGTTTGGTAGCCGCCCAATTCTCTGAAGTTGCGACCACTGGTAATTCCAATCAGCTGGTTGGTTAGTTTTTTCATCGTTAAATCCTCCCCCCAGAGAAAAATAGCATTGCATTTAATTCTACCAACAAATATTAAAAGAAACAATTAAAGCATGGATAAAGTAGCAAACAAAAAAAGAAGCATTTTTTTAAATTATGCTAAAATAAAACTAGCACTAAATAATTCATAGGAGATGAGAAGATGGCTAAACAAAAAGAAAGTATTTTGGTACCAGTCGACGGCTCAGAAACAGCTGAACGTGCTTTTGACAAAGCTGTTAAGATTGCAATGACCGATCATGCGCATGTCGATGTATTGAACGTTATTGATACTCGTCAATTCATGGGCGAAATGCAAGATACCTTGATTTCTGGCGACACTATTTATCAAATGACACAAGATGCTGAAGAATATTTAAAGAGCTTAAAGAAATGGGCTCATGATAACTTCCAGTTTGATGATATTAACTACCATATTCGTTATGGCAGTCCTAAGAGAATTATTTCTTACGACTTCATTAAAGATCACAAGAACACTTTGATTGTGATGGGAGCTACTGGTTTGAACGCCGTTGAAAGAATGTTGATTGGTTCAGTTACTGAATACGTAAACCAGCACGCTTTAGCTGATGTTTTGATTGTTAGAACTGATATTGACAACAATCCAATTAAACCTAAGGCATAAAGCCTAATGAAAAAGATCTCGTTAGAGGTCTTTTTGTTTTCAAAAAGTCATTCTTTTTTTAAAATATCCCCTTGATAAAACACGAACACTTCTGGTATAATTTTCGCAAATGAACGAGCAACAAGTAGAGAGACGTACACTATGCAAATTTTAAATACTAATAAATTAACCGTTTTAGCTTGTACAGGTGTAACAGACTCTCTTTGGACCCAGTTTGTTATTGTTCGTTTTTTAAAATACAGATGCTATTAAAAAGACTTAATATGAATCGTGTTGCCACGTTTTATATTAAGTCTTTTTAATAGCAGGAGTTTTTATCGGTCTAGGAGGACATATGAAAAAGTTTAAAAAAGTGTTAGTCGCTGTCGTTGCGCTGCTGGTTGCCGTTGTTGCAACAGCTTGTTCAAGCAGCAGTTCAAGCAAAAAAGGCTATACCCCAAAAAGCTTGACGATTGAATTTGTTCCAAGTCAATCTGCTACAACTCTTGAAGCTCGCGCTAAGCCTCTTGAAAAGATGCTTTCAAAGAGATTAGGAATTCCGGTTCACGTTACCATGTCAACTGATTACAACACTGTTGTTGAAGCTATGAAGTCAAAGAAAGTCGATGTTGGTTTTCTTCAACCAGATGCCTATGTTTTAGCTCACAAGGAAGGTGCAGCTGATCTGTTGCTTCAAGCTGAACGCTATGGCATTAAGCAGCCAGGCGGCAAGACTACTAACAAGCTGGTTAGAAGCTACCGTGCCGAAATCCTGGTTAAGAAGGGTTCAAAGATTAAGTCATGGAAAGATCTTAAGGGCAAGAGCATTTCTGTCCAAGACCCAACTTCATCAGCTGGTTACGTGTTCCCAATTGCTGAATTAAAGGAAAAAGGCCTTGATGTTCTGAAGAGCTGCAAGCTTGTTACTGTAACTGGTCACGACCAAGGAGTATTAAATGTTCTAAACGGTGATACCGATGCTGCCTTTGTTTTTGAAGACGCTCGTAACTTAGTTATCAAAGATAACCCAAAGATCATGAGTCAAGTTGTTCCGATTTACTTTACCAAGCCAATTCCAAACGACACAATTTCTGTTCGTCCAGACATGAACAAGAAGTTTAAGGCAAAGCTTGCTAAAGCATTTATCGCTATTAGCAAGACTAAGGCAGGTAAGAAGGTTATCGAAAGCGTATATAGTCATGAAGGCTACACTTACGCAAAAGATTCTGATTTCAATATTGTTCGTAAATACGATAAGATCATCGAATCATCCAAAAAATAAAAATCAAATTTAAGGAGTTAATAATTAATGGCAAATTCCGAAAAGCCAATGATTGAGCTAAAAAACGTTACTAAGATCTACGATAATGGCACAGTCGGTTTAAAAGACATCAACTTAACTATCAACAAAGGCGAATTCGTCATGGTTGTGGGCTTATCTGGTGCTGGTAAGTCAACCTTGCTTCGTTCAATCAACCGTCTTCATGATATCAGCAAGGGCGATATCGAAATTGATGGCGAATCGATTACTAAGGCAAAGGGTAAAAATTTGCGCCTTCTGCGTCGCAGCATTGGCATGATTTTCCAAAGTTTCAATTTAGTTAAACGTTCCAGCGTTTTGCGCAATGTTTTAACTGGACGAGTAGCATATTATCCAACCTGGAAAACAACGCTCAATCTCTTTTCTAAAGAGGATAATCAGAAAGCCTATGAAGCTTTGCAACAAGTCGATTTAGCTGATAAAGTTTATGCTCGTGCCGACGAATTGTCAGGTGGTCAACAGCAGCGTGTCGCAATCGCGCGTGTATTGATGCAAAATCCGAAGATCATTTTGGCCGACGAACCAACAGCTTCACTTGATCCTCAGACTTCTCTCAAGGTAATGAATGACTTGAAGATGCTGAACGAAAAGTACGGAATGACGGTTTTGGCCAACATGCACAGCGTGGATCTTGCTCGTCAATTTGGTAAAAGAGTAATCGGAATTCGTCAGGGACAAGTTGTTTATGATGGACAAATGAAAGATACCCCTGAGGCAGTCTTTACCGATATTTACAACGGCGGCGATGGAAGCGAGGAGAAGTAAAATGAGTCAAACTGATCAAGATTTAATGAACTTACCTAAAAAGAAGTTCAAAATTATGAATCTGATCTGGGTCATTTTGATTATCGTTGGCTTATTTGTTTCCATTAATGTCACTGATACCCATATTAGCGTCTTGTTTGAAAACTTTAGTCAATTCACCGATATTTTTGTTCAAATGGCTCATCCAGATTGGAGCTACTCTAGCACGGTATTTCCGCTTCTGTTTCAAACCCTGAAAATGGCTGTGCTCGGAACGGTCATTGGTTCAATAGTAGCCTTTATTTATACGCTATTGATTGCCCGCAATATTGTTAAAAACAAGGTATTAACCGGCATCTTGCGGATCATTATGAACATCATCAGAACAATTCCAGATCTGCTTTTAGGTGCGATCTTCGTCGCCGTGATCGGAATTGGTCCAGTAGCTGGTATTTTTGCCTTGGCTGTCTTTACTTTTGGCGTGGTAGTTAAATTGTTTTATGAAGCAATTGAAACGATTGATCCAGGTCCAATTGAGGCCTTGACTGCTGTTGGTGCCAATAAGCTGCAAATCATTTGGTTTGCGGTTTTGCCACAAATTATGACTTACTTCATTTCATACGTTTTATATGCATTTGAAATCAACGTCAGATCATCAACCATCCTAGGTTATATCGGTGCCGGTGGTATCGGTCTTTATCTGCAGGAAACTTTGCAGACTTTTGATTATGCAAAAACAGGAACGATTATCATCGTTATCATCGTCGTGGTTGTCATCATCGACTACATTTCATCTAAGTCACGGGAGGCGTTAATGAAATAATGGATACAACATATAAACAATTGCCGCCTAGGCCTATAAATAAAAAGAAGCAGCTTTCTCATTGGTTGATTATGATTGTGACAGTAGCGATCATCATTTGGTCTTGCACTGGAATCAACTTCGGTGGGATTAAATCAACTGCTGCCCAAATTGCCGGTGCGATTTTTAACGGAATTTTTCACCCAGATTGGAGCTATGTCTATGATGGCAGTGGTGAAGACTTGGTATCGCAATTATGGATAACGTTCTGTATTGCCTTCTTAGGTACGTTTATTTCTGCTATTATTTCACTGCCATTTGCCTTTTGGGCAGCCAATACAAGGCACAAGAAATGGTATGTTTCGCGTTCCGGCAAAATTGTGCTAGCAGTTATCCGGTCATTTCCTGAAATTATTTTGGCCTTGATGTTTATTAAAGCTGTGGGACCCGGATCGGCTGCCGGTGTTTTGGCCTTAGGTTTTCACTCGGTAGGGATGCTGGCAAAATTGTTCTCAGAAGCAATTGAAAACCTGGAAGATGGACCAAATAAGGCTGTTACCGCAGTTGGTGGTTCCAAGTTCAATGTCATCATGTTTTCAACTTTGCCAAACTTAATGCCAGCTTTGATTTCAAATACGCTTTACCGTTTCGATGTTTCAATTCGTTCCGCATCAATCCTTGGTTTGGTTGGTGCCGGTGGTATCGGCTATCCATTGATCATTGCTTTGGAATATCGTCAGTGGAACCGGGTCGGTATTATCCTGATTGGAATTGTCATAATGGTTGTTACTATTGATTGGATTTCAGGTTTAATTCGGAAGAAACTTGTTTAATTGAATTATTAATTTCCTTGAAAAAAGACCTCGTTAGAGGCTTTTTTTTATCCGTGATACTTGGCAGGACAGCATTCCAAATGATCATTAATTAGACCGATGCTTTGCAAATAAGAATAAATAATCACCGGTCCTACGAAAAAGAAGCATCAGATCGCCGACTTCTTGCTCAGTTAGAGTCGCCACACCGACAGGATCAAAGTTCTTGAATGCTTTTCTAAAATTTTCGCGTTTATGCAAAATTACGCGCCAATTCAGACCTGACTGAAACAGTTGCAGAATCAACATTTCGAATAAGTAGTCATCATCCAAATTGAGCTTGCCCCATTCATGATCATGAAAATCGTGCAGCAGCTGATCGCGTGTTTGACTCCATGGACAACGTAAGTTTTCAGAATTAGTTTTTTTCATCTCTTTTTCTCCTTTACTGTGAATAATGAAAAGATTCCTCTATAATTTAGTTACGTGAAAAAATCGTTTTTTACCAAAAAAGTTTGAAAAATTTACCTAAAACGAGCAATGTAATAAGAAAGCTAGACGATTTTTGCTATAATATAGAGTGAATTTGAGGAGGACAAGATGGAAAAGCTAGATACCATGATGTTGGCTGACGATTTGGCCTTGTCACAAGATAAAATCTTAAGTGGCGAACAAAACTTTGATGCAGAAAAGGTTTATAAAATAATTGATGATTTAGGCGTGCTCAATAATCCAATCAAAGATTATTTCGACATGACTGAAGAACAATACTATGAAGCTGAAAGTGATCACAAGCTTAATTTGCTTAATCTTTCAGATAAATTAGTTAACTTGCATGATCGAATTTTGACTAATCACGTGGATGGCTTTGTCGATAAAGATGAAATCAACTTAACATACAACCATGAAGATCCATATGAAGATGGTCTTTACAATCCAGAAGTTGATTATCATGTTTTGACATATAGTCTTAAGGTTATTGGCGCAGTTGAATCAATTGCTGCTAAGGATTTGCAAGAAGTATTATCAAAAGATGCTGTCTTGTCATTAGGACTTGCTACATACGCTTTAGCAAAAAACGCATAGTTTTTTCGAGTCGGCATATTTTAAGGCCGACTTTTTCTTTTGTCTTTGAGGCGATTTTATGGGTTTATTTAGATACAGTCGGGGATTGATCGATAAGGTAATGGGAGCTCGTAAGCGGTCTTCAATTATGAAAAAGGGCGAATTAATCGACCCGATGCAAAAATTTACAACGATTGGCGAATACCATGTTGGTGAAGCTGATGGCACGCCAGGTGGCCATAACTATGTTTTAACCGTTTATAAAGATGAAAAAGGCACATTGCATCAGGCATTGAGCCCTGAAAGCACGCAAAAATTAGCGCCAGAATATGTTCGAAAGTTTAATGATGAATTAGGACGCTACCGTGCTTTTAAGAGCAAGAAGACCGGTCGCCGCTATTTAGTTGAAGATTATTTGGATGATTTTGTCAAAAATGTCGAGGGTCATGTTCGCAAGGGCGAGAACTCAGTTAATATCGGAGTGATCACTGACACGCACTTCAAAGATAAAGATAGTATTGATTTTTACGGCTGGAACGGATTGACCCATGTCCGCGAATTCTCATATCTTGATCAAACGGGCATTCTTAATTTAAAGGTGCACTTAGGCGATTGGATCGACGGTTCTGACGCTGGTCTGGTTAGCGAAAGCGAACTGATCAAGCTTCGTGACTCATTTAAATCTGATGACGTGCCCTATATGATGATCAAAGGCAATCATGATGAAAACGATAAGTTCGACGAGCATCATGATTTGCGGGCTTCATTCCCTGAAAATGAGTTTGAAAGCATCATGTGGCCGACCATGTACAAGCAGGCACGGATTCAGTATGTTTCCAAGCAGCATGGCGTTTCCTTCTTTGACCTTGATAATGTGCGCGTGATTTCTGTAAATACGTCGGACGTTCCATACGTTTTAAACAATAAGGAACAAAAGAAATATGATGAGAAGATCACTTTGGCAATTCGCGAAGACCAGATCGAGGAAATTATTGAAATCTTGTCCCACTCATCTGGCAAGCAAATTATTTTTATGAGTCATGCCAATCCGATTAACCACAAAGGATCAAACGCACTCAAATATAATGGGCGTTCTCTGCACGAATTATTGGTTGCATTTAACCAGCGCGAACGCGGCCGCATGCACAGTGGTTCAGACGTGCCGCCGGAATTCCGCTTGTCAAACTACTTTGACTTTACTAAGATCAAAGATGCGCGCATCGTGGCCTACTTCTGCGGTCACCGTCACCGTGAGGATCAATACCGCATCAATGGGATTCAATACATCTTGTTTAACTGCTCAGCTTTAATGGGCAAGAACCATTCTTTGACTACCAAATACAATAAGAATTGGGATCGCAAGATCGACTTTGACAATGAATTTGCGGGTTATGTTGTCAATGTAGATTTGAAGAAGCACCGGATTCAAGTTTTTGGCTACGGAGCAGCCTCAACTCGCAGAATGTTTTTTATTTAGTAAAGATTTGACCACCAATTTGGCTATTACAAGTCTTTAGCTTATAATAAAAAAGTTCATATATTAGGAAAGTTTATACTATAGAGCAAAGATAAAGGGAAGTTTAATTATGTGCGGAATTGTCGCATTTTATGATCCAAAAATAAATGACAAACAAGCTGTCATTGGAAAAATGATGGCAACGATCAAGCACCGTGGACCTAGTTCCGACGGTTACTACACAAACGATGAAGTTGCACTTGGTTTTAGACGTCTTTCAATTATTGACTTGCGTGGAGGAAGTCAGCCAATTTACAACGAAGACAAGACCAGAGCAATTATTTTTAATGGTGAAATTTATAACTTTAAGCCTCTTAGAAAAGAATTAATTGATAAGGGACATACTTTTACAACCAAAGCTGATACTGAAGTCCTTCTCCACGGTTATGAAGAATGGGGCATGGATGGCTTGCTTAAGCGAGTACGCGGGATGTTTGCCTTCCTTATTTGGGATGACAACAACAAGACTCTTTATGGTGCCCGTGACTTTTTCGGTATCAAGCCAATGTATTATTCAACCCGTGATGGCCATTTGCTGGTGGGTTCAGAACTTAAGAGTTTCCTTGAATTTCCTAACTTCAAGAAGGAATTGAACGTTGAAGCAGTTAAGCCATATTTGATGAACCAATACAATGACCTTGATGAAACTTTCTTCAAGGGTGTTTACCGTTTTCCAGCTGGTCACTGGTTTGAATACAAAGATGGCGAAATGCAAACCCACAAGTACTGGGATGCTGAATACAAAGAGAATAGTTTGAGCTTTGAAGAAACGCTCAAGAAGATCAATGATGATTTGAAAGAAACTGTTGATTTGTACCGCAACGCTGACGTGCCAGTTGGTGCATTCTTGTCAGAAGGTGTCGACTCAAGCTACTTGACTACTTTGCTTGATCCAGATGATGTCTTCTCAGTTTCATTTGATGATTCAACCTATGATGAAGCTTCTAAGGCTAAGGCATTATCCGATATTAACGGTTGGCACTTCTTCAGCACTAAGGTTGATGCTGATGAAGCCATGCGTGATTTCCCAGAAATGCAGTACCACATGGATGAACCTGATGCCAATCCATCAATCATTCCGCTCTGGTACTTATGTAAGTTAGCGCGTAAGCACGTCACGGTTGCCCTTTCTGGTGAAGGTGCCGATGAATTGTTTGCTGGCTACGTAAACTATGGGATGCACACGCATAATGATGTAATCAAAGTCTTTACCAGCGAATTGCAAAAATTGCCAAAAAAGAAGCAATGGAAGCTTGCTAAAAAGATCAAGAAGATGCCAAACTTTCCAGGCCGAGTTCATATGTACACGAATTTGGCTAAGCCAAGCGAATTTTATGTTGGTCAATCTGTTATCTACGATATCAACTACCCAACAATTTTCACTTCTAAGGATGCTAACAGCGTCTTGCAGCCAGCTTACCGCAACAATTTGACAGTTAACGGCATTTACCAAAAAGATTTCAAGAAGGTTGAAAATGTTGACCGTGTAAAGCAAATGCAATACATCGATTTGCACCACTTCATGCTTAACGATATTGAGCAAAAAGCCGACAAGATTTCAATGGCACACTCGCTTGAACTGCGTGTTCCTTATCTTGATAAGAAGATTGCGGAGCTTGCTAACTCTATCCCAACTAAGTACCTGGTTAACCGTCATGATACTAAATATGCTTTGCGTAAGGCTTCAGAAAAAGTTTTGCCTGATGAATGGGCTAAACGGCCAAAGCTTGGTTTCCCAACGCCAATCAAGCAATGGTTGAAAGAGCCACGTTTTTACAAGCAGGTTCGTGAATTATTTGAAGCAAATTTCGTCAACGATATTTTTGATCAAAAGAAGATCCTTAAGCTGCTTGATGACAACTACAAGGGTGATGGTTCACACCGTCGTCAAATTTGGACTATTTATACTTTCCTTGTTTGGTACAAGTTGTTCTTTGTTGATTACAAGGGAACAGTTGAAAAGTATCAACACGTTCAACCGGAAGTTGCTAGTTTGATTGAACAAGGTAAGTTAGTTTAAGAGGGAGTTTTAGTACAGAATGAGTAATAAATTTACGCCAATATTGCTTGGTAGTGATATCAATGTTTATGGAATGGCACGTTCATTTAATGAAGCATATGGTATCAAGGTTAAGGCTTTAGCCGATATTCAGCTTGCAGCAACCCGTTATTCAAAGATTGTTGATGTTGAACTTCACCATGGTTTTTCAGCTGATCCAACTTTCATGGATGTAATGCGCAAGAAGATGGAAATTTACAAGGATCATGAAGAACCAGTTATCTTGATTGCTTGTGGTGACGGCTACGCAGAACTTTTAGCCAAACACAAGGAAGAACTGAGCAAAGTCTTCGTTGTTCCATACATTGATTATGACTTGCTTGAAGTTTTGATCTCAAAGGAAGGCTTCTACAAGACTGCTGAAAAGTACGGTTTGCCATATCCTAAGACGCAAATCATTACCATGGATGATTACAAGGCTGAGAACTACTTAACCATTCCGTTTGATTACCCAGTTGAATTAAAGCCTGAAGATCCTGTATCTTGGCTTAACTGCCAATTTGAAGGCCGTAAGAAGACTTTTACCATTCATGATGAAGCTGAACTTGCTGATATCGTGGGCAAGATTTACACTCACGGCTACAAGGCCGACCTTATTTTGCAGGACTTTATTCCTGGGGATGACTCTAACATGCGGACTTTGAACGCTTATGTTGACAAGAACCACCAAGTGAAGATGATGTGCTTAGGTCACCCGCTTTTGGAAGACCCAACGCCACAATCAATTGGTAACTATATGACCATTTTGCCTGCATATGATGAAAAATTGTATGAACAGGTTCAAAGCTTCCTTGAAAAATTAAACTACACAGGGATGGCCAACTTTGATATTAAGTATGATGTACGTGATGGCCAATACAAGTTCTTTGAAATCAACTTGCGTCAAGGTCGTTCAAGCTTCTACGTTACTTTGAACGGCTACAACTTGGCTAAGTGGTACATTGATGACTATGTTGAAGATAGCTTGAAAGATAGGAAGACTGTTTACGGCAATAAGCTTAAGTCAAAGCATAAGTTATGGTTGGGCGTACCAGTCAAGATCTTTGAGGAATACACATACGATAATGATGCCAAGCGTACTGCTGAAGAATTGATCCGCGAAGGCCGTTATGGCACAACTGTCTTTTATGACAAGGACCGCAACTTCAAGCGTTGGCTTCTTATGAAGTATATGTTCCATAACTACTACGCAAGATACAAGAAGTACTACGAAGTAAACAAGGGTCAATACTTTGAAGAAGCTAAGAAGTTAGGCCAACAAAAAGAAAAATAATTTTATTTATAAGAAAAAAAGTATGGAGAATGAAGTTAACCCCCAGAGTTGGACGAAAATCCAACCTGGGGGTTAACTTCAAGATGCTGTTCTTTTTTGTTTATGTCGTTATACTTAACGGTTTGCAGATATTGCTTTTCATGGCTAATTCTTGATATGCTAGAAGTTAGTGGAGGAGAAGGGAGTATTTTTTATGAAAAAAGAACACGGAATCGTCCCAAAAGATGAGATCAAACTAGTTTGGTTAATCGTCGGTGAGCTCGCCATGTGGATCGGCGCCAGCTTCATCTGGCCGCTGACCTCAGTTTATTTGAATAAACAGCTGCACATTAGTCTTTCAATGATTGGTGTGGTTTTATTTTGCAACTGCGTGGGCAATATTATCGGTTCAATTTTCGCCGGTCGTGCCTATGACCGCTACAATCCGTATCCCCTGATTCTTTGGGGCTTTGGGCTGGATGTCCTTGTTCTTTTTGCGATGGCTGCCTTCCACGGCTGGCCGGAATACTGGATATTGCTGACTACGACTGGACTGCTCAGTGGCTGGAACAGTACGCTGATCAACTCCATCGCCACTAGTCTGAAGCGTTATTCAGGCCGCTACGTCTTCAGCGTTTTGTACTTTTCACAAAACCTGGGTGTGGTAACAGGAACCTTGATCGTCGGCTATCTGTACGATTATTCCATAACGCTCTTGTTCGTCATTGCTGCGCTTTTGTTCGCAGTTGCCTTCTTCAACGCGCTCTTCAATTACCGGCCAATTATTGCTTTTCATAAAGAACGGGTGGCTAAAGGTCACAGCGGCAAGCAGCAGAAGGCCGAACCAATGCCAAAACGTAACTTCATTATGACAATGGCTTTCTTTACTACTTTAGGCGTTACTTGGCTGATGTACATGAATTGGGAATCCAACCTTTCTGTTTACATGGTTTCATTGGGAATACCATTCCACATGTATAGTTTGCTCTGGACTCTTAATGCCAGCGTAATCGTCATTATGCAGGGAATTTTGGCTCGTTTTCCTCGTTTGTTTAAAAACATTTTCCACCAGATCATCTTCGGTATTATCATGTTCTCAATTTCCTTTGTCACCTTGGTCTTTGCCAAAGATTTCCTTCACTTCGCCTTGTCGATGTTCATTCTGACTCTTGGTGAATCAACGGCCTTTCCAGCAATCCCAGCCTTCGTCAATGACCTGTCGCCACTGACTAGTAAAGGCAAGTATCAGGGGGCAACGATGGTAGCTTCAGGAATTGGCCGTGCTTTTGGTCCATTATTCGGTGGTTTGATTATTGATAAGGCCGGCTATTTGCCATTCTTCTGGGTGGCCGCAATCGTCATCGCCTTGATGATCGTCATGATGATCCCACTATATTTGAAGCTGCATGACAAGTTGACAATATATAAGTAGCTCTTTTAACCCTAAATTAGAATAAAATGATATAATTAAGTTGATCTAATTTTTTATTTTTGAAAAAAAAGGAGGAATTTCCTTAATGAATAAAACCATGGCTGTGCGTGGCGGTAGCGGCAATATCTTACAACCTAAGGTAGGCACCCGTCCACAAGATAACTTGTATTTGGCTGTTAACTCAGAATGGCTTGAAAAAACAAAAATCCCATCTGACCGTTCTAGAATTACTTCTTTTGATTGCATCGACTTAGCAATTGAAAAGAACTTGATGAAGGACTTTGCGGATTTTGCAGACGGCAAGAAGGATTTGCCAGCTGTTCCTAATTTTGAAAAAGCAGTTGAATTCTACAAATTAGCACGTGATTTTGATAAGCGTAATCGTGAAGGTGCCGAACCAATTAAGGAAGATTTGGCAACAATTAATAATTTGCGCGACTTCGACGACTTTGTTTTAAAGGCCGCAGATCTTGAAAAGATTGCTGACTTGCCATTTTCATACTACGTTGATGCAGATATGAAGAATACCAAGGTGAATGTGCTTCATTTTGGCGGCCCTAGCACCTTTTTGCCAGATACGACTACTTATAAGACAGAAGCTGCATCAAAGCTCCTGGACGTTCTTAAGAAGCAAAGCGTCAAATTATTGACGATGGCCGGCTTTGACGAAGCTGATGCGGAAGAGAAGGCCGACTTGGCTATCAAGTACGATGGCAAGATTGCGAAGATCGTTAAGTCCAGCGAAGAGTGGGCCGACTATCCTGCAATGTACAACCCAATGAAGATGGCTGACTTTGAAGCTAAGTTCACTGACTTCAAGATTGACTACTTCTTGAAGAACATCCTCGGCAAGGTTCCTGACAGAATCATCAACACTGAACCACGCTTCCTTGATCACGTCAACGAACTCATCAACAAGGACAACTTTGAAGAAATTAAGGCATGGATGCTGGTTGGCTTCATCAATGGCAACGCTAGCTACTTGTCACAAGAATTCCGTGAAGCTGCTTTCCCATTCAGTCAAGCTTTATCTGGTCAACCAGAATTGTCTAACGGTGAAAAGCAGGCATATCACTTGGCAAATGGTGCCTTCGGTGAAGTTGTCGGTGTTTACTATGGTCAAAAGTACTTCGGCGAAGAAGCCAAGAAGGACGTTTTGGACATGATTCACCGGATGCTTGATGTTTACGAAAAGCGGATCAATGAAAACAACTGGCTCTCTGATGCAACCAAGAAGAAGGCAATTGTGAAGCTTCGTGCTTTGATCTTGAAGGTCGGCTACCCAGACAAGATTGAAGAAATCTATAACAGATTGCAAGTAACGCCAGCTAGTCAGGGCGGCAGCTTGTATTCTAACGAGCGGGCAGCTGCAATTGAACGTGAAAAGTACATGATTGAAAAATTGCAAAAGCCGGTTGACCGTACCGTATGGCTTATGCCAGGCAACTTGGTTAACGCCTGCTACGATCCTCAAAGAAACGATTTGACTTTCCCAGCAGCTATTTTGCAGGCTCCATTCTATGATTTGAAGCAAACTAGAGCGCAAAACTTCGGTGGTATCGGAACTGTTATCGCTCACGAAGTTTCTCACGCTTTTGACAACAATGGTGCGCAATTCGATGAGTTGGGCAACATGGTTAACTGGTGGACAGATGCTGACTACGCTGAATTTAAGAAGCGGACGCAAGCTGAAATCGACTTGTTCAACGGTATTCAATATGGTCCAGTTAAGCTGAATGGTAAGCAAATTGTTAGTGAAAACATTGCTGACCAAGGTGGTTTGACTGCTGCTGTTGAAGCTGCTAAGGATGAGGGCGATGACATGAAAGAATTGTTTGAAAACTTCGCTCGCATTTGGGCGAACAAGCAATTAGAGGCTTCAATTAAGACGCAAGTTTCAGTTGATGTACACGCACCTGGTCCTGAACGTGCCAATGTTCAATCACAATGTCAAGACGAATTCTACAAGGCCTTTGATGTTAAGGAAGGCGACGGTATGTGGCTTGCTCCTGAGAAGCGGGTACATATTTGGTAGAAAAAAGAGACACTCCGAGATGGAGTGTTTTTTTATAAAAAGTAAAATTAACTTTAGAAAATTAATGACTGTTTTTTACAAAAAAAGGGACACCCCGTGAGGATGTCTCTTTTCTTTTATTTCAAATTAGAATAATCTTTCGGTGCAACACGCTTGATATATGAAGGATTTGGTCGACCCAAAATCAACGGTACACGTTCAACAACCGTATCCGCATATTCCAAACCGAACCATGAAGCTGGGTTTGAAGATAAGTTCTGCAAGCCAACACGAGCTTCAACCATCCACTTTTCAAAACCAGTCAATTGCGTTCGTGGTGAGATCACATCGTTAACGATGACGAAGGAGAAGTCACCTACATTACGGCCTGGAGTGGTGGTGTAATCTTGTGGTTGTGGTTCAATCGTACAGTCCGCAATTAAATCGTGGACAATTTGTCTAATATAAACGTTAACGCTGGTCTGCTTCTTGAATCCCAAGAAGAGCTGCACGTTGATCACGTTCTTCGTGCCGTAAGTATTAACAGCGTATTCAGCGGTAAATGGCTCGTTAGTAACGTTAACTGTTACGAACCAGTAAGCCTTGGCCCGCTTTGGTCGTTTATCTAAAATTGAATAAAGAATCTCACGTTTGATGAACTTGTTGTACTTAACTTTAGCCATGTAAACCAAGTTAGTAGCGTAAATTGGGTAGTCTTCGTCGTGACTTAATTTGGTAAGCATGTCAGTGTATTCGTCCAAACGCACGTAGGCATTTCTTGATTCACGCTTGTCACGAATCTTGTTGCCGTAGAACCAAATGTACATGATGCCCAGGATGAAGCCAGCGATTAAAACCGTTACGTAGCCACCGTGCATGAATTTAGTCATGCTGGAGATCAAGAACATGCCTTCAATAAAGGCGAATGCGATCAGAAACAAAATCCGCAGTGCGAGCGGCTTTTGCTTTTTGCCCAAATATTCAAAGAGCAGGATGGTCGTCATCAGCATCGTAACCGTGATGGCCAAGCCATAGGCTGCTTCCATGTGGTGCGAAGTTCTGAAAAGAAAGACGATGGCGATCGTTACGGCGCAAATCATCTTATTAATAGAAGGAATGTAAATTTGTCCTTTTTTATCGGAAGGATAAATAATGTTCATTTTTGGTAAAAACTTCAGCCCGCTGGCTTCGGCAACCAAGGTGAAGGAGCCGGTGATCAAGGCTTGAGAAGCGATGATGGCAGCGATGGTAGCGAGGATAATTGCAAAAATCCGCAGATTTTCCGGTACCACTTCAAAAAAGGGGTTAAAGTTACCAGAAGTGTGGAAATTAGGGTTTTGCAAGATCCAGACGCCTTGGCCTAAGTAATTCAAAGCCAGGCAGATAAAAACGTAAGGCCAGGAACCGATAATGTTGGCTTTGCCGACGTGACCGACATCTGAATAGAGGGCCTCAGCACCAGTGGTTGCCAGGAAGACTGAACCCAGGATCAGGATGCCGACCTTGTTGGCGGGGCTGAACAGAATTTTGATTGCGCAAACCGGGTTGATTGCTTCCAGGATCGACCAGTCGCTGCTCATGTTGACGAGGCCAACGACGCCCAGGAAGGTGAACCAGATCAGCATAATTGGACCAAAGGACTTGCCGATCATTCTAGTTCCCATGAACTGGATTGAAAAAAGGACCAGCAAAATGGTGATGGTAATGCCGATGACCATGTTTTGGCTGGAGACCGGGATGGCGGAGCCAAACTTCATGTTTTTGAGCCCTTCGATGGCGGTAGTAACCGTTACGGCTGGGGTCAAAGTACCATCAGCCAGCAGTGTTGCACCACCAACCAGGGCAGGGATAACCAGCCATTTGGCACGCTTTCTGACGAGGGCATAGAGCGAGAAGATGCCACCCTCGCCGTGGTTAGTGGCCCTCAGCGCGATCATCACGTATTTTACCGTGGTCAAAAGCGTTATGGTCCAGAGAACGAGGGAGATTGAACCGACGATAAATTCGCGGTTGACGTTGGCTATCCCACCATTTTCAGCGACGATTGATTTCATTACATAAAGCGGACTGGTACCGATATCGCCATAAACGATTCCAATCGCAATTAGCAGTCCAGCGAGGGACATTTTGCGTTTTTTATCAGATTTACTCATTAGTTAATCTCTATACATCTATACTTAATATATTAATTAAATTTAAATTTTAATTAATATAAAGAAAGAAAATAAAATAGCAACCACAAAAAGAATAAGTTTTAGTGAAATTCTCGTAAAAAAAGACTACCCCGTCTGGGATCGCCTTTTTGCTCTTGAATTAAGATAAAGAACCAGGAATCTTAGCACGACGCTTTTCGTACCAAGTGTTCCAATCTTCGTAAGTCTTCATTTGTTCTGGATCAATATCTTCGTCCTTGCTGATTTCGTCAAGCAAAGCCTTGAAGTTGTAATCGTGGTATTGAAGTACGTGCTTGATCAAAGTCTTGCGTGGGAAGTGGATATTGTTAAGCAAGTATTTGTTAATGTCGACCATGTTGTGGTTCTTGTCGTATAAGTTGATAATTTCCAAATCATCTAAGCCGAATTGAGCAATGTAGAAGTTAGCGAAAACCTTTAAGTAATCTGGTTGTTCCTTGAATTCTTCAGGTTCCATGGTTACGCGGTTAGCTTTTGGCATAACTACCTTAAACTCAGGATTTTCGTCTTCATCCTTTTCTTCTTCGGCCTTTTGATTGGTGTTCTTTTCTTCTTCAGTCAATTTAGGGCACTCCTTTTTATAAAAATCGGAAAATCAATACTAATTCTACAGAGTTTTTGCGATAAAGGCAACTATTCACGCGTATTTGCGTGGAATTACTGCCCATTATTTAAATAATCTTGGACATCTGAGCGGGTAATCTGGTCAGGATCGCTGTGACCACGGTTAACGCAGAAGCGGTACAAGTCGATGATATCTTGTGGACTCCAGGCATTAGGGTTGAAGCCGAGGCTTTTGATCTTGTTCTTAACATTGATGATCGTATCTTCGCTGACGGTCTTGCCGCTAACGGTATGATCTCCTGCTTTGCCTTCGCCTTGCTGACCGGCAGTACCAGTGTCAGATGAGGAAGATTGGGATTGGGAAGAACTGTCATCGCTGCTATCTTCGGATGAGTCTGAGCTAGTTTGCGAGGAAGACTTTTTGGATGAAGTCTTGGAACTGGCTGTTTGCGAACTAGGCGCGGTGTCCTGCTTGTTTTCTTCATAAATGATAAAACCGCCGCCGCTGATCACAATGATGATGGCAACGATTCCCCAGAGAAATGATTCCTTCATATATATGTAAGTTCCTTTCCATGTTATGTTTTCTTATATTATATCTTGTTTGCTAAAAAATTTGAAAAAGGGTGTTACAAAATCGCGTTTCAGATTGTTAGTAATAGTGTAAGATATCTGGCGCGCGGGTTGATTACGGACAACCATATCACAAACGGTACATCATGCCTATCACACAAAAATGATCATCCGTTTATACATAAGGAAGGAATTCTTAAATATGGCAACCGAATCATTATCACAATCAGTACAATTTACTTTTAAGAATGAAGACAAATACGGCAAAAATGGCAAGAATCGTGTTTTTGCAAATATTAAGAGAAACGCGGAAGCAGAAGCAATGCTCAGCGTGGGTGAAGCATTGAGCGCTTTGCAAGGGGATGAACTCGGTAGCACGATCTTGATTGATAAGAAAGCCGTTCGCAAGTAATTAAGTTAAAGAGGAGATGATTAACTGTTAACAAAAATATAGAAATATGTAGAATATTATAGAAATATTTGCTCTGATATTCATCAGAAAGTTAAAAATGGAAGTGAATATTATGGCAATTTTAAAACCTAAAGATGTCGCTGATCGTTTAGGAATAACCACTAGAACCCTCCAAACATGGGATCGAAAGGGTATTCTTAAGGCTAAACGCTCACCTACTAATCGCAGATTCTATACAGAAGATCAAATCAATCAATATTTGAACAAAAATAGTCTAAGCTCAAATAAAAAACAAGTTGCTTATGCCAGAGTATCAACTTATAGTCAAAAAGATGACTTAAAAGATCAATTAAGCTATATTCGACAAT
>NZ_ADNY01000056.1 GCF_000178475.1 Lactobacillus amylolyticus DSM 11664 | reverse complement strand
TAAAAATATATCAAACAATCAGTTTCAAAGCGATCTTTCTTTTGGCAAATGTGTAAAATAATGGAGAAATTTATAAATATGTTAAAATTTGAATGCAAAATAGAGGGGTGATTTTTTGGCAACTGAACTAATTGAAAACAAATTGAAATTCTTACCGGCCAAACCGGGATGCTATTTGATGAAAGATATTAACGGTACGGTGATTTATGTTGGCAAGTCGAAAAATTTAAAAAATCGTGTCCGTTCATATTTTAAAAGCAAGCAAGTTGGCAGAAGAGCTGAATTAGTTCGTGAAATTCGTGACTACGATATCATTACTGTTTCTACTGATAAAGAGGCCTTTCTGCTTGAAATTACTCTCATTAAAAAATATCAACCTTATTATAATGTGCAATTAAAGCAGGGAACAGGCTATCCTTATATTGAAATTACTAACGAACGTGATCCGCAAACCAAGCTGACCAGTGTGGTTCATAAGGATAAAGGCTATTATTTTGGACCGTATCCTAATGTCTATGCGGCACAGGCAACGCTTAAGTTTATTCAAAAAGTATTTCCATTGCGCCGTTGCAATGGCTATCAAGGCAGACCGTGTCTTTACTACCATATGGGACAATGTCTGGGAGCTTGTTTTAAAAAAGTGCCTGAAAAAGAATATGCAGAGCAGATCAAGAAAATAAAAAGCTTTCTAAATGGTGATATTGGCTGGGTTAAACAAGACTTAACGCAAAAGATGGAAACAGCTTCGCAACAATTAGAATTTGAACGAGCAGCGGAAATTCGTGATCAGTTAAAATATATTGAGGAAACAGTCGAAAAGCAAAAAATTATTTCTAATGACAACACTCAACGCGATATTTTTAATTTCTATGTTGATAAATCTTGGCTGTCAGTTCAAATCTTCTTTTTACGGCAGGCTAAACTATTAAGACGAGAAACAAGAATGTTTCCCTTGACTGATGCTGGTGAACCGGAAGATGAATTTGTTTCGTTTATCGTTCAGTTCTACAATCAAAGAAATCGTGTATTGCCAAAAGAAGTTTTAGTTCCCAAAGGAATTGACAATGAAGATTTATCCGAAGTCTTGCACGTGCCGGTGAGAACTCCGCAACGAGGCCAAAAGCGTGCTCTGCTTGAGATGGCTAAAGACAACGCTAAGCTAAAACTCGATGATAAATTCCGTCTGCTAGAATTAGGCAATCGTAAAACCAAAGGCGCGCAAAAAGAAATTTTTGCAGCTTTAGGTTTGCCTTACGGTCACATTATTGAAAGTTTTGACCACTCGCATATTCAGGGAGCGGATCCGGTATCGGCATTAGTAGTGTTCAAAGATGGTGAAACTGACAAGACTTCATATCGTAAATATAAATTAAAAGGTGAAGTTGAACATCAGAACGGTGGCGATGAATTGCGCAATACTCGTGAGGTAGTGCGCAGACGTTATGGCCGCTTACTAAGAGAGCATAAAAAGATGCCTGATTTAATTTTGATGGATGGTGGTCAGATTCAGGTCGAGGCTTGTGAAGACGTTTTGCGCAATGAGCTTAATCTGAACATTCCAGTTGCCGGTATGGTTAAAGATGATAAGCATAGAACCAATCACTTATTATTCGGCGATCCGATTAATGGGCAGCCGTTTAAACTAATTCCAATGGATCCAAAATCGCAGGGCTTTTATTTAATGACCAGAATTCAGGACGAAGTGCACCGTTTTGCGATCACTTTTCATAGAAGAACTCATGCTAAGAATGCTTTATCTAGTCGACTGGATTCAATTAAGGGTATCGGCCCAAAGAGTCGCAACAAGCTTTTGCGTCAATTTGGCTCAATGAAGAAAATCAAAGAGGCTTCAATTGATGAATTAAGAAATGCTGGTTTGACCCTAACCCAGGCACAATCTGTTAAATTAAGTTTGTAATCTCTGAAAGAATAGCTTATTATAGCCATTTCTGTGTTATTATATTAAAGTTAGAAAGACGGAAGGAGTTTTCACATGCCAACATTTGTAGATCAAACAAAAATTGAAGTTCAAGCCGGAAAAGGCGGAGATGGCATGGTTGCTTTCCGCCATGAAAAATTCGTCCCTAACGGCGGTCCAGCTGGTGGTGATGGCGGTCGTGGCGGCAGCATAATTTTTGTGGCTGATAGCGGCTTAAGAACATTGATGGACTTTAGATATCGGCGAAAGTTCAAGGCTGATAATGGTGAAAACGGTAGAATCAAGGCACAATATGGTCGTGCTGCCAAGGATCTTTATTTGAAAGTTCCTGTTGGTACGACAGTATATGATTTTGATACTAACGAAGTTATTGGTGATTTGGTTGAGAATGGTCAAGAGCTTGTGGTTGCTAAAGGTGGCCGCGGCGGAAGAGGAAACATCCATTTTGCTAATAGTGTTAATACTGCACCAGAAATTGCTGAAAATGGTGAGCCTGGTGAAGATCGCGTTCTGCGTTTAGAGCTGAAAATGTTGGCTGATGTCGGTTTGGTCGGCTTTCCTTCAGTGGGCAAATCAACTTTGCTGTCAGTAGTAACCAAAGCCAAACCAAAAATTGCGGCATATCAATTTACTACGTTAACGCCAAACTTGGGTATGGTAATCTTGCCTGATGGTCGCGACTTTTCAATGGCAGATTTGCCAGGATTAATTGAAGGTGCAAGTCAAGGCGTTGGCTTAGGGATGCAGTTTTTACGGCATATTGAACGTACCAAGGTTATTTTGCATTTAGTGTCAATGGATCCAAACAATGGTCGTGAGGCAATCGAAGACTATCATGTTATTAAAAAGGAATTGGCTAATTACGCCACTGACTTAACTAAAAAACGCGAATTGATCGTTGCAACGCAAATGGATATTCCTGGTGCTGATCAGAAGTATCAAGAATTTAAGGATGCATTAGCACAAGAGAAGATTGGTGAACCGGTTTATGCGATTTCCAGCGTAACTCATCAAGGCATCAATGAATTAATGCGCGATGCAGCTAACTTAGTAGAAAAAGTTGAAGAAGAACGCAGCCAAACTGAAGAAAAACCAGTGTCTGTTCAGAAGAATAAAGAATATAAATTCAAAGCACCAAAGACTAATGAGTTTACAGTTGAAAAAGTGGATGAACATGCATTTATCGTTAAAGGTGAGGGACTTGAACGATTGGTGCAAAGAATCAATTTGGATCACCAAGATGGAATTATGCTACTTGCACGTAAATTGAACAATCTTGGCGTTGATGAGGCCTTAAGAAAGGCTGGCGCAGAGAATGGCGATGATGTTGCAATTGGTGACTTTAACTTTGAATTTGTACAATAACTTGGAGAGTATTTGAGAATTTAATAATGAAAAAGAATCGGTTTATTACAGGATATTCGGGGCTCAGAGCATTAGCGGTAATTGGCGTTATTCTATATCATCTTGATCCGAATACGTTTGGTGGTGGCTATCTTGGCGTACTGATCTTTTTTGTGCTTTCAGGATATCTGGTTACTGACCATATGCTGCGGTCATATCAGGAAAAAGGTAGTTATGATAATAAACGATTTTACTCGCATCGGATTAAACGCTTATACCCGCAATTAATTGCTGTATTGTGGCTTTCCTCTGCCTGGATAGTACTTTTTCAAAGAAATTTACTGGCAAAATTAAATCAAATTGTGATCAGCAATTTGCTGAATGTTTATAATTTTTGGCAAATTTTAAATGGTCAAAGCTATTTTGAAAGATTTGTCAGTAATGAATCACCATTTACGCATTTATGGACGATGTCCATAGAAGGGCAATTTTATATTCTGTGGCCAATTGTCATCTTTTTATTAGTAAAATTTGCTCATTCTCGTAAACATATTTTTTGGATCATATTTGCCTTTTCACTGCTTTCTGCGTTAGAAATGGCAATTCTGTACCTTAGAGGGGCCGATATTAACCGAATCTATTATGGTACTGATACTCGCTTTTTCTCACTTGGACTAGGTGCTGCAATGGCAGTGATCTGGCCAGTTGAAGATTTGCGGTCATCGATTGCAAAGCGTAATAGTCGAATATTGGATCTGACAGGGTTGATTGCTTTTGTTGGCATGCTGCTCATGTTCTTCAGCAGTACAATGAACCCACAAACAGCATTTACATATTGTGGTGGAATGCTCATCTTCTCCATTTTGACGACAATTATGATTGCAATTATTGCGCATCCAGGCAGTCATTGGAATCGAATCCTTACTAATCCTGTCTTCAGTTGGATAGGTTCTCGCAGCTATGGAATATATCTGTATCAATTTCCGGTTATGATCTTCTTTGAAGATAAGATGACTGATATTGGCGATCACGCTACTCTTTATCATATTATTGAAATAATCTTGATATTGTTAATCAGCGAAGCAACTTATCGTTTGATTGAACGACCAATGGGACGAATTACGTGGCAAGGCACCAAAAATTATTTCAGTCATTTATTTGATATGAGAAATAATAATTGGTCTAAAAAAGTTATGGCCGCTTTTGTCGCTTTTGTTTTAATAATTGGCAGCATTGGAATAGCAATTTCACCAACAGCTAAAAGCGTTGACTTCAATAAAACGCAATTAGCTAAGAGAATTAAAGCCAATCGCGCAAAACAGAAAAAAGATAATCAAGCACTAATTAAAAAATTTAAAAAGACACCTAAGAAACAAAAGACAAGCAAGGTTGTTCAAAAGGCCAAAAAAGAAGCCAAAAAGCATCCAGTGAACAAGAGCTACGTTAAATATGGTATTTCTCAAGTTGATTTACAGTTGGCTCAACAAATGCCAGTAACGGCAATCGGCGATTCCGTAATGGCCAGCTCAAGCAATGACTTAAAGCAGTTAATGCCTAAGGCAATCATTGACGCTGCTGTGTAAAGGCAAATGAATGTTGCTTTTGGATTGCTAAGCAGCTATCAAAATCAAGGTGCACTTGCTGATAATGTCTTAATTGGTTTAGGAACCAACGGACCTTTCTCAATGGGTGATTTAGATCGATTGATGAATCAGGTTGGAAAAAAGCGGCATGTGTTCTGGATTAATACTCATGTACCAACTAGACAATGGCAAGATCAAGTTAATAGCTTGCTTGACCAAGCCCAAAAACATTATGATAATCTTACGGTTATTAATTGGTATAGATATTCAAAGAACCATCCAAATTGGTTCTATCAAGATAAAACTCACCCTACGCCAAAAGGATCGAAATATTATAGTGCATACATTGTAAAAACAATTGTGAAGCATGCAAAATTTTAGAATAGGAAAGTAGTTCATGGAATTACAATTTTTAGGAACTGGGGCTGGTCAGCCTTCAAAGCAGCGCAATGTTGCTGGACTGGCTTTAAAGCTATTAGACGAACTCAATGAAATTTGGTTGTTTGATATTGGTGAGGCTACACAGCATCAAATTTTAAAGACAAATATTCGTTTAAGAAAGGTAACCAAAATATTTATTTCACATAATCATGGAGATCATATCTTTGGGTTGCCCGGCTTGCTAGCCACGCGTTCTTTTCAAGGGGATGTAGGACCGTTAACAATTTATGGACCACCAGGTTTAGAGCAATTCGTTAAAACATCATTGCGCGTTTCACGTACTAAAGTTTCTTATCCAATAAAATTCGTTGAGTTAACTGAGGGCGGACTGATTTATCAAGGAAAAGATTTTAGAGTTTATACAGAAAAATTAGATCACCGAGTTCCGAGTTTCGGTTATCGTATTGTCGAAAACTCTCGGCCTGGTGAGCTTTTGATGAATAAACTTGCGAAATATCATATTCCAAATGGACCTTTATATGGTAAATTAAAGGCGGGCGAGCAAATCGCTTTGGCAGACGGTACTATTTTGAATGGAAAAGACTTCTTGGGACCAGCAAGACCCGGAAGAATTGTAACAATCATATACGATACTCGTTCAACCCCTAATATTGCCAAATTGGCGCAAAATGCGGATGTATTGGTTCATGAATCAACATTTGCTGGCAATGAAGCCAAGTTGGCTCATTCATATTACCATTCAACTTCTGTTGAAGCAGCGCAAGTTGCCCGTGATAATGGCGTAAAGAAATTGTGTTTAGACCATATTTCAGCCAGATATTTGGGCAATAAGGCTAAGCGTTTAGAAAAACAAGCTAAGAAAGTTTTTCCTAATACAATATTAGTTAATGATTTGGATCAAATTAATATTCAAATGAAAGGAACAAATTAAGATGAGTAATTCTTTAAGAAATAAGGTAGTCGTAATCACAGGTGCTTCTAGCGGCATTGGACGTTCAATTGTGCTAGAGAGTGCCGGACGTGGTGCAACAGTTATTTTAATTGCACGAAACGAAGGCAAACTAAATGAAATTGCTTCTGAAGCTAAAGAATTATCAGGAACTGATGCATATGTTTTCCCAACTGATATAGGTAAGGCAGATGAAATCAAAGCAACCTTTAAGAAAATTATTGCCAGCGTCCAACATATTGATTTCTTGGTAAATTGTGCCGGTTTTGGCAAGTTTGAAACCTTTATGGACAGTGATATGCAAGATGCCACCAATATGTTCCAAGTAAATGTTCTCGGACTGATGTACTTTACTCGTTTGGTAGGTCGGGTAATGATGGAAGAAAAGACTGGTCAAATTATTAACTTTGGTTCAATTGCCGGTAAAATTCCAACAACCAAATCTGCAGCTTATAGTGCATCCAAGGCTGCAGTGATTCAATTTTCAAATGTATTGCGCTTAGAATTGAAGCCATTTGGCGTTAAAGTTATGACGGTCAACCCAGGCCCTGTTTATACCAATTTCTTTAATATTGCTGACAAGACCGGTAATTACGTCAAAAATGTTCAAGCATTCATGCTTGATCCTAATGATGTTGCTTGGCAAGTTGTTCACTACTTCGGTAGCGATAAGCGGGAATTGAATTTGCCGATTAGCTTGGCAATTGCAGCAAAATTCTATAATTTGTTCCCAACGATAGGTGATATTATTTCACTCAAAGTGGCTTCTAGAAAGTAAGAAAATGAAATTGAAGAATAAACGACAGATAAATTTGATTATTAGTTTAATTTTAGCTTTATTAGCAGTAATTTTCGTTGTTTTAAATACAAAGCTAGTAGAAATCAATTTTGGATTGTTTTCATTTAAATTACCGTTGATTATTGTCTTAGTGGTGATGATTATCATCGGTGTTTTGCTAGGTTATTTTTTAGGACATGATCAGCAAATTACTAAGAAGAAAAATTAATAATCTTGATTTATCAGTGATTCAATAGTATCATTGAAGCATATGAGTGATTAGGCTCACTTTTTAGTGTGGTCGAAGCTTAAGTCTACAATAAAGGAGATCAAAATCAATGGCAGTTCCAGCAAGACATACTTCTAAACAAAAGAAACGTTCTCGTCGTGGTCATATTAAGTTAACTGTCCCAGCAATGCACTATGATGCAACTACTGGTGAATACCGTTTAAGCCACCGCGTTTCACCTAAGGGTTATTACAAGGGTCGTCAAGTTGTTAACAAGAACAGCGAAAGCGACAATAAGTAATTAAAGGACACCGGTTTGTGGTGTCTTTTTTTATGCCTAAATTCGAAGGGAAAATTATGAAATTAGTGTTTTTACATTCAAGTGATACCCATGGCTTTTTATTGCCGACAGACTATCAGAATAAAAACAATTATGAAGCGCCTTTTAGTTTGAGTCGAGTAAGTACTGCTATTAAGACTGAAAAAAATAAATTCGGCGCAGATCATGTTGTGGTGACAGATGCCGGAGATTGCTTGCAAGGATCTCCACTTGCTTCGTATGCACATTCTACTGGTGATTACCGGGACTTGGTAATTTTTACCGAAGCCTACAATAAAGTAGGCTACGATGCACGTTGTCTAGGAAACCACGACTTTAATTTTGGACAAGATTATTTAACCTATTATATCGATAACAATAAAGCACCAATCATCAATGACAATATTTTGGATGCAGAAACCAATGTACCAGCTTTTGGCAAAGAATATCAAATTATTGAAAAAAGTGGAATTAAGATTGGTATTTTAGGAATTACAACTCAATATATTCCGCACTGGGAACCTAAAGAAAACATTGCTGGGTTAAAATTTATTTCTGCTTATGAACAGATAAAGCATTATACAAAAATCTTAAAACCAAAAGTAGATATTTTGGCAGTAATATATCATGGCGGCTTTGAGAGCGATCCTGTAACTGGTGAAGTGACAGAACCACATCGTGGAGAGAACGAAGGCTATAAGATTTTAACCGAAATCCCGGAAGTAGATGTCTTTTTGACAGGACACCAACACCGCCGGTTAAATGTGGTATCAAAAAATACCGCAATTGTTCAACCAGGTTATCGTGGAGAAGCTATTGCGGAAGTTATGCTTGATATTGATGAAAAAACAAAAAAGATCAATAGCATGTCTACTAGATTAATTGATACTAAAGATTATGAACCTGATCCAGAAATTGTGGAGCTTGTTCATAATTTAGACGAACGAACTCAAAAATGGTTAGACCAGCCAATTGCTAATTTGAGTGAACCTGCACCGATTGAAGATGCAATGAAAGGGCGTTTGCAAGGAGCCCCATTTATTAATTTGCTGCAGCAAATGCAGCTTTGGTTTACCAAGGCAGATGTGTCTGCTACTGCTGTTATGAGTGAGAAGGCTAAGGGATTCGGCAAAGAAGTTACAATGCGTGATGTTTTGCTCAATTATCCTTATGCCAATCAGCTTTGTCGCGTAAAACTAACCGGTAAACAGCTGCGTCATATTATTGAACATAGTGCAAGTTTCCTAAAAAAGGATACTGATGGCAAAATCAAATTCCTTGATCGCTGGATCAAACCTAAGCCATTGCTGTATCATTTTGATGTCTTTTATCCAATCGAATACGAAGCAGATATTTCTAAACCAGCCGGTGAACGTTTAACTAAGCTTGTTTTAAATGGCAAGCCGATCGAAGATAATAAGATTTATCATTTAGCAGTCAACAATTATCGTGCAATGGGTGGCGGTTTCTATCCAGAATACAGCATGGATAAAATTGAATTTACGCTGGATAAAGATTATGTTCAAATGTTTTCGGAATATTTAACTCATGGGTCGATTAAAGTAGATACAAAACATAATTATCGTTTTTACTAAAAAATAAACCGTTAGTCATCTGACTAACGGTTTATTTTTTATTCTACTTAAGATTTGAAAACTTGCTTTTGTCTTTATGTGAATGAGCAGTGATGGTTGGAATAATTGCTGCAAAGAGGATACCAAAGACAACTCCAATAATAAGAGCTTCTTTTGGATTAAAAGCACTTTGGGTTAAAGGAGCAGCAATAAAGCCAATAACCATCATGTAAATAACGCTCCATACAATAGTTACGATATAGCGACCCATAATCATTCCTTCTTTCATCTCACGATTTTATCAAAAATAAAGAATGTTTTCAATCCATTAATTTAAAGGTGATTTGCTATACTATTTATAAAAGAACAGGAGGCCAAACAATGAAAATTGCAGCATTGCAAAATCTAAGTGCTTTTTCTTTGCTGGAAAGTCCAACTAGAGTTAAAGATTTGCTTACGACTGCCAAAAAAAGAAATTATGGTGCCGTTGCTTTAACAGATATCAACGTGACTTATGGATTGGTCAATTTTTTTGAGTTGGCTAAAGAGGTCGGCATTAAAGCTCTGCTGGGGATGCAAATCAGAATCAATGGTTTGATCGATCCTACTTCAAAATATGATTTGATTGCAATCGCCAAAAGCAATGCTGGCTACCATAATTTGTTACGCCTTTCTAGTGCAATCAATTTGCTGACAGATAATGGTAACAATAATAAAATTCTTACTCTAAAAGAATTGACTAAGTATTTAGATGAAATGGTTATAATTGTCCCGGCTAATCAGCATAGTGAGCTGGTAATGCTTTCGCAGCGTAATGATCAGTTGGGAGCCGATTTTGTTCGTGAATTAAAAGAGATTGTTCCTGCCACAAGTCAGCTATATTTAGGCGTTTACGCAAGCAAGAATCAAAATAATTACATTGATTATATTCAGTCTTTAGCAAAGCAATTTGCTTTACCTCTTGTTGCGACTGAAGATTGTCAGTATTTAAATCCGCAAGATCACTTTTTGCGTAAAACTTTGCAGGCAATAAAACAAGGGGATAAGCTGCAAGATATCGTTCCCCTTTCTAAACAAACAGGATCGCATTATTTGGCAGAGGGAGAAGAGCTTTTTTCTCGCTATCACGATTTCTACCTAGATCAAGCCTTGAATAATACTTGGAAAATCGCAGAAGAATGTAATGCTGAAGTGATTTTTCAAAAGCCAGTTCTGCCAAAATATCATCAAGATAAATTCGCTAGTTCGAAAGAGTATTTGCTTTATTTGGCTCAGAATGGCTTAAAGGCACGTTTTAAGGGTAAAAACGTCCCAGAAGCTTATCAAAAACGGTTGCGTTATGAGCTAGATGTAATAAATCGCATGGGTTTTGATGATTATTTTTTAATCGTTTGGGATGTAATCAATTATTGCCATAGAGTTGGCATTACTACTGGTCCCGGACGTGGGTCAGCATGTGGTTCTTTAGTTTCCTATGCCTTAAGAATTACCGAAGTCGATCCGCTAGAATATCATCTTCTTTTTGAAAGATTTTTAAATCCAGCTCGACATGAAATGCCTGATATTGACTTGGATATCCCCGATATTAGGAGAGACGATGTCATAAAATATATGTATCGTAAATATGGGATGGATCATGCAGCTCAAATTTTAACTTTTGGTACCTTGGCGGCAAAACAAGCGCTGCGGGATACTGGTCGCGTTTTTGGATTAAGTGTGGTTGAACTTAATAAATGGGCTGACGCTGTTCCATATTCAAAAGGAAAAATCACATTGAATGAAGCCTATCAGGAGTCTCGCCAGACGCGCTTGATTGTTGATTCAACATCTGAGAATAAGCTTCTTTTTCAAACGGCACGCGCTTTGGAAGGGTTGCCGCGCCATTATTCGATTCATGCGGCCGGATTAGTAATCAGTGATAATTCGATTGCCAGCATTTCAGGCTTGCAAGCCGGTCAATTGGGGATTCCTGTAACACAGCAAACCAAAAAATATGTTGAATCATTAGGTTTGTTAAAAATTGACTTTTTGGGTTTACGCAATCTAACCATTTTAGGCAATACCTTAGCTTTAATTAAAAGTCAGGGAATAAATATCGATCCCAACAAAATTCCGTTAAACGATGCAAAGACTTTAGAATTGTTTCGTACAGGTAAAACTGATGCTGTCTTTCAATTTGAATCTGAAGGCATTAGAAAAGTTCTTCGAAAGCTGTCACCTGATAATTTTGAGGATTTAGTTGCGGTTAATGCCCTTTACCGTCCAGGTCCAATGCAGAACATAGATACTTTTATTGCACGTAAAAAAGGGGAGCAAGCTATTGTTTATCCGGATCCAAGCTTGAAGCAAATTCTAGCTCCTACTTATGGCATCTTGGTTTATCAGGAACAGGTCATGCAGACTGCTCAAATCTTAGCAGGCTTTAGTTTAGGCGAGGCTGACCTTCTTCGCAGAGCCATGTCAAAGAAAAATCAAGCATTGATTGGACAAGAAAAAGCGAAGTTCATTGAAGGGACAATTCAAAAAGGTCACTCTAAGCAAGTAGGTGAACGCGTTTATCAATATATTGAGCAATTTGCCAACTATGGCTTTAACAGGTCGCACGCTGTCGCTTATACCAAAATTGCTTATTGGTTAGCCTATTTAAAGGTTCATTATCCAGCTGCTTTTTATACTGCATTGCTGAATTCTTCAGGGGCAAGCAAATTAAAGGCCCAAAATTATATCATGCAGGCGCAAGAAGCAGGAATTAGAATTTTGCCACCAGACATCAATCAAAGCGGTTTAGATTTTAAACTGCTAAAAGGACAAATTTTAGTGGGGTTAAAGGCAATCAAGGGACTGCGAAATGATTTTACGAAAAGCATTGTTCAGCTAAAAAAGCCGATAAAATCACTTGATGATTTTTTACGTAAGATTGAGCTGAAATATTTGCAGTTAGATCCAATTAGAGCGCTGATCATGGCAGGCTGTTTTGATCATTTAAATGATAATCGCAATGAATTGCTGGTAAATTGCAAAGAAATGATTGAAAATGTGCAATTAACGGGGCAAAATCTTTCACTGTCCGAACTTCTTGGGGATGCACCGATCAAGAAAGCAGCGGCTCCAACAAGCAGTCAACGCGCTGATATGGAAGAAAAAGTGTTGGGATTTTCTACCACAACTACACCATTGATCGTCGTTCAAAAGTATGCGCAAAAATTTAACGCTAAGGCCTTGAATCAAGTTGATATCAATGAAAACAGTGTCTGTGTTGGAAAGTTAATGAAATTAAAATTAATTAGAACCAAGAAAGGACAAACAATGGCTTTTGCCAGCTTTGCAGATTCAAGCAGTCAGCAGGAAGTTACGATTTTTCCGCGAATTTATGATCAAATACATTCAGTACTTAAAGAGGGCGACATTTATTTGCTGGGTGTAAAGTGTCAGGGCGATCGTTACAATTCTAGCAAAAAGCAATATTTGTTAACTAACTTGAAACGCGTGAACTTTAAAGAATAAATAAAATTTTTACCCTATTGTCAGTGGTGTAAGCGCTGTTATTTAAATTTACCATTAATTCAACAAATAAAAGGATTTTTTATGAGATTTTTAGCTCGAAAAATGGTAAGATTTAGTTGATGTGAGAAATTACACAAATAATCATGATGAGGTGAATTCATGAAACGGATTGGTATTTTAACTAGTGGTGGCGACGCCCCTGGTATGAATGCAGCAATCAGAGCGGTTACTAAGACTGCAATCCATCACGGACTTGAAGTAATGGGTATTCGTTATGGTTTTGCTGGCTTGGTTGCAGGTGACTTCGTTCCGCTTACTGCGGAAGACGTGGACCATACGATCAACCAAGGTGGTACTTTCTTGTATTCTGCACGTTATCCTGAATTTGCACAAGAAAATGTGCAAAAGAAGGGTGCAGAGCAATTAAGAAAGCACGGTATTGATGCTGTTATCGTTATTGGCGGTGACGGATCTTACCACGGTGCTTTAGCTTTAACACGTCTTGGTATTAATTCAGTTGGTTTGCCAGGAACTATTGATAATGACATTCCTTATACTGAATATACTATCGGTTATGATTCTGCCTGTCGTACTGCTATGGACGCAATCGATAAGATTCGTGACACAGCAAGCAGTCACCACCGCGTGTTCATTGTTAATGTAATGGGCCGTGAATGCGGCGACATTGCAATGCGTGTTGGTGTAGCTAGTGGAGCTGATGCAATCGTTGTTCCTGAACGTGACTATGATATCAAGAAGATTGCTAAGACTCTTAAGCAAGGCTTTGCTGATGGCAAAGACCATGGTCTTGTTGTATTAGCTGAAGGTGTTATGAGTGCTGATGACTTCAGAAAAGAACTTTTGAAGTACGGTGACTTTGACGCTCGTGCTAATGTACTTGGCCATATGCAACGTGGTGGTTCGCCAACTGTCGCAGATAGAGTAAATGCTACTAAGATGGGTAATTATGCTGTTAACTTACTTCTTGATGGTAAAGGCGGGTTAGCTGTCGGCATGGAGAATGGTAAGTTAAATACCCACGACATTCTTGATCTGTTTGATGGTAAACATGAAGGCGACTACTCACTGTTGGATGTTAATGAAGAAATGACTAAAGATTAGTCGATTTTTTGGAGAGGATTTTTTAAATAATGAAGAAAACTAAGATTGTTAGTACTTTAGGGCCAGCTTCAAACGATATTGAAACTATTACCGCTTTAGCAAAAGCTGGTGCAAACGTATTCCGTTTCAACTTCTCACACGGTGATCACGCAGAACACTTGGCACGTATGAAGATGGTTCGTCAAGTGGAAAAGGATACTGGCATGCTTCTTGGTATCGACCTTGATACTAAGGGTGCTGAAATCAGAACCACCGAACAAGAAGGCGGCAAGTTCACTATTAACACTGGTGACAAGATCCGTATTTCTATGGATGATACCAAGAAAGGTAACAAGGACATGATCCACGTTACCTACGAAGGTTTGTACGATGATACCCATGTTGGTGGTCACGTATTGATCGATGATGGTTTGGTTGACCTTTTGATCAAGGAAAAGGATGATGCTAAGAGAGAACTTGTTTGTGAAGCTCAAAACACTGGTGTCATCGGTTCAAAGAAGGGTGTTAACGCACCAGGTGTTGAAATCCGCCTTCCAGGTATCACTGAAAAGGATACTAACGATATTAAGTTTGGTTTACAACACGGTATTAACTTCATTACTGCTTCATTTGCACGTAAGGCTCAAGATATCTTAGATATCCGTAAGCTTTGTGAAGAAGCAGGTGCTGACTACGTTAAGATCTTCCCTAAGATTGAATCTCAAGAAGGTATTGACAACGCAGACGAAATCTTACAAGTTTCAGATGGTTTGATGGTTGCTCGTGGTGACATGGGTGTTGAAATTCCATTCATGGAAGTTCCATTTGTACAAAAGGACCTGATCAAGAAAGCTAATGCGCTTGGTAAGCCAGTTATCACTGCTACTCAAATGCTTGACTCAATGCAAGAAAATCCACGTCCAACTCGTGCCGAAGTTTCTGACGTTGCTAACGCTGTTCTTGATGGTACTGACGCAACTATGCTTTCAGGTGAATCAGCAAATGGTTTGTACCCAGTTAAAGCTGTTAAGGCTATGGCTGAAATTGACGAACGTACTGAAAAGGAATTGCTTAAGCGTAACACTTTAGCTCTTCAAAGATTCGAAGAATACAAGGGCTCAAACGTTACTGAAGCTATTGGTGAATCAGTTGTACGTACTGCTCAAGAATTGGGCGTTAAGACTATCATCGCAGCAACTAAGTCAGGTTACACTGCTCGTATGATTTCTAAGTACCGTCCAAATGCAGACATTATTGCTATGACCTTTGACGAAAAGATCCAACACTCATTGGGTATCGTTTGGGGCGTAATTCCTGTATTGACTAGAAAACCTAAGTCAACTGATGACATGTTCGAAATGGCTGCTAAAGTTGCTAAGGAAAAGGGCTTAGTTAAGAATGGCGACCTTGTAATTATCGTTGCTGGTGTTCCAGTTGGTGAATCTGGTACTACTAACGTAATGAAGTTACAAATCATTGGTAACAAGCTTGCACAAGGTTTAGGTGTAGGTAATGGCTCAGTTGTTGGTAAGGCTGTAGTTGCTAACTCAGCTGAAGAAGCTAACAGCAAAGTTAAGGAAGGCGACATCTTAGTTTCTAAGGTAACTGACCCTGACTACATGCCAGCTATTAAGAAGGCTTCAGGCTTAGTTGTTGAAGCTTCTGGTTTGACTTCACATGCCGCAGTTGTTGGTTTGTCATTAGGTATCCCAGTTGTTGTTGGTACTACTGATGCAACTGATAAGATTTCTGATGGTACTACTATCACTGTTGATGCACGTCGTGGTGCTATTTACCAAGGTGAAATCTCAAACCTTTAATCAATTAAGATTAATTAAAAAGTAAATAAAATAGTCAGCTAGCGCGGCTGGCTATTTTATTTTGCCCAAATTTTGGGTATACTGGTAAAAGGAATATGTAAAGTAGGAGATTAATATGCTTGGAACTATTCAAACTGGAAAAGTAACCGACCAAAATGAAAATGCATTTTTTGTCCAAATTGATGGAATTACTTATGAATTAAAAAAACATGAGCTAACTCAGGATGAAATTCCTAAAGTTGGCGATCAAGTCACAGGTTTTATTTATGATAATAAGAATCATGAACGTGAAATGACGCAATTTTTGCCTTTCGCTGGTCCAGATCAATATGGCTGGGGCAAGGTAACCGAAGTTCGTTATGGTTTAGGAGTTTTCGTTGATGTAGGCTTACCAGATAAAGACATCGTTGTTTCTATGGATGATTTGCCACTGGATAAAGAAAGGTGGCCTCGAAAAGACGATCGTCTTTTAGTTCGTCTTGAAACTGACAAAAAAGAACGAATTTGGGCAAAACTAGCAGATGAAAATATTTTCGAACAATTGTCTGCAAGTTTTCCAAACAATATGAACAACAAAAATGTATTTGCGACTGTTTACTCAAGTAGAGAAATAGGTGCATTCGTTTTAACGAATGAATATTATCTTGGATTTGTTCCTGAATCACAAATGGGTAGGACTTTGCACTTAGGTGAGCAATTTAAAGGTCGGGTAATTGGCATCAGTCAGTACGGTCGACTTAATTTAAGCAATTTGCCGCGTGCCTTTGAAGAAATCGATGATGATGCACAAATGATTTTGATGAGTTTGCGTCGTAAAGAGACCAAAACTTTACCGTTTTATGATAAGTCAGACGCTCAAGAAATTAAGAACTATTTTGGCATTTCAAAATCAGCATTTAAACGTGCATTGGGCCACTTATTAAAGGCAAAATTGGTTGTTGAAGATAAAGAAAACGGAACTATTACTTTAATTAAAGATCCTGAACAAAAAGATGACTAAATTAAATGATCAAATTGAAGATTATCTGCGTTTTGGACAAATTGAACGTGGATTAAGCGAAAATACGATAACTGCGTACAGACAGGATTTGACAGAGTTTTTAAATTTCTTGCAACAGGAAAAAATAGATTCTTGGCCGACTGAGGCAGTCGAAATAGATGCTTTTTTAGCAAGGCAAAAAGATTTAAATAAAGCTTCAAGTTCGATCAGTCGTATGATTTCTAGTTTACGCAAGTTTTATCAGTGGCTTGCTAGACAAAATATTCAAAAATTAAATCCAATGATTGAAATTGATTCTCCTAAAAAGCAGCGGCGTTTGCCAGTTGCTTTAACACAAGATGAAATGGATCGTCTGTTAGCTGCCCCAAACGTTGAGAAAAAGTTGGGTCTGCGTGACCGCGCATTATTAGAAATGATGTATGCAACTGGAATGCGGGTTAGCGAAGTAATCAATTTACAGCTAGAAGATGTTCATCCAGATTTGAAATTGATCAAGGTGTTTGGCAAGGGGTCAAAAGAACGTCTGGTTCCTGTAAGCAACATTGCTTTGGATTGGCTTGCAAAATATGAAAAAGAAGTTCGTGAATCTTTAGTTCTAAAACAAGGAAGAAATACAGAATTTGTCTTTTTAAATAATCGAGGTGGTTCTTTAACCCGTCAAGCTGTATGGCAAATTATTAAACACTACTGCCAGCTTGCAAATATCAATAAGGACGTTACTCCTCATACTTTAAGACATACTTTTGCTACGCACTTATTAGAAAATGGTGCGGATTTAAGGGTTGTTCAAGAAATATTAGGTCACTCCGATATCAGTACGACTCAGATATATACTAATTTGACACAAAAACATATTCTTGAGGTGTACATAGAAACACATCCAAGGGCTTAGGTGATTAGATGCTAATTCAATATAAAAAAGATTTTGAAAAAACAACAATGGGGTTGTTGTCTTATTTACCGGACTTTAAAAATCTTGACAATTTAAAAGATGAAATGAGATTAAATCAGGCCAAGAATGATTTTCAGCTTTTTCTGTATCGTAATGATGAATCGAATATTATTGGTGTGATTGGTACGCAAAATGATGATCATTTTATTGTAATTCGCTATCTTTCGCTAGCACCAGGATATCGTGATGAAGAGCATGAACGAAAAATTCTGTCTGATTTAAAGGATAATTATCCAAATAAAAAAATCACGGCTTTGCCCGAATTTACTTATTTATTGAAGCTGGACAAGAATAATGACTAAAAAAGATAATTTAACATTAGAACTGCCTAACTTTGAAGGACCATTAGATCTTTTGCTTCATTTGATCAGATCACAGAAAATTGATATCTATGATATTCCAATTGCCCAAATTACCAGTCAGTATCTGGATTATTTAAAAAAGATGCAGCAATTAAATTTACAAATTGCTGGAGAATATTTTGTAATGTCATCCACTCTTTTACGGATTAAATCGCAATATCTTTTACCTCAAAATGATTTTGTTGACGATGATGAACAAGCGGAAGACCCGCGAGATGAACTGGTTCAACAACTGGTGCAGTATTCTGTTTTTAAAAAGATATCAAGCTTTTTTAAAGAAAAAAATGAAGAAGCCCCAGTTGTTGTTGCAAAGGAACCAAGTATTTCTAAAGATCAAAAAATTCAACCATTACCGTTAGGACAAATTACTGAAAAAGAATTGATCGCAACTTTTGCGATGATCATCCACAAAATGAAACTTAAACAACCCAGTTCAGTAGCAATTAAAGTGCAGGAAACGCCAATCGGTGAAATGATTTCTTACTTAAAAGACAGAATTGATAAAGAAGGCAAAGTAAGTTTCTTTTCCTGTGTGCCGCGAATGAATAATTTGTCCGATGTAATCGGGCTCTTTTTAGCAAGCCTTGAATTATGTAAAAAGCACTTAGTTGTATTAAAACAAAACCGTACTTTTGGTGATTTAGAGATAGAAAGAAAAAATTAGCATGGCAACAAAATTAGGAAAACTTGAATCATTGCTCTATATAGCAGGTGATAATGGTTTAAGCATTAATAATCTATGTGAATTGCTGCATGTAACTGAGACAGAGCTTAATAATTTAACGGTTAAGCTTAAACGAAAATACGAAAATGATCCTGATTCTGGCTTGCAGGTAATTCAAATTAATGATTTATTCAAAATGACTACTAACCCCGATACGGGCGAAATAATCGAAAAGTACTTTTCAAAAGATTTGACTAAAACATTGAGCCAATCCGCACTTGAAATTCTTTCAATTGTGGCATATCGTCAGCCAATTACGAGAGTAGAAATTGATGATATTCGCGGTGTAAACTCGTCAGGTGCTTTGCAAACTTTGGTCTGGCGGGGATTAATTAAAGCAAATGGCAAAAAAGATGCACCAGGACATCCAAATTTATATATAACGACAGATTATTTCTTACAGTATTTTAATTTCAAGAGTTTGGCTGATTTGCCTTTAATTGAAGATTTTGAAGATGAGAATTTTGAAAATGAAAGACTAGATTTCGAACAGAATGATTCTGATCAAAAAGGAGAAGAATAGATGACTTTAGAAAGATTGCAAAAAGTTATTGCAGAGGCTGGGATCGCTTCTAGACGTAAAGCAGAAAAAATGATTGTAGCTGGACGTGTAAGAGTTGATGGCAAATTAGTGACTAAATTAGGTACCAAAGTCGATACATTTAGTACGATCACCGTGGATGATGAACCAATTGAACGTGAAAGTCTGCACACTTATCTTTTTTATAAACCACGTGGTGTCGTTTCGACAGCTCATGACGATAAGGGAAGAAAAACAGTAGTCGATTACTTTGATGATTTGCCATATCGTTTATATCCAGTAGGTCGTCTCGATTACGATACTTCTGGCTTGCTGTTGATGACAAATGATGGCAAATTAGCCAACCTGTTAATGCATCCCAAAAACGAAGTTCCTAAAGTATATGTGGCAAAAATAGAGGGAATTTTGGAACCAGATCAAATTATGACGCTTAAAAAGGGTGTCAAAGTGGATGGAAGAAAATGTGCACCAGCCAAGGTGAAGATTTTAAAGACAAATCAAAAGAAGAACAATCAAATTGTTCAATTAACCATTCACGAAGGTCATTACCATGAAGTCAAAAGAATGTTTAAAGCCGTTGGTCATCCTGTAGAAAAACTCTCCAGAGAGCGCTACGCTTTTTTGGATTTGCATGCGCTTACTTATGGACAATATCGCGAATTAACGCGTGAAGAAGTTGACAGATTGAAACAGGTTGACTAAACTTAGATTGAACAATTAAATATTAGTGTGTTGTCTTCAGGGTAGGGTGAAAGTCCCGACCGGCGGTAAAGTCCGCGACCCACGAGAGTGGTTGAATTTCGAAAGAATACCGATAGTTAAAGTCTAGATGGAAGAAGACAGACCAACTTAAAAGAAATTTATATTTGCTTTTAAAAGTCTGTTGCTGAAGCAACAGACTTTTTGTTTTTGTCTTAGGAGGAAAGTAAATATGAAGCGTAAGCATTCTAGCAATCTAACCAATTTGATTGCATTTGCTTTAATTGGCGCAATTGCATTCGTTGTTCAAAAATTTGAGTTTCCAATTATTCCTGGCGTAGGATTTCTAAAATTTGATTTTTCAGATGTGGTTATTACAATTGGAACCTTTTTGTTTGGTGCCTGGGCAGGAGTGCTCATTACACTGATTAGGACTTTATGTAGTTTAATTTTCGATGGTTTCGCGTTACCGACAATTGTGGGACAAATAGCTGCCTTTTTGGCAAGTTTATCGTTTGCATTGCCATTTTATTTTTTATCCAAAAAAGTATCAGAAGAAAATCGGCACTCACTTTCGAATCGGCTCAAACCCATTTTAGGCTTAATACTTGGAATTTTAATGATGACGCTTGTTCTGGCTTTAACGAATGCATTCATTTTAACTCCTGTATATGCATTGACATCGATGGCAAAAATCCCCGCAATTTCAAGTTATCAGGCCTTATACAACTTTACTGTAAAGAATTATTTGGGAGGATTGCTTCATTTGCCATCAATGCAGGCTTATATTTTTGGAATTATTGTTCCGTTCAATTTGCTCAAAGGTGCAGTTAACTCGGTGGTTGTATATATTTTGTTTGAAGCAACTTTAAAAAATATTAAACCGTCTGTACAAAAGAAATTTAACCTATAGCTATCAAAGACGCAATCTAATGCGTCTTTTTATTTTATTTGGCTTCACTGAGACCTATTCTATGCTAAAATTTGTTTAGTCAATAAATAGGAGGAAAGCCAAATGGATAACAATCCAAAAGGTCCTTATAAACATTATGAGCGACCCACTGAGGGCAGAGCCAATGAAGATGAAAAGTCGGGCGGACACTGGGGCATAGTAATCAGTGTTTTAATTATTATCTTGGCAGTTTTGGTGCCTGTAGTGCATAAAGTTGCATCACAGCATATTCAACAGACTGAACAGCCAACTGAAGTTCAAAAAGTAAAGAAGACTGAATCTAGTTCTGAAAATAAGACTTCAAAGAAAAGCAGCAGTTCTTCTGTTAAATCTAAAGCCAAGCAATCATCTAAAAAGAGCTCCGAAACGACTAAACAAAGCAGTTCAAGCAACTCAAGCGATAGTACGCCAGCTACCTATGTTGTACAAGATGGCGATTCATTAACTAGCATTGCTGAAAAATATGGCATGAGTGTTGATGAGTTAGCAAAATTGAATAATTTATCCGATACTTCTAATATTGCAGCCGGTGATACTCTTAAGTTGAAATAAAAATTAGGAAAGGATTGAAGGAGACCGTAAAGTCTCTTTTTTAGATAGAATGCAAGTAGCAATTGATGGTCCTGCTTCAGCAGGAAAAAGTACAGTAGCAAAAATTATTGCCAAGAAATTGTCTTTTTTATATATAGATACAGGTGCCATGTATAGAGCATGCACTGTAATTGCACGCAATCATGGCTTAGATTATGGTGATGAAAGTGGTATTTTAAAGGCAATTGGTCAAGATGGCATTGAATTAAAATCAGAAAACGGCGAACAAAAAGTTTATTCTGCAGGAAAGGACATTTCAGTCGAAATCAGAACTCCTGAGATCTCTGCCAATGTCTCACAAGTTTCTGCTTTGCCTAAAGTACGTGAAAAGATGACGACTTTGCAAAGACAAATGGCAGGCAAGACTGATGTAATCATGGATGGCCGTGATATTGGAACTACGGTTTTGCCAGATGCTGAAGTCAAAATCTTTTTAGTTGCTTCGGCTCGTTCAAGAGCAGAACGTCGTTTGCTTGATTTAAAACAACGAGGAATTAAATCTGATCAGACCGTTGATCAAATTGAGAAGGATATTGCAGCTAGAGATTATAAAGATTCTCACCGTAAAGTTTCGCCATTAAAAAAGGCAGATGATGCAATTGAAGTTGATACAACTAGCATGACAATTGACCAAGTTGTCGATCGAATTTTAAGTGAAATAAAAAAATCAAAAAAAATTGAAGAAAATAGCACAAAATAGTAGAAAAATATCTTAGTTTCCTTTAAAATGGGACATGATATTGGGAGGTACATATGTCAGAAAACAGTAATCAATTTTTAGACGCATTAAAGCAAATGCAAGGAGTTGAGGTCGGAGATATTGTTGATGTCGAAGTATTATACATTGAAGACGGCCAAATTGATGTTGGTGTAGAAAACGCTGGTGTCGAAGGTGTTATTACCCGTCGTGAATTCACTTCAGATCGCAACGCTGATTTGCGCGATTTAGTAAAAACAGGCGACAAATTCAAGGCTTTAGTTTTAAGAAGAGCTGGTGGAGATAAGGAAAACGGTGAATTCTTCTTCTCAGTAACTCGCTTAAAGGAAAGAGAAGCTTACAACAAGTTGCAAAAGGACTATGAAGCAGGTACTCCAATTGAAGGTACTGTAACTTCATCAGTTCGTGGTGGTTTGCTTGTTGACGTTGGTACTAGAGGTTTCTTACCAGCTTCATTAATTTCAAACCGCTATGTTTCAGATCTTAAGCCATACATGGGTAAGACTATGAAGCTTAAGATTACTGAAATTGATCCTAACAAGAACCGTTTGATTCTTTCACACAAGGATTTAATTGAAGAAGAACGTGAAGAAGCATTTGATAAGGTTGCTTCACAATTAGTTGTTGGTGATGTTATCGAAGGTAAAGTATCTCGCTTAACTAACTTCGGTGCATTCATTGATGTTGGTGGTGTTGACGGTTTGGTCCACATCTCCGAAATTTCTTACAAGCATGTTGACAAGCCAAGTGATGTTTTGAAGGTTGGTCAAGATGTTAAGGTTAAGGTCATTGGTATTGACAATGACAGAAATCGTATCTCCTTGTCAATTAAGCAAACTGAACCTTCACCATTTGAACAAGCTACTGCAAACTTACATGATGGCGATATTTTTGAAGGTGAAGTTAAATCATTAACTAACTTTGGTGCCTTTGTTGAAGTTGCTGATGGTATCCAAGGCTTAGTACACGTTTCAGAAATTTCAAACAAGCACGTTGACAAGCCAAGTGATGTTTTGAAGGTTGGTCAAACTGTTAAAGTTAAAGTTTTGAACATTGACCCGAGTGATAGAAGAATCTCACTTTCTATTAAAGCTGCAGATTCAAATGCTTCTTCAAACGAAAGTTCTCGTCCACGTCGTTCACGTAACGAAAACTCAGTAAACAAGAAGTACATGGGTAACGATGATAACGGCTTTGCTTTAGGTGACATTATTGGTGACCAATTAAAAGACCGTAAATAATCGTATTTAAGAAAAGCCGACTTCTGTCGGCTTTTTTTATTCTTAAAAGGAGGCTGAAAAAATGGTTTTACCAGTGGTAGCAATTGTTGGCCGCCCCAATGTGGGTAAATCAACACTTTTCAACCGGATTATCAAAGAACGTTTGGCTATTGTTGAAGATGAACCTGGTGTAACTCGTGACCGAAATTATGCTCAAGCTGAATGGATGGGACATAATTTCGATCTAATCGATACTGGCGGTATTACTTGGGAAGACGGAAAAATCGAAGAGGAGATTCGTGCTCAAGCAGAGATTGCCATTGATGAAGCGGATGTCATTGTAATGCTTTGCAGCGTTGTAAATGGCGTAACTGATCTTGATGAACGAGTTGCACAGCTGCTTTATCGCACTAAAAAGCCAATTATTTTAGCAATTAACAAGGCTGATAATCCTGAACTAAGAGCGGAAGTCTATGACTTCTACAGTTTAGGATTGGGAGATCCAATTCCAGTTTCTGGAAGTCACGGAACTGGGATTGGCGATTTGCTTGATAAAATTGTTAGCAAGTTTCCACGCGAACTTGATAAAAAAGATAAAGATACAATTTCCTTTAGTGTTATTGGACGTCCTAATGTTGGTAAATCTTCGATCGTTAACAAGCTTTTAGGCGAAAAAAGAGTGATCGTTGCCAATCAAGAAGGCACGACTCGAGATGCAATCGATACGCCTTTTATTGGTAAAGATGGAACAAAGTTTAGATTAATTGATACTGCGGGCATAAGAAGACGCGGAAAAGTTTACGAAAAGACTGAAAAGTATTCTGTAATGCGTGCATTGAGCGCTATTGATCGATCTGACGTGGCTTTATTAGTTCTTGATGCAAGTACAGGCATCAGAGAGCAAGACAAGCACGTGGCCGGATATGCACATGATGCGGGACGTGGTCTCATTATCGTTGTAAATAAATGGGATATTCCTAAAAAAGATAGTGGCAGCGGCAAAGATTTTGAACAAGTAATTAGACAAGAATTTCAGTATCTGGACTACGCTCCAATTTTATTTGTTTCTGCAAAAACAGGTCAAAGACTTGATCAAATTCCAGAAATAGTAAAAGAAGTCTATAAAAATGAAAATCAGCGAATTCAGTCTAGCGTCTTAAATGATTTATTGTTGGAAGCAAGCAAGCTTGTACCAACGCCTTTAGTAAAAGGCAAACGACTTCGGGTCTACTACATGACGCAAGTTAAAACTAATCCGCCAACATTTGTAGTCTTTGTAAATGATCCGGAATTAATGCACTTTTCATATCAAAGATTTTTAGTAAATCAATTACGTGAGAATTTCAATTTTGAAGGCACCCCAATTAAAATAATTCCACGAAAACGTAAATAAAATCATAAGAAAGCTTGTTGTGACAAGCTGTTTGTGATATTTTAGTTTTTAGGAAAAATTGATTTTGAACGATCATGATTCCTTATTCTTTTATAAAGGAATAATATTGAATTTCGATTCAATTTCAGGAGGTGAATTTCAAATGGCAAATAAGGCTGAATTAGTTTCTGAAGTAGCTTCAAAGACTGACTTAACTAAGAAGGAGGTTGCTGCTGCTGTTGAAGCACTCTTTAGTTCAATTCAAGAAAATCTTTCAAAGGGCAACAAGGTACAATTAATCGGTTTTGGTACTTTCGAAGTACGTCATCGTGCTGCACGTAAGGGCCGTAACCCTCAAACCGGTGCTGAAATCCAAATTCCAGCAAGTGAAGTTCCTGCATTTAAACCAGGTAAGGCACTTAAGTATGCTGTTAAGTAATTAATAGCTCATAAAAAGAATAAAGCGTTGGTCTTTTCTTTGACCAACGCTTTATTTTTATGTAAAAATAGAAGTCTGAATGGAGGATACTATGACATACTCAGAACAATTATTAGACGCGATTGAGAAGCATGATTTTTCGCAAGATAAGATTTTGTTAAAAAAGGCATTAGATCATGATCAACCAGAAATTTTGGCTTCACTAGCAGAAAATTTAACTGATTATGGATTTACCGATTTATCCAAGGATGTCTATCGTGCTTTGATTGCCAAGTTTCCCAATGAAGACTTATTTAAAGTATATTTAGCAGAAATTTTGTTAAACGATGGTCAGGATGATGATGGATTAAGTTTGCTTTACAATATTTCACCAAATTCTGATGCTTATTTGGAATCTTTGCTTGTTCAGGCTGATTATTATCAAACCAATGGTCTATTTGAAACGGCAAAAGATAAGCTATTGCAAGCACTCAAATTGGCCCCTGAGGAGGATGCAGTTAAGTTTGGACTAGCTGAACTCGAGTTTAATAGTGGCCAGTATGAGGAAGCTTTAGCCCACTATAAGGACCTAATCAAACGTCAGGATACTTTTGGTGAGGTTAACTTGATTCAAAGGCTGTTTCAGACAGAGGCAAAGCTTGGTCAATATGAAGAAGCTAGTCAAGTTATTAAAAAACACAGTAATGCGATTTTGGATATTGATAGCAAATATCAAGCTGGCTTAGTTATGCTTAGTGTTGGAGATGATGATCAAGCAATTAAATACTTAGATGAAGTCATTGACCAGAGCCCGGATTATGTTAATGCCTATCCGCTTCTTGCTCAAGCTTACCAGCATAAGCATGACGACGATCAGGTATTGCGTTCGGCTCAAGCTGGTTTAGCTTATAATGAATTAGATGAAACACTGTATTCGATGGGGGCTATGGCCGCAGCTAATCTGCAAGATTTCAAGACTGCAGAAGATTTGCTTCAGAAAGGTTTAGAAATTGCTCCTGATAATAGTGATTTGCGCTTGCAATTATCCAACTTGTATCTGCATGAACGCAAATATAAGGAAAACAATGCTTTATTTGAAAAACTCGATGATGACAGTATTGAGCCACAGGCGCACTGGAATTTGGCAGTTTCTTACGAAAATCTGGATGAAAGTGATAAGGCAAAAAGCGAATTCCTATTGGCTTATCCTGAGTTTCAAAAGAATCCTGATTTCTTGAAACAAATGATCTATTTCTTTAATACTGAACCTAATAGCAGTGAAATTGTTAAGCAGCTGCTTGATAAATATCTAGCCATAGTTCCCTCTGATGAAGAGATGCAAGATTTGGCTAATCGATTACAATAAAAAAATCGCAAATTTGCGGCTTTTTTATTTTCTAATGAATTTTCGATGTGGCTTTTTATATGTAAAACCTTCTCCTAAGGCCTCATGCACTTCGATAATCGTAACAAAGGCATTAGGATCTTCATTAAAGATCAGTTGTTTAATAGTTGGAATTTCACGTGGAGAAACGACTAAATAAATGATTCGTTTGTTATCTTGCTTGTAGCCGCCTAAAGCTTTTAGATAGGTAAAACCACGATTAAGTTTAAGATCAATCATTTCACCGATCTGTTGATACTTATCAGAAATAATTAACAAGCCTCTCGCAGTGTATGCGCCTTGTTGAACTGCATCCATAACTCTTGAGAGAATAAATGAAGCAAGAAGAGTATACATCATGTGCTTGATATCAAGATATGATAAGGATACGAATAAAACTACAGCATCGCAAAACAGCAGCATTTTTCCAGATGAAATACCATACTTCATCTGACAGATCCTAGCGATTATATCGGTTCCTCCAGAAGTTCCATTATCACGAAAGACCAATCCGAGTCCTAAGCCAGAGAGAGTCCCAGCTAAAGCGGCGGAAAGGAAGAGGTCGTGTTCGAGATTTAGTTGCGTTATAATTGGTACTAGGCGCCAAAATGATAAGAAGAAAGAAAGAGCAACGGTACCCCAAATTGTATAGGCGAGCAGTCGTTTGCCCATAAAACGGTACCCTAAAATAATTAGAGGAATATTTAATACCAAAGTGGTGAGTCCCATGTTAATGCCCCAAAAGTGCCGAAGAAGCAGAGCGATTCCGCTCAAACCTCCGTCGGCCAGTTTATTTGGCACCGAAATCATATCCAAACTTAGGGCATAAATGGCGCATCCCAAAGCGATCATAAATAATTCGAAAAAAGTATTTTTATTTAGTATTTTTTTCATCGCTTGTCCCTCCTAAATTCTCTATCCTAAAATTAACATATAATTATCTAAATTACATAATAAAACGGTGAAATAAAAAATTGATGATGAAATTAAAAAAATTACCTAATATTTTTCAAGATGCGATGCCGGTTTTGAAAATATTAGAACAAGCAGGTTATGAAGCATATTTTGTTGGTGGTTCAGTTAGAGATGTTTTATTGGGCCGACAAATTCATGATGTTGATATTGCCACAAGTGCTTACCCCGAAGAAGTTAAAGAACAATTCGCTAAAACGATTGATACTGGAATTAAGCATGGCACAGTCACTGTACTTTATAACGGCAACAGCTATGAAATTACAACTTTTAGAACTGAATCTGGCTATCAAGACTTTCGTCGACCGGATCATGTTACTTTTGTACAGAATTTAGATGAAGATCTTAAAAGACGTGACTTTACGATCAATGCATTGGCAATGAATACCGATGGTCAAATTCTGGATCTTTTTGATGGTTTGAGTGATTTAAAAAAGAAGGTCATCAGAGCTGTAGGCGACCCAGAGAAGAGATTTCATGAAGATGCTCTTCGCATGATGCGGGCAGTTAGATTTATGAGTCAACTCAAATTTGACTTAGAAGAAAATACCCAAAAAGCAATCGAAGATCACCATCAATTGCTAAAAAAGATCTCGGTTGAAAGAATTCGGGATGAATTTGTCAAAATGGGCTTAGGGTCAAATGCAAGAGAAGCTTTTCAGGTCTTTCTTGATACCAAACTAAGTGAGGATGTACCTGATTTTGCTGGTAAAAGCGAGTTGCTATCTGTTTTTCCTCAATTGCAATTTAGTCCTGCCTTGGAAACCAGTTTATGGTCAATAATTATTATTCTGCTTAAAATTCAAAATGACAAAATCGGGACCTTTATGCGCGATTGGAAAAATTCTAATGCAATGACGAATGAAGTTGAACAAATTGTTTCATTTTTTGATGTGCTTTCTGATCATGTGCCTGGCGATTATGAATTGTTTGAAATCGGCAAAAAAAATTTGCTCAATACAATTGATGTTGCGCATATTTTAGGTCAGCCGGTTGATTCAGAAGCCTTAGTAGATCGTTATTTAGCTTTGCCAATTAAAGATACTTCAGAATTGGCTGTAGATGGGCGCTTTTTAATTGAAAATGGTATTCGTCCTGGACCTAAATTAGGGCAGCTCCTGGAAGAAATTAAACAAGAAGTTGTTGCTGGAAATTTGGAGAATAGTGAAGCAGCAATTGGTGAATTTTTAGAAAGCAAATAAAAAAGTTTGGTTAACAAGACCAAACTTTTTTTATTAAATATTAAACATAAAGCAAAACCGAAAAGTACATCAAAATTGAACCTAACATTACGAACAAGTGCCAAATAACATGAATAAACGGAATATTTCTCATACTGTAGAGAATGGCACCAACGGTGTAAGCAATTCCACCGCCAACAAGCAGCCAGAAGCCAACAGGTGTCAACCGTACATAGAGATAACTGCCCGATAGGATTACAAGCCAACCCATTGCAACATATAAAATTGTGTCAAAAATGACATGCTTGCCGCGATTGAAAATGTAATAAATGATGCCAATAATTGTCAGTCCCCAAATTAGGCCGAAAAGAGTCCACCCCCAGGCCCCGCCGATGGCCACCAAGGAATAAGGGGTATAGGAACCAGCAATTAAAAGAAAAATCGATGAATGATCAAAAATTTGAAAAACATTCTTGGCTCTGGTAAAAATTAAACTATGATATAAAGTAGAAAATAAATATAGTAAAACGAGGCATGAACCATAGATCGTAAAGGTCACAATTCTCATTGCATCCCCAGTTGAAGCGGCTTTAACGATTAAAACCACTAGTCCAGCGACTGCTAATCCAAAGCCAACTCCATGGGTAATTGCGCTGAAAATGTTGTCAAGGATGTAATAAATTTTTGATCTTTGTTTAGGCTCCTGCCAAAGTTCTTTTAATTTCATGATAAAACAATTCCAATCAATCTTTTTTCTTAACTAATTTTTTTGATATACTAACTGTATTGTTACTTGCTCATATTTTATCATAAAAAGTGAGCAACTTAGAATTGAGGGCGAATACGTTGTCAAAATTTAAGATTATGACGGATTCTTCCGTCCAATTAACTCAAGAAGAAATTAAAAAATATAATATTACTGTTGTACCATTAACGATTACAATTGATGGCAAGAATTATGTTGATGGTGTTGACATTTCCAGACGCGATTTTGTCAAAAAGATGAATGAATCTGAAGAATTGCCCAAAACCAGTCAACCTTCAATCGGTCGTTTTGTAGATGTAATTAAAGATTTAACTTCCGACGGAAGCGAAGTCATTGGAATTTTCTTATCCAAGACTTTGAGTGGGACGATTGATGCGGCAAGACAAGCAGCTGAAATTGCTGGAAAATCAGATGAAGTTCACATTGTTGATTCTGAATTGACTGATCGAGCAGAAGGCTTTCAAGTTTTGGCAGCTGCTAAAGACAGTCAAGCAGGTAAAACGCTTGATGAAATTTTGGCTCATGTCGACCACATTAAGAAAAATCAAAAATTGCGGATGATGGTTGTTAATCTGAATAATTTGATCAAGGGTGGACGTTTAGGCCCATTAGCCGGTAAAATAGCCACTCTTCTTAATATTCGAATTGAATTGCACATGCCTGGTGGCAATCTAGAAGTGGCTAAAAAGGGACGTGGCAAGAAATTTTCTAAAGCTTTTGACCAACGTGTATTGGATGATATTGCCGTAAATAAAGATAAAATTCATGAAGTAGGCATTTCATACGTTGACACTCCCGAAGTGATGGAAAAATTGGCTCAAAAAATTAAAGAGATAAATCCAGAAATCAATGTTCTAGTTCAAGAAACAAGCCCAATTATTGCAACTCATGCAGGTCATGGTGCTTATGCGATTCTTTATTATACGGAGTAAAAATGGCATATCGAGAAAGTTTTTATCGTTTTTTAATGACTCAGAGAGATCCGGATTCAACTGACGAAGTTGCACAATTCGCTAATGATGCTCAGCATGATCAAACTTTTCCAAAACAAGAACAGGATTATGAAAAGTTGTCGGACTATTTGGAATTGAATGCTGGTTATTTGCCAAGCATGACAATTTTCGATCGTGCTTATGAAATGTATCGCGAAAAAATGAGTTATTAATGCAAATTTAAGTCCCTCCAAGGGACTTTTTTATTTAAGAAGGAAATTTTATGCATGCAATACTTCTTGCAATCGGTATGTGCCTAGTGGCAAGTGCAACAATGATTATTCAGAATTGTTTTTTGAGAAAGATTTCTGTTAATTATATTGCTCTAGTATTAGGAATGATCTTGGCCTTAGTTTTTGGCAACGAATTAATATCGTTTAAGCCAGAACTGTTTATGGGATTGATCATTGCACCTTTGCTGTTTTTTGAAGGTCAAAAAATCGTCTTTACAATATCGCGCGTAGTTGGAAGTCAATTATTAGTATCACTGTAATTATGATCTTATTAATTGCTGTCGCTGCTTCTTTCAGTTTAAAGTGGCTGTTAGGTCTTTCACTTCCGCTTGGCCTTATTTTGGCTTCAATATCTGCTCCAACAGATGCGACGGCAGCCGAATCCGTCACTAATGGCTTAAAGCTGCCAACAATTGTTGAGCATCATCTGAAAAATGAATCTTTGTTCAATGATGCTTCCGGCATTATTTTGCTTAACATGGCAATCAGCTGGTATTTATCCAGACAGCTGGAAATTGCGCATACAGTTGTCGATTTTCTGTATTCAATGCTTGGAGGTATTATTTTTGGCTTAATCGTTTCCGCGATTTTGGTTTTATTTAGACAGGGGCTTTTACGGCGTAATTTAAAGTTCGTCCAAAGTACTTTTCATCCTACTACAGCCATTCTTTTGCTTTAGGTGGGGTGCATGGTGCAGTTACTTTTGCTCTTGCTTACACGCTGGATCAAGCTCTAATCAGCAGTGGACGCTTTCATTTGATTTTATTTAGTGAAGCAGCACTGATTATTTTTAGTTTATTGATTCCTACCGTCATTTTTCGTTTTATTTTGCCAAGACAAAAATCTGATGAAGAACAAGAGGCCGCCATTGATCAGGTTAAAGTAGAAATGGTCAATTATGCTCTAAGTGAACTGAAAAAACTGTATCTGCCAAAGAAGATCCGTAAACAGCTTGAGTTCGATTTGCATGCACAAATTGATAATACTTCAATGCGTGATTTTTTGAGAGAATTGCGTAAATCAATTAAGCAAAAAGAGCCATCTGCGGATGAATTGGAGTTTAGGGATGAAATATATCGTTATGCTTTTCGCCTTGAGAGAAATTATCTAGGACAAATTGCTCAGCAAAAGCAAGAATACCGTGAAGGTTTTCTGTCATTGTATCGTGAGATTCTGCTAGCTGAAGTTCTATTTTTGCATTCTGAAGATGAATAAGTTATAAAATGGTATAGATAAAAGGAGAAGTAAAATGGCAAAAATTCAATGGTATCCGGGGCATATGAATAAGGCCCGTAATCAACTTGAAGATAAGTTGGGCTTAATTGATGTCTTTGTTGAAGTTCTTGATGCTAGAATTCCAGAATCATCAAGAAATCCTATGATTGAAGAACTAGTGGGCAAGAAACCACATCTGATTATTTTAAACAAGGCGGACTTAGCAGATCCTGTCATGACCAAGCTTTGGCAAAAAAAGCTGCAACAGCCTGGAAAATTTGTGATTGCAATGGATTCGCTGCATAATACGAATATGAAATTTTTGATCAATATGATCAAAAAGGCAGCGATGGCAAAAACCAAAAAACTTGAAGCAAAGGGTGCATCTAATCCAACCATTCGTATCTCACTAGCTGGTGTTCCAAATTGTGGCAAATCAACGATTATAAATCGTTTGGTAGGGCGCAATGTTGCTGAAGTTGGCAATCGGCCAGGAGTTACTAAGGGTCAAAGCTGGCTGAAAACAAAATATAATATTCAGATTTTGGATACACCAGGGATTTTATGGCCAAAGTTTGAAGATCAAGCTGTTGGCTACAAACTGGCTGCGTTTGGTGCAATTAAAGATACAATTTTTCATGCAGATGATGTTGCTTTGTTCGTACTTAAGAGTTTGCGAAAATATTATCTCAAGGATCTAATAAAATTTGCACGCTGCCCAAAAGAAGAGATCGAGAAAATTGGAGATCAAGATCTCTTATTGGCAATGACAGAGGTATACGGCATGCGGGATGATTATGATCGATTTAGTCTCTATATGCTTCAACGTTTGCGCAAAGGTAAAATTGGAAGGATTACTCTAGATCGGTTATGACAATTAAAGAAATAAAAGCACTTCTTAATAGTGGACAGGTTTCCTCTGATGAGCTTGAGCAATTAAAAAGTGACTCTAGAAGTGGCGTACAGAAATTATTGGCATCTTATCAGCAAAAGCAAGAGAAGCTGGCTAAAAAGAAGTCAGCCTTTCTTGAGCGTTTTACTTATGAGAAAAAATTTTGGCAAAAGGGTCAGATTGTAGCTGGTGTAGATGAAGTTGGTCGTGGTCCTCTTGCTGGCCCAGTAGTAACTGCAGCAGTAATTATTGACGATCACTTCGATTTGCTTGATGTTAATGATTCTAAAAAATTGAGTCCACAAAAACGATTGGCTCTTTATCCGAAAATTTTATCTGAGGCAATTAGTGTAGCTGTGGGTGTAAAAAGCCCGCAAGTAATCGATCAAATTAACATTTATGAGGCTGATCGACAAGCAATGGCAGAAGCCGTGCTTGATTTAGATCAGAAACCTGATGCGCTTTTGGTCGATGCGATGAACGTACCTGTCGACTTGCCACAAGTAAAGCTCATTAAGGGGGATGCCAAGTCTAATTCTATTGCCGCTGCTTCAATTGTGGCTAAAGTATTTAGAGATAAATTGATGGATGATTATGCTAAAATTTATCCTCAATATGATTTTCCAGATAATGCTGGATATGGGACAGCAAAGCACTTGGCTGCACTAAAAAAATATGGGCCGACTCCAATTCACCGTAAGACGTTTGCACCGGTTAGCGATTTTTTTAAGTAAAAATTTTATAAAAATTGAACTTTTTTCGGTAAAAATTCTCTATTTTGCGTAATTAGTAATGGAGGGTTTTTATTTCATGAATAAAACAGATTTTTTACTTAGATTAAAATTGCAAAAAGGTATTGGCTATGTAAAAATGTTGCAAATTGCGATGCAACTGGATACCGAAGAGATCGATCCAATTCAATTGAATGCTTTGGATTTGCCGCTTGCTTTAAGAGAGACTTGTTTAAAAGCATATCAGGATGATCGGGCCGGGTTAGCAGTTTCAAGAATTAGTCAGCAGTGCAAAGTAATTAGCTTTTTCGACAATGAATATCCTGAAAGACTGCGTCAAATTTATCAGCCACCGTTAATTTTGTTTGCTCGTGGCAATTTGGAATTACTGAATCAGAAGATCGCAACGATCGTTGGTTCTCGGCTTGCGACTGCTTATAGTCAAGAAGTAATCAACAAAATGGTACCGGGGTTAGTTAAGCAGAAAATCGTTATTGCCAGCGGTCTTGCCAAGGGAGTAGATACTATGGCTCACCAGGCTGCCTTAGGTAATAATGGCAGAACGATTGCTGTCCTGGGTAATGGGCTCAATCATTTTTATCCAATGCAAAATCATTTCTTGCAAGAACAAATTGCCTCTTCTGGACTTTTGCTGAGTGAATATCTTCCCGATACACCGCCACGGCCTTTTAGGTTTCCACAGCGGAATCGACTATTGGCAGGCATCAGTGAGAGCGTCATAGTAACAGAGGCAAAAGAAAAATCCGGTTCACTTATCACGGCCAATCTGGCTTTGCAAGAAAATCGAGATGTCTACGCTGTGCCTGGACCTGTTACAAGTGTTTTATCGGAAGGGCCTAACCGGTTAATTGAAGCCGGTGCAACACCGATTATTGATTATGAATTGAAAAAAGAAAGATTTGACAACTTAGAGAGTAGTATTTTATTCTCTGAATAGCGTACATTTTAAAATAAAAAATAAGGAGGCATTCAATGCCTACTAAAACAAAAACTAAAAAAGGCAGAAGCAAAAACAAGAAAACTTTAGTAATCGTGGAATCACCTGCTAAAGCAAAGACAATCGAAAAGTACTTAGGACACAACTACCATGTAATTGCCTCAAAAGGTCATATTCGTGATTTGCCAAAATCACAAATGGGGATCGATTTTGATAATAATTACAAGCCAAAGTATATTTCAATTCGTGGTAAAGGCGACACAATCAAGGAATTGAAGAGCGAAGCTAAAAAGGCTAAAGATGTCTATTTAGCATCCGATCCCGATCGTGAAGGGGAAGCGATTGCTTGGCACATAGCACACGCACTAAATCTTGATGAAAAGGCTAAGAATCGAGTAACTTTTAACGAAGTTACTAAAGATGCCGTCAAGGAAAGTTTTAAGCATCCCCGTACTATTGATATGGATACAGTTAATGCTCAGCAGGCGCGGCGAGTTTTAGACAGAATTGTGGGTTACTCTTTATCGCCAATTTTGTGGGCTAAGGTTAAGAAGGGCCTTAGCGCTGGACGTGTTCAGTCAGTAGCTCTTAAATTGGTAATTGATCGCGAAAAAGAGATCAAAAACTTTAAACCAAAAGAATACTGGACGATTGATGCGGAATTCAATAAAGATAAAGAAACATTTAAATCCAGTTTTTATGGTGTTGATGGCAAAAAGAAAGAATTGCCTAATATAGATGCCGTCAAAGAAATTTTAGCCAAAATCGATAAGAAAAAGGCATTTTCAGTTGAAAAAGTAGTTACCTGTGAAAGACGCAGACAACCAGCTGCTCCTTTTACCACTTCAACTATGCAACAAGAAGCTAATAAACGCCTAGGGTACCGAACAAGAAGAACTATGAGCATTGCTCAGCAATTATATGAAGGAATCAGTTTAGGCAGACAAGGGACTGTTGGTTTAATTACTTATATGAGAACCGACTCTAAGAGAACCTCACCAGTTGCTCAAGCAGAAGCTTCAAAGTTTTTGCATGAAAAATACGGTGCACAATATGCGGCTAAGAGTCAACGACACTTCAAGAATCAGGAAGATGCTCAAGACGCCCATGAAGCTATTCGTCCTACTAGTGTTTATCGTACACCAGAGTCATTAAAGAAAGTTTTAACGACTGAGCAATATCGCTTATATAAACTTATTTGGTCACGCTTTGTCGCTAGCGAAATGACGCCTGCCGTTTATGATACGGTTAGAGCAGATATTGTCCAAAATGGTGTTGTATTCCGGACTACTGGTTCAAAGATGAAGTTCGCTGGTTTTACCAAAGTTTATGATAACCAGCAGGAGAAGAATATTGAATTGCCTGACTTAAATGAGGGCGATCAAGTAAAAATGAAAAAGTCTGATAATAAGCAGCACTTTACATTGCCTCCTGCAAGATATACTGAAGCTAGTTTGGTTCATGCGCTTGAAGAAAATGGCGTTGGTCGTCCATCTACTTATGCACCGACAATTGATACTCTTCAACGTCGTTATTATGTAAAACTTGAGGGACGTTCAATCGTGTCTACAGAATTAGGTGAAATTGTTGATGGCTTGATTGAAGAATTTTTCCCTGACATTACGGATGTTGATTACACGGCTCGGCTTGAAAGCGACCTTGATAGCGTTGAAGACGGAAATAAAAACTGGGTTAAGGTAGTTGATGAATATTACCATCCATTCAAGAAAGAATTAGATAAGGCTGATACGCAAATTGAAAAGGTTCAGATAAAAGATGAGCCAGCTGGATTTAATTGTGACATTTGTGGTGCGCCGATGGTTATAAAAATGGGCCGTTATGGCAAATTTTATGCTTGTTCTCGTTTTCCAGATTGTCGCAATACTAAGCCAATTGTTAAAAAGGTTGGCGTTATTTGCCCAAAATGCGGCAAAGGCGATGTTGTCGAGAAAAAGTCAAAGAGAAACCGTAAGTTTTATGGTTGTTCTCGTTACCCTGAATGTGATTTCGTATCCTGGGATCAACCAATTGGCAGAAACTGTCCAAATGATGGTCACTTTTTAGTTCAGAAGAAATCAAAGAAGGGACTTACAGTTCTTTGTCCAAATGGCGATTATCGTGAAGAGCCTCGCGAAGATAAATAAAACAAAAAAATGAAGATAAATAAAACAAAAAAATTGTGTTAATATCATCAAACTTTTTCGGTTTGATGATATGTTTATATAAGAATATTTTTTTAAAAAAGGATGATTAAATGCCCGAAAAAGTTACAGTGATTGGCGGGGGACTGGCAGGAAGCGAAGCAACTTGGCAAATTGCCAAACGTGGTATTCCTGTAGATCTTTACGAAATGCGCCCTAGAAAAATGACGCCAGCGCATCATACTGGTGAATTCGCGGAACTAGTTTGTACGAATTCAATGCGCTCAAATCAATTATCTAACGCCGTTGGCCTTCTAAAAGAAGAAATGCGACAATTAGATTCATTAATTATGCAAGCTGCAGATAAAACTCAGGTACCAGCCGGAGGAGCGCTTGCTGTAGATCGTGATCTTTTTAGCGATTATGTTACTAAAAAATTGCGGAGTTTTGATAATGTAACAGTTCATGATGAAGAAATTACCGAAATTCCCAAAGAAGGAATTGTGGTAATTGCCACAGGTCCACTCACGAGTGATGCTTTAGCAAGTCAAATTCAAAAGTTCTCAGGGACTGACAGTCTGCATTTCTTCGATGCGGCAGCACCAATCGTTGCAGCAGATTCTATCGATATGAATATTGTCTATAAGAAATCTCGCTATGACCGTGGTGAAGCGGCTTATCTTAACTGTCCAATGGATAAAGAACAATATGAGAAGTTTGCTCAAGAACTAGTTCATGCAGAAACGGCTGAAATGCATGGCTTTGAGAACAATGATGTTTTTGATGGATGCATGCCAATTGAAGTAATGGCTGCACGTGGCGCCAAAACAATGCTATTTGGACCGTTAAAACCAGTAGGATTGGAAGATCCAAAAACAGGAAAAACGCCTTATGCAGTAGTCCAATTGCGTCAGGATAATGCAGCAGCTTCAATGTACAATCTTGTTGGTTTTCAAACTCACTTAAAATACGGTGAACAAAAACGAGTCTTTTCACTTATTCCTGGTTTGGAAAATGCCAGATTCGTTCGTTATGGCAAAATGCACCGAAATACTTACATGGCTTCACCAGAAGTATTAAATGCAAGTTATGAAGCAAAGCAGCAAAAGGGTCTCTTTTTTGCTGGCCAAATGACTGGCGTGGAAGGCTATGTCGAAAGTGCAGGTTCTGGATTAGTTGCGGGCATTAATGCAGCGCGTGAAGCTTTAGGAAAAGATACCGCTGTCTTTCCGGTTGACACTGCTTTAGGTTCGATGGCAAATTATGTAACTACAACTGACGCTAAGCATTTTCAACCTATGAATGCAAGTTTTGCACTTTTGCCAAGCTTGGAAGGCAAAAAGATTCGCAATAAAAAAGAAAGACATCTTAAGATTAGTGAACGCGGATTAAACAGCTTAGCGGCTTTCAAAGATAAAGTGTTGGATTAATGCCTAAAAATGATAAATTAGCCTTGTTTATTTCGTATTTAAAAAATGAACGACAGTACAGCAAAAATACAATTCTTTCTTATCAAACGGATTTGCTAGAGGCAAAATCTTTTTGGCGAGAAAATGGTGGTTTTGTTGATTGGGATAAGATTCAGACACGTGATATCGAAGTTTATCTTCAATCAATGGCTGAACGAAAATTATCCAGAAATTCGCAAATGAGAAAAATGTCCAGTCTGCGATCGTTTTATCGCTTTCTAGCGAAGAGAAAATTAATCAAGGTTGATCCAACGCAAACGATTGTTTTACGCACGGAAGAGCGCAAATTGCCTCAATTTTTTTATGCACCTGAAATGAAGCAAGTAATTTCTTCTTTACAGGGCAATACAGCTTTAACTGAGCGAAATCTTGCATTATTCGAATTGTTTTATACAACCGGGATGCGAGTGAGTGAAGTTAGCAGCTTGAAAATAAATCAAGTAGATTTTGATCTGCAAATGATACTTGTTCATGGAAAGGGCAATAAAGATCGTTATGTGGCATTTGATGATAAGACGAAAAGTGCTTTGCAAAATTATCTTGAAAACGCAAGGCCAAAACTGCTAGGATCCAAGGCTGATCAAGATTTTATCTTTTTAAACAATCAGGGTCAGCCTTTGACAGATCGCGGGATTGAATATATCATGCAAAGGACATTTAATAAGGCCGGAATAAGCGGCAAAGTGCATCCGCATGAATTGCGCCATACTTTTGCGACTGCAATGCTGAACAATGGTGCTGATTTGAGAACAGTTCAGGAGCTATTGGGCCATGAAAATTTATCAACGACTCAAATCTATACTCATGTGACAATGGCACACTTGCAAGATGAATATCAAAAATTTTTCCCAAGAAATTCACGAAAGGATAAAAAGACAAAATGACAACAATATGTTCCGTAAAATTTAATGGTAAGACTGCAATTGCTGGGGATGGTCAAGTAACTTTAGGTGAAAAAGTTATTGCCAAGGCAAGTGCTAAAAAGATTCGTCGAATTTTCCATGATCGTGTAGTAATTGGCTTCGCCGGCGGTGTTGCCGATGCAGTAAGTTTGCAAGAAATGCTTGAAGGCAAGCTTGAAAGCTACAGTGGCGACTTGAGAAGAGCGGCTGTTGAAATGGCACGATCATGGCGTAAAGATCCTACTTTGCAAAAATTGAATGCAATGCTGATTGCTTTTGATGATAAAGACCTTTTATTAATTTCTGGCAATGGGGAAGTACTTGAACCTGATGAAAATGTAGTAGCAATTGGTTCCGGTGGCAATTATGCTCAAGCAGCAGCGATTGCGATGACTCGTCATGCGAAAGAAATGAGTGCAAGCGATATTGCTCATGAGGCGGTTAAAATTGCTTCAGGAATTGATGTCTTTACTGATGATCAGATTACAACTGATGAACTATAGGAGGTAGTTATGGCTATTAAGACTCCAAAAAAGATTGTAGAGTTATTAAATCAATATATTATTGGTCAAGATGAAGCTAAAAAATCAGTAGCTATTGCTTTATATAATCGTTACCGTCGGATGCAGCTTCCTAAGCAAATGCAGAAAGATATCACACCTAAAAATTTATTGATGGCTGGACCAACTGGTGTAGGTAAAACAGAAATTGCTCGTCGCTTGGCTGATATTGTTGAAGCTCCTTTCGTTAAAGTTGAGGCAACTAAATTTACCGAAGTAGGTTATGTTGGTCGAAATGTTGAATCAATGGTTAGAGACTTGGCAGCTAAGTCTGTTCAAATGGAAGAAAAGAAAGAATTTGAAGAAATTCGACCAGAAGCAGCCAAAGAGGCTAATAAAGAATTAGTTAAGGCTTTGGTTCCAGGCATCAAGCACGAACACCATTATGATTCTGTTTTCAGTTTCTTAAATAATTTAGATGACGAAGAGTTTGACGATGAAGAAGTAAACGATGATATTCGTAATAAGCGAATGACTATTGCAGAGCAACTGAATAAGGGATTGCTTGAAGATCGCGATGTAACGATTGAAGTTGAGGAAAAGCCTAAAGCTAGTCCAATGAGTGACATGATGGGTCAAATGGGCATGGACATAGGCTCAATGCTTAGCAATATGATACCGAAGAGAAAGATAAAGCGAACTTTGCCAGTCAAAGATGCACGTGAATTATTGATTAACGAAGAATCACGTAAAATGGTTGATTATGACAGTCTTTATCAGCGAGCAATTGAACGTGCTCAAAATAACGGAATTATTTTCATTGATGAAATTGATAAAGTAATTGCTGGTAACAAAAAGACTTCTGGTGAAGTTTCTCGTGAAGGTGTTCAACGTGATATTTTGCCAATTGTTGAAGGTTCAACAGTCCAAACAAAATTTGGTCCTTTATCAACTGATCATGTCCTGTTTATTGGTGCTGGAGCTTTTGCTGAATCAAAGCCAAGTGATCTTATTCCGGAATTGCAAGGACGTTTTCCAATTAGAGTTCAATTAGACGCACTTACGAAAGATGACTTTGTTCATATTTTAAAGGATCCAGAAAACTCATTATTAAAGCAATATGTAGCTTTGATGAAGGCTGATGGCATCAAATTGATTTTCACTCAAGAAGCGGTTGATCGAATCGCAGAGATTGCTTATGAAGTCAACCAAGGGACAGATAATATTGGGGCTCGTAGATTGTCTACCATTCTTGAAAAATTGCTTGAAGATGTTCTTTATGAAGGTCCTGATATGGAAATGGGCGAAATCACTGTAACGGAAGCTTACGTTGAAGAAAAACTTAAGGATGTAATCATCAATAAAGACCTTACTAAGTTTATTTTGTAGAAAATACAAATGAAAGAGACAATATTTTTGTTGCCTCTTTTATTTTTTGTGAGGCTTGGTCTATATCAATAAAAGCGCTATTATGATACAATCAACGCTAAGGGATCACATTGTTATTGTTTTTATATGGATAAAGGTAATAAAATGAATTACACAATTAAAAATAATATGTTGAAGGTCACTATTTCAAGCAAAGGCGCAGAAATTCAAAGCGTTAAGGGCGTCCATAGTGATTATGAATATATGTGGCAAGCAGATCCCGCAATTTGGGATCGGCATGCACCAGTTCTTTTTCCAATTGTTGGTCGTTTAAAGAATGATCAATATACTTATCAAGGGAAAACTTATCATTTAGGTCAACATGGATTTGCAAGAGATTGTGAATTTATAGTTGAAAAGCAAAGTGATGAAAGTATTACATTTTTGCTTAAAGATAGCGAAGAAACGCGTAAGGTTTATCCATTCAAATTTGAATTAAGAGTAAACTATAATTTAATGAATAATTTGTTGGAAGAAAACTTCATTGTGACCAACAAGACTGATGGTGAAATGATTTTTGGCATCGGCGGACACCCTGGTTTCAATTTACCAGTTGATGATCTTCAAGTTAAAAAAGAAGACTTTTACTTTGCAACGCAGCCATCAGAAGCAAGAGTAAAGATTCCAATCAGTAAACAAACAGGCTTGCTAGATTGGGCAAATCGTTCATTGGCATCAACTGATAGTTTAATTGGCTTAAGCGATGATTTATTTAAGAATGATGCGCTGATTTATCAATTGAGTGGTCACGATAATAAAATTTCAGTTAGAACCGAGAATAGTAAATTCCATATTAATGTATGGACTAGAAATGCCCCATTCGTTGGAATTTGGTCACAATATCCAAAGACAGCTAATTATGTCTGCATTGAGCCATGGTGGGGAATTGCCGATCGTTCTGATGCGGATGGCAAATTGGAAGATAAGTATGGCATGAATCACCTAGCAAAGGGTGAAACCTTTAATGCTGGCTTTAGCATCACTTTCCATAGTGAAAAATAAAAAGAAGTCTTGGTGAAATGCCAAAGCTTCTTTTTATTTTGAGGTAAGTCATGAAAACAATTAACTTAGGATATTTCAAGAATTTTGGAACGGCACGTCTTGAAAAATTAAAAAGATATTTGCAAAAAAATCTGCAATTAGAAATCAGATTAATTCCTCTGTATCAGGATCAAATAGAGGATTCTTTTGAAGAAAATAAAATTGATCTTGCTTTAACAGATCCTCGCGATCATGGTTACTCAAATTATCAGGTAATTAAGGTCAGTGAGTTTGGCTTAGAAGCTGTACTACAAGCAGGGAATTTTATGTCTGGACAACAAACAATAGAAATAAGTGAATTAGATAAAATTCCTAATCTGCTTGTTACGCAAAAGAATGAAGAGCAAGGAGAATTGCATTATCATCGTGATTTATTAGGAATAAAAAGTCCATTTCTTGCCGTTGATAATTTTAATGAGGCAGCATTAATGGCTGAATCAGGATCAGGTTATTTCTTGCTTAATGAAGATACTGCTAAATTCTTTGAAAGCCCCAAATTGCAGAAAATGTTTTTATTGAAAGACGGAATACAGCTTAAGCAAGAATACGTAGTCGTTATGAAAAAAGAGCCAACAAACGAGGTTAAGCAAGTTGCTCAAGCCTTAAAAAAGAATTTAGACTTTTAACTTGCGAACAAAAGTTTGTATCGATATAATAAAAGAGTAAAAAACCAACAAGGCTTTATCCTTGTTGGCTCTCTTTATTTTTAGTTTACTTATTATGATGAGATTTTTTGTACCAGTAATATAAACCAAAGGGAATCATGTTCTCTTCATGATGTTCTAGACGAACAATATTGCTTCTGTGGCTCCAGTAAATCAAAACCACCAATAATCCACTGATAATGCTTAAGGCAAGGTCATGGAAAAAGAATGAGGCAATGAAGATCAATACGATTGAGATTAGGCTCGTTAGCGAAACCATACTAGTTATAAATAATATTGGGAAAAATATTACTGCGCAAATCAAGAAAAAGTTCAAATTATAACCCAGCAAAAAGCCGGCAGAGGTTGCAACTGCTTTACCACCTTTGAACTTCAAGAAGATTGAAAAAGCATGGCCTAATATTGCCGCTAAACCAAAAATTAAGCATAAATAATGTGGACCCAGGTTAAATATTACTGGTAAAATTGTCGCAAGCGTTCCTTTAAAGAAATCGATTAGAAAAACGGCAATTCCTGCTTTCGGACCTAAAACCCTAAAGGTGTTAGTTGTGCCAATATTTCCCGATCCGTATTGACGGATATCTTTATGGAAAAAAGTTTTTCCAATAATCACACCAGTCGGAAATGAGCCGATTAAGTATGCTAAAATAAGTAACAATGCTATTTTTAAGATAGACATAATTAACAACTCCATTTAATCTAAAGCTATTTTAGCAAAGTTTGACTTGTAAATATATGGAGTTGCCAAAATTAAGTAATAAAAGTGGAGGAATTTTAGTGGCTAAAGCTAATACTTATGATGATTCTTCAATTCAAATATTACATGGACTAGAAGCTGTCAGAAAACGCCCTGGCATGTACATCGGTTCAACTGATATTCACGGTCTAAACCAATTGGTTTACGAAATCGTTGATAACTCAGTTGACGAAGCGATGGCCGGTTATGGTAAAGAGATTAATGTAACTATTCATAAAGACAACAGTGTAACTGTTAGGGACTTTGGACGTGGAATGCCAACTGGAATGCATAAATCCGGAAAACCAACGATTGAAGTTATTTTGACAGTCTTGCACGCTGGTGGCAAATTTACTGAACAAAACTATAAGACCTCGGGCGGCCTTCATGGGGTAGGTTCATCAGTAGTTAATGCTTTATCGAGCTATTTAAAAGTTAGAGTGGTTCGTGGAGGTAAAGCATATGAAGAAGAATTTCAAAATGGTGGTCATCCAATCGGTACTTTAAAATGTGTCGGTGAGACCAATGACAAAACAGGTACTACGATTACCTTTAAACCAGATGCCACAATTTTTTCAACTACTAAGTACAAGTACGAAACAATTCAAGAAAGAATTCGCGAATCAGCTTTCTTGCTGAAGGGCGTCAAATTCACATTAACGGATGAACGTGATCCAGAACATCATGATGTTTTTCAATATGATGATGGTATTAAATCCTTTGTTAAATACTTGAATGAAGGTAAAGGTACAATCAGTGATGTCTTTTACTTTGAAGGCAAGCAAGATGGAATGGAAATTGAATTCAGTGGTCAATATAGTGATGGCTATTCTGAAAATCTCGTTTCATTTGTAAACAATGTTAGAACTGCTGATGGTGGTACTCATGAAGTGGGTGCACGCAGTGGCTTTACTAGAGCATTCAATGATTATGCTAAAAAGCAAGGCTTGTTTACCAAGAAAGATAAAAACATTGATGGTTCAGATTATCGTGAAGGTTTGAGTGCTGTTTTATCAGTTAAAATTCCTGAAGAACTGCTTGAATTTGAAGGTCAGACCAAAGGTAAATTAGGAACACCTCAAGCTCGTTCCGCTGTTGATGCGCTTGTTTACGAGAAGATGTCTTATTATCTCATGGAAAATGGTGAGTTAGCCCAAGAATTAGTTAAGAAAGCTCAACGGGCCAGAGATGCTCGTGAAGCGGCCAAAAAGGCACGTGACGAAAGTCGAAATGGTAAAAAGCGGCGCAAGAAAGAAGTACTTTCCGGGAAACTAACACCAGCACAATCGAAAAATCCAAAGAAGAATGAATTGTTCTTAGTCGAAGGGGATTCAGCTGGTGGTTCCGCAAAACAAGGCAGAGACAGACGTTTTCAAGCAATTTTGCCTTTGCGTGGAAAGGTTTTGAATACACAAAAAGCAAAGTTGCAGGACATTTTCAAAAATGAAGAAATTAATACAATGATTTACACCATTGGTGCAGGAGTTGGAACAGAGTTTAAAGTTGATGATTCCAACTACGATAAAGTCATTATTATGACTGATGCCGATGACGATGGTGCACACATTCAGATTCTGCTTTTAACTTTCTTCTATCGTTATATGCGGCCAATGATCGAAAAAGGCAAAGTTTATATTGCTTTGCCACCTCTGTATCGTCTTCAAAAAGGACGCGGCAAGAAGGCAGAAATTAAGTACGACTGGACTGATGAAGAATTAGCTGAAGATGAAAAGAAAATGGGCAGAGGCTATTCTCTTCAACGATTCAAGGGATTAGGTGAAATGAATGCCGAGCAGTTGTGGCAAACAACTATGAATCCAGAATCAAGAATGCTAATTCGTGTTCGAATTGATGATGCTGCATTAGCTGAACGAAGAGTTACTACACTAATGGGTGATAAAGTAGCAGCAAGAAGAAAATGGATTGAAGAAAACGTTAAATTTAGAATGGGCGAAGATGGCTCACTTCTGGATGCAGATAATGATTAAGAAGGTATAGATTTTAATGGCGAATAAAGAAAGAATTCGGGAGATGCCGTTAGAACAGGTAATGGGAGAACGTTTTGGACGATATTCAAAGTATATTATCCAGGAACGTGCCTTGCCTGATATCAGAGATGGATTAAAACCTGTTCAACGCCGTATTTTATATGCAATGTATCAGGATGGAAATACCTTTGATAAGCCCTTTAAAAAGGCTGCCAAAGCAGTAGGTAACATTATGGGTAATTTCCACCCTCACGGAGATAGCTCTATCTATGGTGCTTTAGTTCACTTATCTCAAGACTGGAAAATGCGTGAGCCATTGGTAGAAATGCACGGAAACAATGGTTCTATGGATGGTGATGGCCCAGCTGCTATGCGTTATACTGAGTCACGTTTGAGCAAAATATCCAATTTATTGTTGCAGGACATTGATAAGAATACCGTAAAAATGGTATTAAACTTCGATGATACTGAATATGAACCAACTGTTTTGCCAGCTCAATTCCCCAATTTGCTAGTTAATGGTTCAACAGGAATTTCCGCAGGTTATGCTACTGAAATTCCACCACATAATTTAGCTGAAGTAATTGATGCAACAATTTATTTGTTGAAGCATCCCGAAGCTAGTCTGGAGGATTTAATGCAGTTTGTTAAGGGACCGGATTTTCCTACAGGTGCCGTTATTATGGGTACAAAGGGAATTAAGGAAGCCTATCAAACCGGACGTGGAAGAATTCAAGTTCGTGCAAAAACAAGCATTCAAGAAATTAGGGGACATCGGCAAGAAATTGTTGCTACTGAAATTCCTTTTGATGTCAATAAAGCTTTATTAGTTAAGAAAATTGATGAGATAAGACTCAATAAAGAAATTGATGGTATTGCTGAAGTTCGTGATGAGACTGATCGTCATGGACTCTCAATAGTTATTGAATTAAAGAAGAATGCAGACGCAGAAAATATCTTGAATTATTTATTCAAGAATACAGATTTGCAGGTCTCTTATAACTTCAATATGGTTGCAATTGACCATATGACACCTGTTCAAGTAGGTTTGAAGAGAATTTTATCTTCCTATCTTGAACATGATGAAGATGTGATTACTAAGCGAACTAAGTATGATCTAGACAAAGCTGAAGCTCGTTTAGAAATCATTCAGGGCTTAATCCATGCGATGGACATTCTTGATCAAGTTATCAAAACAATTCGGGCATCAAAAAACAAAGCAGATGCTAAAAAGAACTTGATTAAGGAATTTAAGTTTACTGAGCGGCAAGCCGAAGCAATCGTATCATTACAATTATATCGGTTGACGAACACTGATGTTGATGCTTTGATTGCAGAACAAAATGATCTGAATAAGAAAGTAGCTGTTTACCAAAAGCTTTTATCAGATCGTGCTACTCTTGAAAAAGAAATTATTAAAGAACTAACAGCAGTTAAAAAGAATTTTGCTAGTCCAAGAAGAACTCAAATTTCACACGAAAGTGCTAAAGTCGAAATCGATGAAAAAGCATTGGTTGCTGATGAACAAGTAAGAGTTTTGGTAAGTCGTGATGGCTATTTAAAGCGTTCATCATTGCGTTCTTACCAGTCATCTGACGAGGCAGATAATGGATTGCCTGAAAATGATAAGGTTGTTTATGAAAAAACTTTATCTACTTTAGATAACTTATATTTGTTTACTAATCGTGGGAATCTTATTTATCGACCTGTTCACGAGTTAACTGAAACCAAGTGGAAAGAAACAGGTCAGCACCTATCACAGGAAGTTGGGTTGGCTACTGACGAACAAATTATTCGCGTATTTGACTTTGATAAGCTTGATAAGAATGTTGATTTTTTGATGGCCACTAATGATGGCTACATCAAACAAGTAAAATTGAGTGATTTGCAACCTACCAGAACTTATCGATCACGTGCAATTACAGCAATGAAGATGAAATCTGAAGATAGTAAGATGATTCGGATTGATTTAATTAAAACAAACAGCGGAGAGATAACTTTATTTACTCATCGTGCATATGCTGTTAAATATGATGTTTCCGAAATATCTGAATTTGGTGGTAAAGCTTTGGGTGTAAAGTCGGTTAACTTAAAAGATGATGATTATGTAGTAGGCTACGTCTTGGTACAACCAGAATTTGCTGATTTGATCAAAGTCGGTTTAATTACCCAACGTGGAGCCTTTAAGCAGTTTAAGTTAAGCTTAGTTAATAAAGTATCTAGAGCTAAACGTGGGGTAATGGTTCTAAGAGAATTGAAGACTAAACCACATAGAATAGCTGCAATAGCTGCCTATGGTCAAAATCACGTTCTAAAGATGACAACGTCAAGTGACCGGCATATGGATATTAATACAAATAAATTTCCATTAGGGGATAGATATTCTAATGGTTCATTTGTAGTTGATCCAACTGTAGATGGAACTCCTGTAAGCCTTGAATTAGGGGCACCTTTGAGCAACGAAAACAAACAGGTTTCTGATCTATTCTAAATAAATAATAAAAGCGCTTACGGAGTGTTAAGACAAATGTTTTGACACTCCGTATTTTTGGGTAGACAATGTATCTAGGTATAGGGTAAAGATTATTGTTTTATCAAGAAAGGAAGCTAATCAAAATGCCAAAAACAGATACAATACTTTCAGCAAAGTCACTTCGATATTTTTTACAATTAATTGATACAATGAATTATACCCAAGCTGCACAAATACTTGGTATTACACAGCCAGCATTGACTCAACAAATTAAAAAGTTAGAGCATGCAATTGGTGCGCCTTTATTTGGACAAATGGGGAAGAAGCTTTACCTTACTGAAGCTGGTAAGGAAATGCAGTCAGCCGCAGTTGAATTACTAGATACAATAAATTCTGTAGTCGATGATATTCAAGAATTTACTCAAGCTGATAAAGGTAGTATTTCAGTGGGTGTCTTAGATACAATTGATATTGAAATTTTCAGACAATTTGTTGTTGAATTTAATAAAAATTATCCAAGAATCCAATTGAATATTCTTACTTATAATCGTCAAGAATTATGGCGCAGACTGGATAACAACACGATCGATTTGGCGATCATGTACTTGCCGGATAATACTAAGCGGGACGAAATCAATTTGCAGCATCAATATGATCATATGGAATTGTTCAAAGATCGTTTAATGATTTTGACGCATAAAGATACAGTCGAAGCTAAGCAAGCATATCCAATTTCTAGATTTACTAGAAGAAAATGGGTTTCTTACCCTGAAGGTTCTTACTTAACGCAATTAATGAAAGACTATTTCGGCGATAAGAACAAGCCGATTGTTTCTTTGACTTTTTCAAAGGCAAAGTACTTGATTGAAACCGCACAAACTACCGAGTATGATACTTACATTAGCAAATCATATTATTTAGCACATAAGAAAGATATTAATCTTACTCCGGTTTATGTGAAAGATGATAAGGATTTTGAGATTGCGATGGTATATCGCAAAGGAAAGGTAGAAATTCCAAGAATAAAAAACTTGTTAGAAGAATGGAAGAAATTCTTGGATAAAAAGGATTATTCTAGTAGACTAGAGTAGACGCTAGAAAAAAGAGAGGAATTTTTAATGGAAAAAGAATTAGTTTTTGGTCACCAAAATCCAGATACTGATGCAATTGGCACTGCAATTGCATTTTCATATTTACAAAATAAATTGGGTTACAATACTGAAGCTGTTGCTTTAGGTGAGCCTAATGACGAAACTGCTTATGCTTTAAAGAAATTTGGTTTTAAAGCACCACGTGTTATTACTAAGGCTGCAGATGAAGTTAAAGCAGTTATGCTTGTTGACCACAACGAGCCTCAACAAAGTGTTTCTGACATTGATAAAGTTAAGGTTACTCATGTTGTTGATCACCACAGAATTATGAACTTCAACACGGCTGATCCTTTATACTACCGTGCAGAACCAATGGGTTGTACTTCAACTATTGTTTGGAAGATGTTCAATGAAAAGGGTATTGAAATTCCTGAAAAATTAGCGGGATTGATGCTTTCAGCAATTATTTCAGATACTTTGCTTTTGAAGTCACCAACTACAACCGATTATGACAAGAAGGCAGTTGAAGCCTTGGCTAAAATCGCTGGCGTGGATTATCAAGAATATGGTTTGGCCATGCTTAAAGCTGGTACTAATATTTCTGATAAATCAGAAGAAGAATTGATTGATTTAGATGCTAAGAGTTTCAGCTTAAATGGCAAGAACGTTCGTATTGCTCAAATTAATGTTGTTGATTTGCCAGAAGCTTTGGAACGTAAAGAAGCATTTTTAAAAGCTATGAGTGCATCAGCTAGCGATAACAATTATGATATGTTCATGCTTTTGATTACTAACATTCTTGATTCAGATTCAGAAGCTTTGGTTGTAGGTTCTGATGAAACTAAGGCTTTGTTTGAAAAAGCATTTGGTAATAAGTTAAGTGATTCAGAGGTTAAATTACCAGGCGTTGTTTCTCGTAAGAAGCAAGTTGTACCACCATTAACAAAAGCTTTTGAAGGCTAATTTCATTATTAAAGAGAAAATAAAAATGGCCGAGTTGAAAAACTTGACCATTTTTTGTTAAAAGCAAAGGAAAAAGAAAATGACATATCCTCAACTTGATTTAAAGAATTACAAAGGGCCAAAAGCTACAATAGATACCAAGCATGGTCAAATTACAATTCAATTATTCGATAAATTAGCACCAATGACTGTTGAAAATTTCACTCGTTTAGCTAAAAAGGGCTATTATGATGGAACTACTTTTCATCGAGTAATTAGTGACTTTATGATTCAGGGTGGTGATCCAGAAGGAAATGGTACAGGCGGTGAAAGCATCTGGGGTCATCCGTTCGAAGATGAGTTTACTGATCAACTATTCAATTTACGCGGAGCACTTTCAATGGTTAATTCAGGTCCAAATACAAACGGAAAGTCAATTCTTTATTGTTCAAAATAAAAACATGCCTAAGCGGTATATTCGCGAAATGGAACCAGCTGGCTATCCTAAAGAAATAATTCATGCTTATAAACAGGGTGGTACCCCTTGGCTAGATGGAAGACATACTGTTTTTGGTCAAGTAATTGATGGGATGGATGTTGTTGATAAAATTGCCAAAGTGAAAAAAGATAAAGCTGACAAACCACTTGAAGCAGTGGTAATTAATAGTATTAATATTAATGAATAAAAATACACGCTTCTGAATTGAAACGAGTTAAAAATTTCAATTCAGAAGCGTGTATTTTTATTAGTTGTTA
>NZ_ADNY01000057.1 GCF_000178475.1 Lactobacillus amylolyticus DSM 11664 | reverse complement strand
TTTGCCTGACTAAGCTCAGCCATAATTTCTTTAATACACTCGGGCTTTAATTTAGCTTTTTGTTGTTCGAAAGCTGAGACTGTCATTCTAGAATTCACATCGGGAAAAGCATGAAAAATTTCCGAGTTTAAGCTGCCCGCTCCCATGTTGAGAATCAGTTTAATTAAATCAGTCGGATTAAGCTTGCGACAGCGGGTAAAAGCCTGATCTGAAACAGAAAAATCATGAATGTTGGCAGCGATTTTATTGATAATACTATCCATCAGTTTTAAAATATTTGAGTGAAGGGATTTCATGAGAGACACAACCTTTCTATGAAAGACCGAATAAGAGATAAAGAGTGAGCAGAAGGGTGAATGAACTCTGCTCACTTTTTATTTTAAAAAGAAAAAGAACCGAATCAAAATGATTCGGTTCATAAAGCTAAACTTTCGTCAATGCCTTAACTTAATGACATTGAGGACGATGTCCTCTCTTTTTTTTGCAAAAAATTCCTAAAATTAATTTTTGTAGGCTTCACATACTCTACAATCGTACATTATATATGGTAGAATAATTAGAGCTATTATAGGAGGTTAATATGAGTCAAGTAAAATATAAACGCATCATTTTAAAAATTTCTGGCGAAGCTTTAGCTGGAGACGAAGGTACAGGTATTAATCCTACTGTTATTGCCCATTTGGCAAAGGAAATCAAATCAGTTCACGATTTAGGCGTTGAAATTGGTACCGTCTGTGGTGGCGGTAACATGTGGCGTGGTGAAACTGGTGCCAAATTAGGTATGGAAAGAGCACAGGCAGACTACATGGGTATGCTTGCAACTATTATGAATGGTTTGGCATTGCAAGATGGTTTGGAACATGTTGGTGTCCCTACTAGATTGCAAACTTCAATCGAAATGAGACAAATTGCTGAACCTTACATCAGAAGAAGGGCTATGCGTCATCTTGAAAAAGGCAGAGTAGTTATCTTTGGTGGTGGTACAGGTAACCCATACTTCTCAACTGATACTACTGCCGCTCTGCGTGCTGCTGAAATTGGTGCAGATGTTATCTTAATGGCCAAAAATGGCGTTGACGGTGTTTACACTGCCGATCCAAAACTTGATCCTAAAGCCAAGAAGTATTCAGAACTTACACAACTTGATGTAATCGCAAAGAACTTAAAGGTTATGGATAGAACTGCAAGTTCATTGTCAATGGATACCGATATCCCATTAGTAGTCTTCAATGTAAACACACCAGGCAATATTAAGAAGGTTGTCTTAGGTGAAAACATTGGTACCCTTATTGAAGGTGGTAAGAAATAATGAATAACGAAACAATTCAAAAAGCAAAAGAAAACATGGAAAAGTCAATTAAGGTTTTCCGCAAAAACTTGGCTTCAATCCGTGCAGGTGTTGCAAACGCAAGTATTTTAGATGGTATTCAAGTTGGATATTATGGTGCACCAACACCGTTAAAACAAATTTCCAGTGTAAGTATTCCAGAACCACGTGTTCTTTTAATTACGCCATACGATATTAATAGTCTAGACGATATTGAACATGCTTTACTTGCTTCAAATCTTGGCTTAAACCCAGCAAATGACGGTAAAGTAATCCGTTTGGTCATTCCACAACTTACTGGTGAGAGAAGACAAGAAATTGCCAAAGAAGTTGGCAAGGAAGCTGAAGAAGCTAAAATTGCGGTTAGAAATGTTCGTCGTGATGCCATGAATTCATTGAAGCGTCAATTAAAAGATGACGAAATCACTGAAGATGAACAACGCAATCTTGAAAAAGAAGTTCAAAAAGTAACTGACGATTCCATTAAAGAAATTGATAAAATCGCTGATGATAAGCGTAAGGAGATTACTCAAGGCTAATCAATGAGTAAAAAGAAAAATCAGTTGAATCATCTTGCCATTATTATGGATGGTAACGGCCGCTGGGCTAAAAAGCGTCATCAGCCAAGAGTCTTTGGTCACCGTGAGGGTATGGACAATGTTGAACGAATTACTTTAGCTGCTGATGAGCTAGGTATTAAAGTTTTAACTCTGTATGCCTTTTCAACGGAAAACTGGGCTCGTCCCAAAGAAGAGGTGGCTTATTTGATGAATTTGCCAGTCCGCTTTTTCGATAAATACATGCCAACTTTGATGGAAAACAACGTTAAAGTCAACATTATGGGCTATTTAGATGAATTGCCGCCGAAGACATACGACATCGTTCAAAGATCAATGGCTGAGACAGCCAATAATACTGGCCTTGTTTTGAATTTTGCCTTTAATTACGGCTCTAGACGTGAAATTACTTCAGCAATGAAGGAGTTGGGCGGATTAATTGAGGCTGGTGCTCTATCAAGTGAAGATATTACGGAAGATCTGATTTCTAAGCACTTGATGACCGCTCGGTTTGGTCCTTACAGTGATCCAGATCTGCTTATTAGAACATCAGGTGAGCAAAGAATTTCAAACTTTTTGCTTTGGCAGATTGCTTATTCTGAACTTGCTTTTAGTCCGAAAGCATGGCCTGACTTTAATGAAGATGATTTAAAAATGTTTGTAGAGAATTACCAAACGCGTAATCGGCGCTTTGGTAAAGTGGATGAATCGGATAGTTAAAAATGAAACAACGTACAATCACGGCGGTAGTCGCCTTAATTTTATTTATTCCAATCGTAATCCTTGGCGGATTATGGATGGACTGGTTAACTGTAATTTTTGCAGCTGTAGGTATCAGTGAAATCTTCTTGATGAAGAAGCAAATTTTAGTGTCAGTTGATTTTGTATTGGCATTATTGGCAACACTAACTTGGACCGTACCTGATGCATTCTTTAAAGGAATGCCATTCCATTGGTCAAAATTTGGTGTTTATTTTGCTTTAATCATGTTAATGCTTGTCTGGACGGTTTTGTCAAAGAACAAAACTACTTTTGATGATGTAGGTGTCTACACGATTGCGTCACTCTATATCGGAACAGGCTTCCATTACATGGCAGCAATTAGAAGCGATATAAATGGTTTGGCATTGCTATGCTACGTCTTTGTAGTCGTTTGGAGTACTGATATTGGTGCCTACATGATTGGCCGCAAGATTGGTAAACATAAGTTATGGCCTGTTATTAGTCCTAATAAGACTTGGGAAGGTTCTATTGGGGCAGCTATTTGTGCTTTGATTTGTTCTGCCATTTATGTTGCACTTGTAAATGTTGGTCAACCTGAATTATCAATGATTGGTTTAGCATTTATTCTTTCAATTGTTGGTCAAATGGGTGATCTGGTTGAATCAGCCTATAAACGTTTTTATGGTGTAAAAGATTCAGGCAAGATTTTGCCTGGACATGGTGGTATCTTAGACAGATTCGATAGCATGCTTTTTGTTTTACCAGTTATGGCTGCTGTATTAGGTATTGTACACTAGGAGATAGCTATTGAAAGGTATACTAATCTTTATAGTAGTCTTTGGTTTGCTCGTATTCGTTCATGAATTCGGGCATTTTATCGTTGCCAAGAAGAGCGGAATTCTGGTTAGAGAATTTTCAATCGGAATGGGACCAAAACTCTTTCAAATAAGAAGAAATCCAACTACATATACTATACGTTGGTTGCCTCTTGGCGGTTATGTACGCTTGGCAAATTCTGATGACGAAAGCAAACTTGATCCAGGTATGACTGTTGTTCTGAAACTGAATGATCAAAATGAAGTTGTTAGGATTGATGCCTCAGAATCGGAACTGCCAATTGAAGGGATCCCAGTTCAAGTAACTAAAGCTGATTTAGTTGATGCGCTCGAAATCAGTGGTTACGAAAATGGTGACGAAGATAAGACAGTAACTTATCATGTTAATCATGATGCTACTATTATTGACAAAAATAAGACTGAATTGGTAATCGCACCGCGTGATACGCAATTTGGGCAAGCTAATGTTTGGCAAAAATTAGCTACTAATATTGCTGGTCCTTTGATGAATATTTTACTTGGCTTTGTTGTATTTTTAATTTGGACTTTTACAATTCCAGGACCAGCAACTACGACGGTAGCAAAAACTACTGCCAATTCACCAGCTCGCATTGCAAAAATTCAAGCTGGTGATAAGATTCTTGCTATTAATAGTCAAAAGATGAACAGCTTTGCTGATGTATCTCAAGCGATTAGCGAAAGCAAGGGTCAAACTTTAGCCATTAAAATAGAAAAAAATGGTAAAGTAGAAACGGTAAAAGTTAAACCAGAAACAAAAACCGTCCAAAAACAAAAGGTTTATCAGATCGGAATTGAAGCAAAAAGCGATGAAAGCTTTACTGCTAAATTAGCACGGGGTTGGAATACTGCAGTATCAACAACCGGACTAATCTTTCAAGCCGTTGGCAACCTCTTCCAACACTTCAGTTTGAATAAATTATCTGGTCCTGTAGGAATTTATTCTGAGACTTCACAAGTTTCACAAATGGGCTTTACTTACGTTTTGGCCTTTTTAGGAATGATCTCAATTAACTTGGGGATCGTTAACTTAATTCCAATTCCTGGTCTTGATGGTGGAAAAGTTTTGCTTAACTTAATTGAATTAGTTCGTGGCAAGTCAATTTCAGAAGAACATGAAGCTGTTGTCGAATTAATTGGTTTTGGTTTATTGTTACTACTGATCATTGCAGTAACTGGTAATGATATTTACCGTTACTTCATAAAATAATTGAAAATTTAGAATTTACTTAGGAGATAAGAATGCGTCAATCAAAATTCTTCATGCCAACTTTGAAGGAAGCTCCAGCAGATGCTGTAGCTGAAAGTCACAAGTTAATGCTTAGAGGTGGATATATTCGTCAGGTTACAGCCGGTGTATATTCATACTTGCCATTAGGCTTCCGTGTTTTGCGTAAAGCAGAAAATATTATGGAAGACGAAATGGAAAAGATTAATGTGCCTGAAATGATGATGCCTCACTTTTTGCCAGCAACTTTATGGCAAGAATCTGGTCGTTATAAGAAATACGGTGCAGAAATGTTTAAGCTTAAGGACCGTCACGGCCGTGAAAGTTTGCTGGGACCAACTCATGAAGAAACTTTCACTGAAATTATTGCTAAGAATTTAAAGAGTTACAAGCAAATGCCAATTGCTCTTTACCAAATTCAAACTAAGTTCCGTGATGAAAACCGTCCTCGTTTTGGCCTTCTTCGTGGTAGAGAATTTGTGATGCTTGATGCATACAGTTTTGCTGCAACTCGTGAACAACTTGATGAGCAATTTGACGACGAAAAGAGAGCATTCGAAAATGTCTATCGTCGTTGTGGTGTAACTGTTCACCCCGTAATTGCTGATTCAGGAACAATGGGTGGTAAGAACTCAACTGAATTCCAAGCTCCAGCTGCTATTGGTGAAGATACGATTGCTACTAATGAAAGTGGTACGTATGCTGCTAACCTTGAAATGGCTAAGAGTATTGATACTTTCAAGCAAGATCCTGAAGATGCAAAAGAATTAACCAAGGTTTCAACTCCAGGATGCGACACAATTGAAAAGCTTGCTAAGTTTCTTGATGTGCCAAAGACTAGAATCGTTAAAGGCATCCTTTATATCGCAGATGATCAAAAAGTTTTAGTCTTGATTCGTGGCGATAAGCAAATCAATGAAGTAAAATTGAGACATTTGCTTGATGCTGACGAAATGCGCGAAGCTACTGCCAGTGAGTTGAAAGAAATTACTGGTAGTGAAAAGGGTGGCGTTGGACCGGTCAATGCAGATTGGGCTGACAAGATCGTTGCAGATGATACAGTTAAGAACTTGTACAACGTTGTTGTTGGTGCTGGCGAAACTGATTATCAATTTGAAAATGCAAACTTGGATCGCGACTTTAAGGTTGATGAATTTGCTGACATTAGAACTGCAAATGAAGGCGAACCAGATCCAGTTGATCATGAACCACTTAAGTTCACTACTTCAATTGAAGTAGGACATATTTTCAAGTTGGGTACTTACTACACTAAAACTATGGGTGCAGATTTCTTAGACAATAATGGTAAAGCCAAGCCAGTTATCATGGGTTCATACGGAATCGGTGTAACTAGAATGCTTTCAGCTGTAGTTGAACAACACTTAACTAACCATGGTGGTATTGCATGGCCTAAGGAAATTGCTCCATTCAGCATTCACTTGATTCAAATGAAGATGAATAATGATGAGCAAACTCAATTAGCTGAAAAACTTGAAAAAGAACTTTCAGCTAAGTATGATGTGTTGTATGACGATCGTAAGGAACGTCCAGGCGTTAAATTTAACGATGCTGATTTAGTGGGTGCCCCAGTGAGAATCACAATTGGTCGTAAGGCTGCTGATGGTATCGTTGAAGTAAAACGTCCAAACGATGACAAAGCTACTGAAATTTCAGTAGATCAATTAAATGACTATTTAACTAAAGAGTTAGGATAATTTTTCGTGGCTGATAAAAACGATTTATTCTTAAAACTTTTAAAACAAATCAAATTTCCTGATAAGTTTGAAGACAATGATCTTCTGCAAAAGGGAAAGATTGAGAACGTGGATGTATACGCTAAAGAACATAAGTGGGATATCCACGTTCTTTTTGATACGCCATTAAAGTTTGAAACATATGATGCCTTAAATAAAGCTGTTACGGCAAGCTTTAAGGATTTTGTAAATGTAAGATTATTTGTTAGAACTGAAGATGGTTCTGACCAATATTTGCCCGACTACTGGCATTATGCGGTTCATAATTCAAATGTGCTCAAGCAAGTTGCGCGTGAATTTTTAGCTTCTCAAAAGCCAAGAAAGGCTGATGGTCGCTGGATTATTCCGCTTGATAATAAAGTGATCGACGCCTTAATTGAGCAGCAGGCTCTGGATGATTTAGCCGAAGAATTTAGAAATTATGGCTTTTTCAACTTGAAGTTTGTAACCGAGGTTGATGAAAAGAATTCAGAGAACAACTTGCAAAGCTTGCAAGAATTGCAACAAGAGCATGAAAAGAGCATGCAGAAGCAATATGATGAAACTCCTGAAAAGCCTAAGCCTCAACCAAAACAATACGCGACTAAGCGTAGAAGCTACGGCAATAAAAAGATTGCTGCAGATGCTGAAATCACCCAAATCAAAGAAGTTGAAGATGGTACAAGAAATGTTGTTATCGAAGGTAAAATTTTCAATGTTGAGGCCCGTGAATTAAAGTCAGGTTCAGTTGTCTTTACTGGTGAAATTACCGATTATACTGATTCAATCATGTTTAAGAAGTTTGCTTCTCAAAAGGAAGAGATTGAAAGCTTATCAGCAATTAAACCAGGAACCTGGGCAAAGATGCAGGGCTCAGCTGCAGATGATCAGTGGGAACACGATGTTGTTTTCAATATCTACAATTTTGAGACTGTTGAACACGTTGGTCGTACTGAAAAATACGAGGGCGATCAAAAGCGGGTTGAATTACACTTGCATACGAATATGAGCCAACTGGACGCAACCAGCACGCCAACTGATTTTATTAAAACGGCTAAGAAGTTTGGGCAAAAGGCGATCGCTATCACTGATCATGGTGACGTACAATCCTTCCCAGAAGCTTATCACACTGGTGCTAGTGAAAAAATCAAGATTTTGTATGGTGTCGAAGCGAATATGATCGATGACCATGCGCTTCTTGTATTAAATCCTGCCGATATGACTTACGAAGATCGTGAATTTGTCATCTTCGATGTCGAAACTACAGGCCTTTCTTCTGTTTACGATACAATCATCGAAATCGGTGCCGTTAAAATGAAGAATGGCAAAGTGCTCGAGCGTTTTGATAAATTTATCAATCCCCACCATCCTTTAAGTGATCAAACCATTAATTTAACATCAATCACTGATGAAATGGTCGGTGCAGCTGATGATGAAGATGTAGTTATTAGGCAGTTTAAGGACTTTTATGGCGATATGCCGCTTTGTGGGCATAATGTTCAATTTGACGTAGGCTTTGTTAATGCTGCCTTAAGAAGAGCCGGTCTTGAAGAAATCAAGCAACCAGTAGTTGATACTCTTGAAGTTTCCCGTCTTTTACACCCAGAACAAACGCGGCATACATTGGATTCATTGGTTAAAAAGTATGATGTCGTTTTGGAACACCACCACCGTGCCAACCAAGATGCCGAAGCTACGGGCTATTTAATGTACAAGTTGCTCGATGCTTTCAAGAAAAAATTCGGTGAAGATAATTTAGGCAAGCTGAATGATTTTGCCAAGCATGGTGAAACCTTCAAGCGTGCTCGGCCTATGCATATGACAATTTTGGCAAAGAATCAAGCTGGATTGAAGAATATGTATAAACTGGTTTCAATTGCCAACACGAAGGACTTTTACCGTGAGCCTCGGACGCCTAAATCTGCTTTGCGCAAATACCATGAGGGTCTGCTATATGGTTCAGGCTGCTGGCGCGGCGATGTCTTTATTGCGATGATGCAAAAGGGCTATGATACCGCTCGTGAAAAGGCCAAGTTCTATGATTATCTTGAATTGCAGCCACCGGCAACTTATTCGCAATTGATTGCTGACGGTTTAATTAAAGACAAAGACGAATTAGAAGAAATTCTGACTAATATTTATAAGTTGGGCAAGGAACTAAAGAAACCGGTTGTTGCGGATAGTGATGCCCATTATGTTGATCCGCATGAAAAAATCTATCGAACCATTTTAATTTCAGCGCAGCGAAGCAATCCAAACCGTAATAAACCGCAGCCTGATTTGCATTTTTACTCGACGCAGGAAATGCTAGATGCCTTTGCGTTTTTGGGTGAAGATGCGGCTAAAGAAATTGTTATTGACAACACCAACAAGATTGCAGATGAATTAGAAGAAATTGCGCCAATCAAGGATGGCCTGTATCCACCTCATATTGACAATGCCGACCAGGAAATGAAGGATTTGACCTACAATAAGGCTTATGAGCTTTATGGCAAACCGCTGCCTAAAATTGTTAAGGACCGAATCGATCTGGAACTTAATTCCATTATTTCAAACGGATACGCGGTTATTTACTTAATTTCACAGCGTTTGGTAGCCAAATCAAATAAGGATGGATACTTGGTAGGTTCCCGTGGTTCCGTTGGTTCAAGTCTGGTTGCGACAATGTCAGGAATTACGGAAGTTAATCCTTTGGCTCCGCACTATCGCTGTCCAAAATGCAAGTATTCACACTTCTATACTAATGGGGAATATGGTTCTGGTTTTGACTTGCCGGATAAAAATTGTCCTAAGTGTGGTACTCCACTTGTTAAGGACGGACAAGATATTCCATTTGCCACATTCTTAGGCTTCCACGGTGATAAAGTACCAGATATCGATTTAAACTTCTCTGGTGACTATCAACCAGTTGCCCATAACTTTATTCGAGTAATGTTTGGCCCTGACAATTCTTACAGAGCTGGAACGATCGCTACGGTTGCTGATAAAACTGCATACGGCTACGCCAAGCACTTTGACGAAGAACGCGATTTGAAGCTGAGAAATGCTGAACTTGATCGTCTGGCAACTGGCGTTTCTGGAGTTAAGCGGACAACAGGTCAGCACCCAGCCGGAATCGTTGTTGTTCCAAATAACATGGATATTTATGACTTCACGCCAGTGCAGTATCCGGCTGATGATGTAAATGCAGCTTGGCTGACAACCCACTTCGACTTCCACTCAATTCACGATAATATTTTGAAATTCGATATTCTGGGCCACGATGACCCAACCATGATCAGAATGCTGCAGGATTTGTCCGGAATTGATCCATTGACTATTCCGCCAGATGATCCTGGGGTTATGTCATTGTTCTCTAGTCCTAAGATTTTGGGTGTTACTCCAGAACAGATCCAATCGCAAACCGGTACTTTAGGTATTCCGGAATTCGGGACACGATTTGTAAGAGGAATGCTTGAAGAAACCAAGCCAACTACTTTTGCGGAATTGTTGCAGATTTCAGGTTTGTCTCATGGGACTGACGTATGGCTAGGCAATGCCGAAGATTTGATTAACAATGGCACTTGCAAGCTGAAAGATGTTATTGGTTGTCGTGACAACATTATGATGGACTTGATTCACTGGGGTGTAAAACCAGAAGTAGCCTTTTCAACTATGGAGTCTGTTCGTCACGGTAAAGGAATTAGCGATGAGAATATGGCTGTTCTTAAGAAAAACAAGAATATTCCTGACTGGTACATTCCTTCTTGTTTAAAGATCAAGTACATGTTCCCAAAGGCGCACGCAACTGCTTATGTTTTAATGGCCTTGCGGATTGCCTGGTTTAAGGTTTACTATCCAGAAATTTACTACACGGCCTACTTCTCAGTTAGAGCAGACCTATTTGACTTAGTAGCAATGAGTCATGGCAAAAATACGGTTAAAGCCGCAATGAAGACAATTCAAGATAAGGGAATGGATGCTTCTGCAAAAGATAAGAGTCTGTTAACTGTTCTCGAAATTGCTAATGAATGTTTGGAACGCGGAATAAAGATTAAGATGGTTGACGTTGATAAATCAGAGGCCATGAACTTCAAGATTCTTGACAAGCATACTATTTTGGCACCATTCAACGCGGTACCTGGCTTAGGGGATAACGCAGCTAAGCAAATCGTAGCAGCTCGTGCTGAACAAAAATTCTTATCAAAAGAAGATTTAGCTAAACGAGGCAAGGTTTCTCAGACGATTATGGATTACTTTGAAGACAATGGCGTTTTGGAAGGGATGCCAGATCAGAACCAATTGTCCTTGTTCTAATAGCTTTTCATTTTGAAAAAAGTCGCTAAATATGGTATACTTCTAATTGAAGTTCGGATATGCAAATTCGAGTGAGCAGTAATGCTCACTCTTTTTATTACGGAGGATAGTTTTTGTCTAAGATTACAGATCTTATTCGCTCAGAAATTGAACCTATCATTGATCAACGTGGTGATGAGTTCGTTGATATTGAATATGTGAAAGAAAAGGGTCAGAATTACCTCAGAATTTATGTTGATAAAGATCAGCTAGGTGGCATCGATATCAACGAAATTGCTTATCTAAGTGAACTGGTTTCTGAAAAGCTTGACAGCTTGGATCCAGATCCGCTTCCTGATCCTTATGTTTTGGGACTGTCCTCACCTGGCGCTGAACATCCAATCAAGTCTGCGAAAGACTGGACTAAAGCAAGGGGTGAATATGTTCACGTTGGTCTTTACCAAAAGATTGACGGAAAGAAGATTTACGAAGGTACGCTCAAATCCTACAGTGATGAGGAAATCGAGCTGGAAATTAAAATTAAAACCAGAAGAAAAACTTTAAATATTCCCCGTAAGTTGATTGCAAATATCCGTTTTGCAATTGAATTCTAGAAAGGCTGATTAAAACTTATGTCTAAAGAAATGCTAGAAGCGTTTGCCACACTTGAAGAAAAGAAAGGTATCAAGCAAGAAGTTATTGTTGATGCTATTAAGGCCGCTTTGGTAGCTGCATATAAAAAGAATTACAATCAAGCACAAAACGTTGAAGTTGATTTTGACGAAAGAAAGGGCAACTTCAAAGTTATGGCAGTTAAAACTGTTGTCGATGATGATCAACTTCAAGATGATCGACTTGAAGTATCTTTATCAGATGCATTAGCTATCAACCGTGCCTATGAAGTCGGTGATGAAATTCGCTTTGAAGTAACGCCTAAGAACTTTGGCAGAATTGCTGCTCAAACCGCTAAGCAAGTCATCATGCAAAGACTTCGCGAGGCTGAAAGAAATCATATTGTTGACGAATATTCTCAATATGAAGATGAATTGATCACTGGTACTGTTGAAAGACGTGACAACCGTTTTGTTTATGTCAAAATTGGCAATGTTGAAGCAGTTATGCCTCGTAGTGATCAAATGCCTAATGAAACCTACAACCCACAAGACAAGATTAGAGTGCTTGTAACTCGTGTAGGTTCTGATTCTAAAGGCGCTCAAATCGTTGTTTCAAGAACTGCTCCTGACCTGGTAAAGCGTTTATTTGAACAAGAAGTTCCAGAAATTTATGATGGAACTGTTGAAATTGTTTCAATTGCGCGTGAAGCTGGAGACAGAACTAAGATTGCTGTTAAATCAATTGATCCTAACATTGATCCCGTTGGTACTTGTGTTGGTCAACGTGGTGCCCGTGTTCAAAACGTTGTTAACGAACTTGGCGGTGAAAACATCGACATTGTTAGGTATGAAGATGATCCATCAGATTACATTGCTAATGCCTTGAGTCCAGCAGAAGTTATTGCGGTTCAATTTGGTGATGATGATGAAGAAAAGAGTGCTTTGGTTATTGTTCCTGACTATCAATTGTCATTGGCAATCGGTAAGAAGGGTCAAAGCGTTCGTTTAGCAGCACGCTTAACTGGCTACAAGATCAATATTCGTCCTGAATCAGAAGTTGAATTTGTTGACGAAGACAAAGATGAAAATTCTGATACAAACGATAACGATAATGCCAATAATACTGCAGCTAAGAATGAAGAAGCAAGTTCAGATTCTGCTGAAGAAGCAATAAGTGATGAATCAGAAGATGCTGCTGACGACACATACGATACTAAAGAATAAGGATTGGTGATTTTTTTGAAAAAAAGAAAAATTCCAATGCGGAAGGATCTGCTGACAAACACAATGCAGCCTAAAAAGGAATTAGTCCGCGTTGTTATTGATAAAGAAAAGAATATTTCTGTCGATCCAACTGGTAAAAAGCCAGGTCGTGGTGCATATGTTTCACTTGATCCAGAAAAAATTGAAGCAGCTAAAGAAAAGGGCGTTCTAGAACGCAGTCTTGGTACAAAGGTACCAGCTGAATTCTACGATGAGCTTTATTCTTATGTTGACCACCAAAAGGCAAGAAAAGAATTATTTGGTGATAAATAATTTTGCAAAATAAAGAAAAAGCTTTAAATCTTTTAGGATTAGCAATGCGTGCCGGAAAAATAGTTTCGGGAACTGAAACCGTAATTGCTGATTTACGAAAGAATAAAATCAACGTAATAGTTTTAGCTAGTGATTTGCATGAAAATTCAGTTGAAAAGGTTACGCGTGCAGCTAAAAAAGCCAATGTGAAAATAATCGACTTATTTTCTGCGGCAGAATTAGAGCATGCAATTGGCAAGAAGAGAAAAGTTCTTGGCCTAACCGATGCTGGTTTTTATAAAGCACTGACTAAACAGATTAATGAAGGAGTGTGATTGGATGGCTAAAAAAAGAATTTACGAAGTCGCAAAAGAATTAGACATCGATAGCAAAGTTGTGGTCCAAAAAGCAAAGGAACTTGGCTTTGATGTTACAAACCATATGTCATCGCTAGAGGATGCACAAGTTAAGCAATTAAAGGGCAGTTTCCAAAACTCCGCTCCAGCTAAGAAAGCAGAAAAACAAACGAAGAAGAGCAACAAGATTAAAATTTCAGTATCTTCAATTCGTAAGAACGAAAAGAAGTCTGAAAGTAAGCATAATGCGGACAACAATAGACACAACAATCGGCGCAATCATAATAACAAGAATAATAATCGTCGCCGCAATAATGAGCAACATGCTGAAAATGCTCAAAAGCAAACTGCACGTCCAAAGGCTGTAGCTCGTGACTTGCTGAAGCAATTTAAGCAGAAGCAACGTGCCGAAGAAAGCAGCTTAAATAAAGAAATCCAAAAAACTAAAAAAGAATATCACGAACAATTGAATAATCCTAAGAAAGAACAAAATAAGAAAGAAACTCCAAAGTCAGAGAAGCAAGAAAAGAAGACTCAAAATAAGCAAAAAGCTGAACCAAAAACCATTGGTCCAAAGATTTTGAAGCCATCTCCAGCTCGCTTTAAGAAGAATAATTCTTCCGAAAACAGAGAAAATGCTTCTGAAAGAAGAAGCAAGCCAATGCCAAAAGTTGCATTGACTGAAACTTCAAATGAAGAACACAGAAATGATAATGGTCATGGCCGTAACATGGGTAAGCCTGGTCATAAAGGCAAGAATCAATTCTTCAATAATTACAGCGATCACTCTGACCGTCAAGAAAGAAAACATCGCAAGAATAAGAAGCGTCAACATGTAGAACAAAAGAAGGTACCTACTAAGCGTAAGGAAAAGCCATTACCAGAAGTACTTGTTTACGATGAAGGCATGAATGCGCAAGACTTAGGTAAGCTTCTCCACCGTGAACCAGCTGAAATCGTTAAGAAATTGTTCATGCTTGGTATTATGGCCAACCAGAACCAATCCTTGGATAAGGATACGATTGAGCTTTTGGCTGCAGAATACAATATTGATGCCAAAGAAAAAGTT
>NZ_ADNY01000058.1 GCF_000178475.1 Lactobacillus amylolyticus DSM 11664 | reverse complement strand
TCTTATCCATGAAACACTTGGCTGTGTTGTAATTGCTTAAAGGCCTAAAAAGATCACAAAGCTAAGTATCTTAAATTAAGAGACTTAAAAAGTTCGTAATAGTCGAACTTTATTTTTGATTTATCCACAAAATTTTTTGAAAAAATTTTTTGAAAAAATTTTTTAAAAAATAAAAAACGAGGTTTTAACCTCGTTTTTGATAGCCTACACATGGACATCTCAAGCCTTTAATAGCCAAAACATGTCTTTTCAATTCATTGGAAATTTCCAAAAAATCTCTATCGCAGCCATGAATAACCTGACAAAATAGCTTTTCATATATTTCTTCGGCTACACGATTGAGCTCAACCGTCGAAATTCCATCATTATCCATCGCAAATCTATGAATTATTTCTTTTAAGTCTTTAATTAAACGATGCTTTATTATCAAACGTTCGCTATGTTTTCGCTGATTATAGAGCCACAAATAGAACTGATGGTTCTTATACAGCATCCGCAAACAATTCTCTAATGCACGATCAATTAGTCCATTATCCGCATGTGACATTCCAATCATCATATCATTGCGCAAAATCAAATATATTATATCCGTAATCGAATTATACATACTGTAAAAACTATTACGACAAATCTTTTGACTTTTGCAATAATCACTAACAGTGATCCTAACTTTTCCCATTTGCCAAAATTCTAAAGCAATTTCTTTCTCACGATTTCTCATTTCTTTTCCTCCTTATCGTGGGAAGCATTTAAATGTATCAATTATTTTAGGTTTTGACAAGTATTTATAGTAAAAATCTATAAAAAGCATGAGCTGAACTCATGCTTAAACACGATATTTTCTGCGAATTTCACGTTCTTGATCACGCTTTTTAATTGTTTCGCGCTTATCGTACTGTTTCTTACCTTGCGCTAACCCAATTAACACTTTAGCAAAACCATGCTTCAGATATACCTTTAGCGGAATGATAGTTATTCCTCTTTCTTCTGCAGCCTTGGCTAAACGTCTGATTTCATTTTTATGCAAAAGAAGACGGCGACTCCTTAACGGATCATGATTGTAACGATTTCCTTGCTTATATTCACTGATATGAACATTTTCGAGAAAAGCGGAACCATTAATAATTTGTATATATCCATCTTTCAAAGTAATTCGCCGTGCCCGAACAGATTTAATCTCAGTTCCAGTCAAAGCAATTCCAGCTTCTAGTGTTTCCTTAATAAAATAATCATGTCGTGCTTTTCGATTTTGCGCAAGTAAATTTTCGTTTTTTTCTTTCATCAAAAATCAGTCCTAACGTCTTCCTGAACGACTGCGTCCGTTTCGATTGTGGCCGCGACTATTGTGAAAATTTCTGCCGCCACGATGACCATGATTATTGTTAAAGCCACGATTTCCACGTTGCTTATTACTTATCCCTCGATCATTATGTTTATGCTTTGGTGCATTTGGATCATAGACCTCAAAATCAAGCTGGTGCTGCTCAACATTTGCATTAATAAGCGTAACTTTAATTGGCATACCGATCTTATATTGCTTATGGGTCCCGCGACCGGTCAAAGTTAATGATTTTTCATCAAAACTATAGAAATCATCAGTTAAGTTGGAAATATGGATTATTCCTTCAACCGTATTTGGCAATTGAATAAACATCCCAAAACTAGTCACTGATGAAACTACAGCATCAAAATGTTGACCGACCTTATCTTTCATGTATTCAGTCATTTTAAGATCATCAACTTCACGCTCTGTATCAATTGAGACTCTTTCCTGCGTTGAAGTCTGATCAGCAACATCTGGCAAATAGCAAGCAAAATGCTTCTGTACGTCTTCGCCCATGCCTTGATCTGCATAAGCATGAATCATACGGTGTACCATCAAATCTGAGTAACGCCGAATTGGTGAAGTAAAGTGGGTGTAATATTGTGCGGCCAAACCAAAGTGACCCAAATCTTGTTCAGCATAATGTGCCTGCTTTAAACTACGCAGCATCATCGTCTGAACAACTGCTTCTTCAGGAGTTCCCTCAGTCTTAGTTACGACTTTTTGCAAATCAATTGGTTTAACATTGTTGGGATCAGCCTTGATGTTCAAACCAAAGGCACTGCAAAACTCGAAAAAGCTTTTAATTCTTTCGCCATCTGGAGTTTCATGAACACGATATAAAAATGGCACGTGCTTACGATAATAATCTTCAGCTACGGTTTCATTTGCCATTAACATAAACGATTCGATCATCTTTTCGGCAGTACCGCGTTGATGAAGGGCGATATCAATTGGCTTGCCTTGATCATCAACAATAATTTTTGCTTCTGGTTCTTCAAAATCAATAGCACCACGAGCATGACGCTGTTTGTACAAAACTTTATGCAATTCGGCCATTTCTTGAAGCATCGGACGCAATTTGACATATTTATCTTCTAAACCATCCATTTCCCCAGCCAAAGTCTTATTAACTTTGTTATAGGTCATTCGACCATGTGAGCGCATGACAGATGGATAAATCTTATAGCCTACACGTTTACCTTCTGGGGTAATTTCCATGTCACAGGACAAAGCAAGACGGTCTACGCCTTCATTTAACGAACAAATTCCATTTGATAAACGAAATGGCAGCATTGGAATAACTCGGTCAACTAAATATGTACTGTTGCCGCGAGCAAATGCCTCTCTATTTAAAGGTGAATTTTCTGTTACATAATGAGAAACATCAGCAATGTGGACACCCAAGTGATAGTTGCCATTAGGCAATTTCCACAAAACGACAGCGTCATCAAAGTCTTTGGAATCATCCCCGTCAATTGTGACAGCAGGTTGATCGGTAATATCTACTCTACCCTTTCTTTCCTCATCAGTAACATGATCAGGAATTTCATTTGCCTGTTTCATTGCATCTTCAGGCCATTCAACGCGTACGTCATGGGCAGCAACAATAGACATGATATCAACGCCTGGATCATTTTTATTACCAATAATGTTGATAATGGCACCAGTCATAGAATCCGGATTATCTTTGTCAGGATAGTTTTTGATTGAAACCTTAACCATGTCGCCCATTTGGGGTATCAATCCATTTTCACTGACGTAAACTCGATAATTATGCAGTTTCTTATTGCTGCTTAAAACGTAGCCAATAAAATGACTGGTTTTTACTTGCTCATCAGTTAGAGGATGGAATTCACCCACCAAACTTTCGAGACCATGTTCAATAATCTTAGTTACTTGCCCTTCTGGTCCCTTGCCGTTCCATGGATTGCCACCTGCTGTAATCTTTACTTCAACGCGGTCTCCATCCACAGCATAATCAGTAAAGTCTTTTTGAATGAAAATATCATCAGCATCTTCATCATCTAATCTAACAAAACCAAATCCTTTATCGTTGGCTCTGAATTCACCTTCAACAATAGTGTTTTCTTGTGCTAATTGATATTGTCCTTTTCCGTCAGTAATAATTTTCTTTTCATGTTCTAAGTAAGACAAAGCTTTGATCAGTTCAGTAAAATTGCCTAACCGATCCCTTCTTGCCATTTTTTCAATTTGATCTACTCGAAATTGTTTTTGCGGATTATGGCGAAAAATTTCTAAAACGCCGGCCAAAATTCGTTCGTTTTGTGCCATTCTTTTCTCCGTTTCTAAAAAATATTAAAAAAAGCCTCCCAACTTCTGTGATCGGGAGGTACAAACTTTATTTTGAAGACATATATGCCAATACAATAGCTAAGGCGAAAAATAAAACCAACAAAACTGCAGTTACTTTTTCCATAAATGCTTCAAAACCACGTTTTTTGGTTTGACCACTAAAGACTGCACCGCCAGATAAAGCGTTCAATGCATCTTGTTGTTTCTGTGGCTGCATCATTGTAGCGATAATGATAAGAATCGAAACAATGATAATAAGTGTCATAAATAGATTATACACAACGATGCCTCCATTACTCGGTTAGGATTACTGATCAATTTTATCATAAAAATCATTTCTTTGCAGATTTATTTTTCAATTCTGGTGCATCAGTCTTAAATTCTGATTGAGTAGATTTCTTATGATTCTTATACCAAAGCGACGTTTTAATCTTTGAAGAGAAAAGTTTCTTCAAGCTTTCAGTCTTGTTATAGTTATAATCTTTTGTTTTTACTTTAGTAAACCATGATGGCTTATAGAAGCGCAGTAAATTACCGTTGATAACACGGTCTGACAAGGATAGCTGGGTAGTTACCTTGTTAGAAATTGCTGTCAATTTTGCTTTTAATTTTTTGCTTGGATGCTTAATTTCAACGCCGGTCTTAGTGTAGTAATAATTGCCTGTTACTTTTGCATACTCTGGCGTAATGAAATCGCCGTTTCTTTGTGCAACTATCTGTGGCGCATCTTTGCTCAACAAGTCATGTCCGAATTGAATGGTTCCTTTGTCATTTACTCCTAATAAGTTTAACAGTGTTGGCAAAACATCGATTTCACCACCATAAGTGTGATCGATTTTACCTTTAAGCCCCTTCATATGGAACATCAACGGAACACGCTGGAAGTTTAAATTGTCAAAATCATTGAAACTATCTTTACCAAGAAGCTGTGCTGAAGCCTTATGGTGATTGCCTGAAATTCCGTAGTGATCACCATAAAACATGATTAAAGTATTTTTATCCAGTCCAGTCTTCTTCATCCATTTCATTAATTGACCAATAGCTTGATCTAAATAGTGAGCAGTTTGAATATAGCCATCGACGGTTTCATCCCCAGTGTTGGTCTTGGAAATGGTTTGATTTTGTTTGTCCAAGTTATAAGGATAGTGGTTGGTAACAGTAATCATCTTTAAATAAAATGGCTGCGGTAAACGTTCAATATATTTAATTGATTGCTGGAAGAAAATTTTATCTTTTAGTCCATATCCTAAATAATAGCCAGATTTATTGTTGTAATAGCTAAGTGGCATAAAGTATTGATAACCAAAAGATTTGTATGCATTATTTCGATTCCAGAATGATCCTTCACCACCATGCATTACGGCAGTAGTATATCCTGCTTCTTGATGCAAAATTGCCGGGGCACTTTCAAATGTATTTGAAGTACCATAACTGGACATAGCTGAACCAGATTGTAAGCCGTAGAGTGAATTTTCAAGCATCATTTCCGCATCAGAAGTTTTACCTTGACCAACCTGATTAAAGAAATTATCGAAGCTAATTGTATCTTTAGCATGATAAATCTTATTCAAGTTAGGAGTAACTTCCTTGCCTTTCCACTTGAAGCCGATTAAAAATTGCTGGAAACTCTCCAAGTGAATTACCAAGACATTTTTTCCTTTAGCAACGCCTGTATACTCAGGATTTGGTTTGACGTAATTTGCTTTCAAATAGCGTTGAACGGATTTTAAATCGTTAACGTTGGCTTTTGCCATTTGAGCACCGGCTTGGGCGGTCTTAAAACCGTCATAAACTGCATATTCATTGATGCCAAGATATTTGACAATATAGTTGTTATCAAAGGTTCTTGTTAATAGTCCTGAACGATCATGCTGCGCCATCATTAAGTTCAGCCCCATTAATGATAAAGCCAAAAATTCAATTAAAAAGTTGATTCTAAGCTTTAAAGGTCGAATATCAATTCTAATTACTTTAGTCAAAAGCAGAATAATTACTAAAGCCACATCGGCAAAGGCCAAGAAATCGCTGCCTAAAGTTATGCCAACGATACTTTTGCCTAAATTATCTGAAGTTGACCCCGATGTTTTAATAATCGAGAAAGATAGAAAATTAGAAAATTCACGATAATACAAAATATTTGCGAACAACCAAAGACTGAGCAAAAAATCAATCGTCAAAATTATCCAATATGATTTTCGTCCTTTAAAAAACAGTCCAATTCCTAAAAGCAGCATTCCCGCAGGAATTGGATTTAAGAGAAGCAGGAAGTTTTGCATTGAACCCACTGCACCTAAACTAAATTTTGTTAAATAGATAAAGTAGGTTTTCAGCCAAAACAAAACTAAAACGATGGTAAAAAAGCCGAGCTTTTCATGAGTTAGCCATCGCAAAAAAGATTTTGTACGTGCCATTTTTCTCCTCCTATTCGTAATTTTACTACGCTTAATTTGACTAAAAACAAATCAGATAGTGAATTTCGGTAAAATTTAATTATCTTCAGCACTTTTTATTTTTTCAGGTTTAAAAATCCAACCGAAGATACCTAAGATCATGCCAAAGAAATAAGTTGCAAAGCGCCATAAAAACATCCCTAAAACAAGAGAACCACTGCTGGCAACAAATGTTGAGAATAGAGTTTGAAAACTATATTCCGCACCACCTGAAGCCCCTGGAATGGGGATAATTGCCATAAACATGATGATCATGATATTCATTTGCGTTACAGCAAACCATGAAGCATGAACGTTTAAGGAAACTAACACCATAAAGGGAATTGAATAGAAACACAAAAGTTGAAGGATTGTTAACAAAGTTGCTAAAATTAACTTCTTTTTTTCATGTTTTAGTTTCTGGCTTTCGGCATAAAACGTTTCAATTTTTTCCATTGTAGCCTGGCGCCATTTTTCCACCTTTTCAGCATTTGTAAATCTAGCTAACAGATTCATTAGCCAATTAGTTGCCTTTTTTGTCCAATTGTAAGCAAACATAATTGCCAATAAAAAAAGCGTTGAGCATACATGGATCAATAGGCCAATGACTATAAAAATTGCCAGACCTGCAAACTTGGTAGCGACCATGTGAAAACCAAAGACAATTGTAACAATATAAGCCAAAAAAACTATAACCTGATAGATGATAAACTTCATCAATAATAGCGAAGTTGCTCGTCCACCTTCAATTCCCATTTGAACCATCGCGGCCAATTGTGAAGGCTGACCCCCTGTAGATAATGGCGTTATGGCATTGAACAATGCCTGAATAATTGGAATTCTGAAAAATGACCATTTTGATCTTTTAGGTTCATTTTTTCTCTTAGCTAGGGTTGCTAAAATTCCAGCTTCAAAAACATATGATAAAAGCATCAGCAGAAAAATCCCGGCAAAAGCCCACCAGTTCATTCCTTGTACTGCTTTAGCAATCTGGTCAACGGGAGTTGATTTTAAATCCGTATAAAGTACAAGGGCGCTGATCATTAAGACAATCAGTATGCCCCATAAATGCTTTTTATTCATTTAGTGAATTTGTCCTAACTTTTTTCCAAGTTCATATTGCTCGTGATAAAAATCATTCCAAATCTTAGCTAGATGTTCTTCTGAATATTGCGCACTCGCCTGTTCAGATAAAGCCTGGTATTTCTTCAACAGACTTTTATCCTTGATTGCTTGTCTTAATTGGGCATTCATTTCATCAAAATCCTGCCCCTTCATGTAATAGCCATCAATAATCGCTTTATATAAATCCAAATCCCGCAATAAAACTGGCGTACCACAACTAAAGGCTTCTAAAACCGACATTGGGAATAATTCATCAAAAGATGGCAATAAAAATAAATCAGCAATATTCAGGTAATCGACCAATTTTGCTCGATCAACAATCCCCGTAAACTTTAAATTCTTAGGAGGATTATCAACCAATTCCTTGTAATGATTATAGCCATCCGTAATCTTGCCAAATGAAAAGCCACCTGCCCAAATAAATTGTACGTCTGGGTTGGCTTCTGCCATTTTGGCAAAGTCATCCACGCCTTTTCTTTGCTGCACTTGACCATCGCCAAATACGACGAATTTATCTAACGGAATGCCTAATTGATGACGAAATGCATTTTTCTTGGTTAAGGGCTCAGTATAAAATTCTTCTCTTGAAACAAAGTTAGGAATATATTTTACTTTATCGCGTTTAATTCCGTATTTAACTAATTTATCAATAAAAATTGGATTAACTACGACAATCTGATCCATTCTTTTATAAAAGTCAATGACGTAATTATAGAATACTTTTTTAGCAAAACCTGGTAGTTTAATTGAGCCTTCCAATGTGTCAGGCAAGAAATGAACATAACCAATTTTTCGTCCACGAGCAGGAGAAAAACTGTTGGCATAATATGTCGGATTGATCGTGTGATAGTGAGTTAAATCACTATTGCCATATTTATTAATCGTTACATAAAATTCATCAGTTAAATCTTTTCTCAGCAAGTTAATTAGCTCGTTATAGGCAGAACCAACACCCTGCCCTTTAACTGTATCAGCTTGAGAAAACATATTAATTCTAATCATTTAGTTCCTCTTCCTGCTTTTCCTGATAGTTTGCAATAGCATAATCATAAAAATCGTGAACTTCTGTTGCAAAATGATCGGCAGAAATTTGATTTAATTTTTCTTCTAATTCAGTTTCAGGAATATCTTGATGTCCCTGTTTAAGATAATTCAAAATATCTGTCAGCATCTCTTCACGCGTTGTAAATACTTTACCTAAAGTGCTGTTATCAAAAACATGCTCTGTATAATCGGTATCATAAACAACACATTTTGTACCAGACGCTAAAGCTTCAATATAAGTTAACCCTTGCGTTTCCGTATCACTTGCTGAAACAAACAAGTCAGCCATCCGATAAAAATTGCCAACATCTCCATGTTCGACATTGCCAGCAAAAATAACGGAATCTTCTAAAGTTAATCGTTCAACCTGTTCTTTTAAAATATCAACATCAGGACCATCACCAGCGATCACTAGCTTTACATCTGGGATCTGTTCTACGATATCGGGCATGATATTTAAAATTCGATCAATTTTCTTTTCTGCAGCTATTCGACTTAACGTCAAAATCACAGGTGCTGTAGCAGAAATGCCTAAATCCTTTCGTACATCCCGTTTAGCGTCGGCATTCATGGCTGCAATATCTACTCCGGTTGGAATAACCCTCATCGGAATTTTAACGCCATAGCGGGTTAAAAGGTCCTTTACGCGAACACTGGGTGCAATCACACCATCCATATTTTTTAAATAGCCTTTAGTAAATTGCTTAACATGGTAAGGTCTCAGTAAGTGCCCATTTAAAACATAATGGAGATAATCCTCATACATCGTATGATAAGTATGAATTGCGGGAATTTTTAGTTGATGTGCTACATATTTCCCAATCATCCCCAAAGCAAATTCAGTTTGAGTGTGAACTACATCTAGCTTAACTTCTTTAGCAACTTTTGCGGCTTCAAAAAAACCTCGAAAAGCAATTCTTCTTTCTTTAAAAGAAACAAAGGGGATGCTGCTAAAACGAAAGATGTTTGGCTCCACTGTTCCCTTTTTAAGATTCGGGTCAGTTGTAGTAAAAATAAAAACATTGTGCCCCTGTTTTTCCAGAGCATCTTTTAAAGTTTTAATCGATGTAGCTACTCCGCTAATTTGCGGATAATATGTATCGGTGAAAAGACCAATATTCATCTAAATACCTCCGTATATAGGTATTATAGAGATTATAAGCAATATTAGCAATTTATATTAAAAAATATAAATATTTTATCAACAAAAAAAGATCTAGCCATAGCTAGATCTTATAAATATAGCGGTGATCGGGGTCGAACCGATACGTCCTAAACGGACACCAGATTTTGAGTCTGACGCGTCTGCCAATTCCGCCACACCGCCATGATATTAATTTATTCAGCTTATAGTAGCTGGTTAAAGGCGGGGGTCGGACTCGAACCGACGATTAAGGTTTTGCAGACCTCTGCCTTACCACTTGGCTACACCGCCATGAGCTTATTATTAACAAATTGGGATAACTGGATTCGAACCAGTGCATGTTAGAGTCAAAGTCTAATGCCTTACCGCTTGGCTATATCCCAATATTAGGGCGGAATGTGGGATTCGAACCCACGCATGCCGGATCCACAAACCGGTGTGTTAACCCCTTCACCAATTCCGCCATGAAGGTTAAACAGGGATAGTAGGAATTGAACCCACATCAGCGGTTTTGGAGACCGCTGTACTACCATTATACGATATCCCTATTAATGGAGGAGGGTGGATTCGAACCGCCGAACTCAGAGAGAGCGGTTTTACAGACCGCCGCGTTTAGCCACTTCGCTACTCCTCCGGGCTGATGGCGCGGGACGGAATCGAACCGCCGACACAAGGAGCTTCAATCCTTTGCTCTACCAACTGAGCTACCGAGCCATCTTACGGTCCATGTCGGATTTGAACCGACGATCTTCTCCGTGACAGGGAGACGAGGTAAACCACTGCTCCAATGGACCAAATTGCGGGAGCTGGATTTGAACCAACGACCTTCGGGTTATGAGCCCGACGAGCTACCAGACTGCTCCATCCCGCGATATTAAGGAGGATGTGGGATTTGAACCCACGCGCGAGCATAACCCGCCTGACGGTTTTCAAAACCGTTCCCTTAAGCCACTTGGGTAATCCTCCATAGCTTATGAATGCCTGTATTAAACTGGCAATGACCCGTACGGGATTTGAACCCATGTTACGGCCGTGAAAGGGCCGTGTCTTAACCACTTGACTAACGGGTCATTAAGTCTTGCTTAATTAACGCAGAATACTTAACTATAATAACTGATTGCGGGTCATTTGTCAAATGTTTTTTTGAAATCTTTTAACAAATGATCAAATTATTCATTGCCCCTCGACAACGATAACTATATTACAGGATATTTTTAGTTTATGCAAGCCTTTTTTGCAACTTTTTTATTTTTCTGACCTATACTTCTGTTTAACTAATACTCCATATGCAATATTTGCCATAATCAAAATCATACTTGCAATCCAAATAGTTCTAATGCCTAAACATTTTTGCATTAATGCTGAAATTAACGCTCCGAATGTGAATGGAAGAACAATAATTAAATAGTCTTTACCACTTGCTCTTTGACTCTCATCATCAAGTATATAAAATTGACTCCAAGATAAAACCGTCTTACGTAAATTTCCAGATGTAAATACATTACTGTACCCTAACCCATCTATTTTTCTAAAAGTCCCACTCTGCATAGCCATACCTAAAGCAAGAAAAGGCACTATGTAATAATTAGGTACGTTAACGGGAATAAAGCCTACTAAGGTTGAAATAACCAGAAGCGGCACCATTTCGATTATTCGCCAATAAGGACTTCTAGTCTTCGAATGAATTAAAACTACAAAAAAAGGCCCAAAATAAATCCTAGGATAGTTAATCCTCTATTTAATATACCTGATACGTTTCCATTTGCTAGAGATTTATTGAATCCCCCAAAAGGTTAAAGCGGTTGCTATTTGGATCTTTTGAGCAATCTTGTTCTCAGGTTTAATATCCATTTTCAATTTCCAATCTTTCTTAACCAGCAAAAAAAGAACCTTGCCTAAGCAAGATTCTTTATTCAATAATACGGAGTAGGAGAGATTCGAACCCTCGCGCCGGGAAACCCGACCTACGCCCTTAGCAGGGGCGCCTCTTCAGCCACTTGAGTACTACTCCAATGGGCCTAAATGGACTTGAACCATCGACCTCACGCTTATCAGGCGTGCGCTCTAAACCAGCTGAGCTATAGGCCCAAAAAGCGGGTAACGAGAATCGGACTCGCGACTAAAGCTTGGAAGGCTTTCGTTTTACCACTAAACTATACCCGCAACTTATCAAAGTACAAAACGAATGGCGCGGGACGGAATCGAACCGCCGACACAAGGAGCTTCAATCCTTTGCTCTACCAACTGAGCTACCGAGCCATCTTACGGTCCATGTCGGATTTGAACCGACGATCTTCTCCGTGACAGGGAGACGAGATAAACCACTGCTCCAATGGACCAAATTGCGGGAGCTGGATTTGAACCAACGACCTTCGGGTTATGAGCCCGACGAGCTACCAGACTGCTCCATCCCGCGATAATATTCACTATGGACCTTGTAGGACTCGAACCTACGACAGGACGGTTATGAGCCGTCTGCTCTAACCAATTGAGCTAAAGGTCCAAGCTTACAAAATAGCGGCGGGGGGGATCGAACCCTCGACCTCCCGGGTATGAACCGGACGCTCTAGCCAGCTGAGCTACACCGCCAAAACCTTTTGTAACCTGTAGATTACAATCGGGAAAACAGGATTCGAACCTGCGACCCCCTGGTCCCAAACCAGGTGCTCTACCAAACTGAGCCATTTCCCGTAAACATGCGCCCTGAAGGATTTGAACCTTCAACCTTCTGATTCGTAGTCAGACACTCTATCCAGTTGCGCTAAGGGCGCATCACTAGTGCCGAGGACGAGAGTCGAACTCGTACGGTTGAAACCAACCGCGGGATTTTAAGTCCCGTGCGTCTGCCAATTCCGCCACCCCGGCATAAGTGAAAGCGGAAGACGGGATTCGAACCCGCGACCCCCACCATGGCAAGGTGATGTTCTACCACTGAACTACTTCCGCAAAATATAAAATGCCGATTATACGACTTGAACGTACGACCCTCTGTTTACAAGACAGATGCTCTACCAACTGAGCTAAATCGGCATAAATGTCAATATGTGGTTGGCAATACGGGTGGTGGGGCTTGAACCCACACGTCCGAAAACACTAGAACCTAAATCTAGCGCGTCTGCCAATTCCGCCACACCCGCAAAATTAGGGTCATGAGCCGTGAGGGACTTGAACCCTCGACCCACGGATTAAAAGTCCGTTGCTCTACCAACTGAGCTAACGACTCGATGGAGGATACAGGGCTCGAACCTGTGACCTCCTGCTTGTAAGGCAGATGCTCTCCCAGCTGAGCTAATCCTCCATAA
>NZ_ADNY01000059.1 GCF_000178475.1 Lactobacillus amylolyticus DSM 11664 | reverse complement strand
CTGCTATATAAAACATGGAAATATGTAGAAGAATACAAATTTTCTACATATCAGAAAGATATATTTTTCCTTTCTTTGTTTCATTTACTGTCGTCTTCACTAGTATTCTGATATTCCAAATAGGAGTAATCACATTGACTAGCTCTTACAGCTTAAGGGCCTAGCCAGTCCCTTTATCATTTATCTTTTTTATTTTGCCAAAGCTAAAAGATTTAAAACCGCATTTTCATCTCGATCATTCTTGTAGCCACACTCATAACAGATATACTCATTATGTTTGGTACCATGCTTTTTATTGCCCTGCAAAGTGATCTTTTCATCGCCTTTTTTGACATAACCGCACGCAGCACATCTTTGAGTTGATGGGTATGTTTTATCAGCCAAGATCAATTCTTTGCCATACCAATTACACTTATAAGTTAATATCTGCCTAAATCTACTAAACAGCGATCTCTGCATTCCTTTGGAAGCTACATGGGTCATCATCATTTGCTTTACTGCTAAGTCTTCAATTACAATTTGGTCGTAATTATCTACAAGCTTAGTAGTGAACTGCTGCAAAAGATCATTTTGGATATTAGCTACCTTGCGATAATCTCTTTGCAATTTGGTTCTCACTGCAAAGTAATTATTTGATTTTGTAGCTAACTTACCGTTAACTTCTCTTTTACGTGCCAGCATTCTTTGATAATGCTTAATACGCTTATAAAGCTTTTGCAATTTAGCAGGCAAAACATTAATTTTGCCATCTGTGTAATCAAAGTGACCCACATTGACATCAACTGCTGTCTTTTGATAAGTTTTAGCCTTACTTGAAATCTCTTCTTCATAAGGCAAAGCCGCATAATAAGCTCCTTTTTCTTTGAAGATACTTACTACTTTGACTTCACTCATCTTTAAAACTTCATAGCTTGATAGGTCATGCCAAGAGTCTTTTGAAATGCTTCTTGGGCGGTCAAGGCGAAGCCTGCCATTAACAATCTTAGCCCTATCAGTTTTAAAGCCTTGTCTGGGAGCTTTCTTTGATTTAAAACTAGGTATTCCCCAATCAGGTTGTGACTTATCAAAGAAGTTCTTCCAAGCATTAGCTAAGTCTTTAATCGCTAATTGTAAACATCTGGCAGACAAATCATATTGCCAGTCGGCTTTATTTGCAACTAGTTCATCACGGACTCTGCATTCGTTAGGACTGGGATTATCTTTTTTGTTTAGTGTATGAGCTTCATACATTAATTGCCAAGTTTCTAAGCCTTTATTCCAGCAGTATCGCCGATAGTCGCACAAAGCATCAAGCTGCTTTTGCATGGTCTTATTAACTTTTAGCTTCACTACTTGTGTCTTGATCGTCATTTAAGTACTCACTTCTAATCTTTTTCTTGTATTTTCTTAAGCCATATAGTCTGCATGAAAACACATGAATTATGCTAATAAGATCATTAACTAGTTCTTTATCTGGACTAGTGTCGATATTATTCAAAACAATTATTTCAGTTCCGTGCTTTTTGCATAAGTTTTCGAACCAATCGTAGCCAAAACGAATAAATCTATC
>NZ_ADNY01000060.1 GCF_000178475.1 Lactobacillus amylolyticus DSM 11664 | reverse complement strand
CAGCTTGAAGCTGCGCCACTACAAGAAGGAAGACATCGACAAGCGTGTTCACCACGCAGCCGACATCCTGGGCTTGAACGACTATCTTGACAAGAAGCCGGCAGCCCTTTCAGGTGGTCAGCGTCAGCGTGTAGCCTTAGGACGTGCGATCGTGCGTGATGCGCCGATCTTCCTGATGGACGAGCCACTGTCAAACCTGGATGCCAAGCTTCGTGTGTCCATGCGTGCTGAAATTGCCAAGCTGCACCAAAGACTTGGCACCACCACCATCTATGTAACGCACGACCAGACTGAAGCCATGACTTTGGCCGACAGAGTTGTCGTTATGTCAGTCGGCAAGGTAGAACAGATCGGCACGCCGCTGGAGGTATACAACCACCCAGTCAATCAATTCGTAGCCGGATTCATTGGTTCACCGCAAATGAACTTCTTCAACGTTCACTACAAGGACCAAAGAATTTCAGATGGCAAGGGTCTTGACATCGAGGTTCCAGAAGGCAAGGCAAAGATTCTTGAAGAAAAGGGCTATGCGGACAAGGATGTTGTCTTTGGCATTCGTCCAGAAGACATCCACTCAGAAGAAGCCTTCTTGGAAACTTGGCCGAATGACGTTGTGAAATCACAAGTTGTTGTTTCTGAGCTTTTAGGTTCAACAATTCAGCTTTACCAAAAAGTTGACGGCACTGAATTTGTAGCCATCGTTAACGCTCGTGACTATCATAAGCCGGGAGATGTGGTAAGAATGGGCTTCGATGTTAACAAGGCTCACTTCTTTGACAAGG
>NZ_ADNY01000061.1 GCF_000178475.1 Lactobacillus amylolyticus DSM 11664 | reverse complement strand
GAGACGACGATAGTGAACAAGACCAATTGCGTCTACATCCTTCAAATTTTTCCAAGCCCAATAAACTGCCGTCAATTCATTATAGTTTGGATTTTTAGAAGAGATATTTTCTCCTTCGTCGTCTCTTTGATATTTAATGCCGGGCTTATAATTTTTAGCCGCACCTACTAAAACTGGTAAATATCCCTCTGAGTGTGGCATAGGAAACTTCTTATGAGCAGCAACCATAATTACAGTTTTAATTTTAAACACGCAACCTTTCTTATTTTAAAAAGCTCCATCTTTCTTTAAAATACTTATACAACAAGCACAGAAAATTTTTATATCATACCAATACGAAGCATTTTCAACATATTGCAACTCAACATCACAACGCTCAGGATAACCAATATTTGATCTACCAGTAGCTTGCCATAAACCTAGAGCACCTGGTTTTACTGATAAGAATTCTTCTAACCGATCACCATATTCCACCAATTCTTTTTTTACTATTGGTCGTGGTCCTACCAAGCTCATTTCACCAATTAAAACATTCAAAAACTGTGGAATTTCATCCAAAGAAGTTTTTCTTAAGAAGGCCCCAATCTTAGTAATTCTAGGATCTTCACCTTCTGGAAGTTTAAATCCATTATCAACGTATTTTTTGTATAATTTAGGATCTTTTTTTAAAATTTTATCTGCATTGTAGATCATTGAGCGAAATTTATACATTCTGAATGGTTTACCATGTAGCCCAATTCTAACTTGTCGATAAAACGGACTATGCCCATCTTGTGCAAAAACGATAATTGCTAAAATTAAGATTAACGGAGATAGCACTATCAAAGCAATTGCACTTATCACTATATCTGTCACTCTCTTGAAAAAATGATAAACATGATGGTTAGCAATTTCTTTTGCATTTTCTTCTGTTTCATTCATTCTACTCTCCATCATAAGAATAATGCTTCTACTCAAATCTATATCAGTTTAAAACAACCAAAACTTCTTCTTTTTCTTTAATGGTCGCCAGTCGAGTTGCACGTCATCGCCATTGACAATCGCTTGCGCGTTATCACGAAATTCTTGAGCTCTTTCACTCCCAAATTCGTTGCTCAATTTTTCCAGTGCTTCGCTATATTCATATTGTCTCTTTGGCAAATCATGCGCATCCGAAGCAAAACAAGCACATTGTCCTGCTTCAATGAATTTTCGGCTCATTTCCTCTATATCTTTACCGAAAGTTCCGACATATGAACTTGCCGTAATTTGAACTAGGCATCCCTGTTCAATCAAGTCCTGCAAGATCGTCGGTTTCTTCAAGATCCGATTATTTCTTTCCGGGTGAACAATAATCGGCGTAATCCCTCTTTGCATTACCTTGAAGATCATATCTTGCGAATAAGTCGGAACATCATCACTTGGAAATTCCAATAACATGTATCTGCCATCTTCATCTAAGAAGAGGATGGCATCATCTTCTAGAGCTTGGGGCAAATCACCCGAAATTCTAACCTCTTGTCCTGGGAAGACCGTTAACGGAATTCCCGCTTCCTTAAGTCGCTCCTGATATTCGTCAGTTAACTTAATGACATCTTCTTTATGATTTAAATATCTTCCATTTAAGGTATGTGGCGTACATACCGCGTGGGTAACGCCATCTTTAACTGCATCCCTTGCCAACTTCAATGAGGTCTTCCAATCTTTGGAACCATCATCAATTCCTGGCAAGATATGACAGTGAATATCAACTAAAGTCATTATGATCTGAATCTATCCCAGAAACTCTTCTTTTTTTCTTCACCGTAACCATAGCCATAGCCATATCCGTAGCCGTAACCATAGCCATAACCAGCGTTGGACGAAGAAATATCATTCATCACATAGCCTAAAATACGTACCTTAGCAAACTTAAGCATTTCAACAGAACGTTTAATAGCTGCTTTTTTAGTGACACCTTGGCGAACAACCAAAACAACGCCATCAAGGTGACTAGCAAGTTCTTGTGTATCGGAAACTGCCAATACCGGAGCCAAGTCAATGATGACAACATCATAGTGATCACGGACCAATTCAATGAAGGTTTGCATCCGCTTGGACCCAATTAATTCAGCTGGGTTAGGTGGAATCGGACCTGAGGTAAGAATTGACAAGTTATCAACGCCGCTGTCTTGAATCACATCATCCAGATCAATTTCTTTGGCATCAGAAGTCAAAACTGAAGTCAAACCACGTTGATTGCTCATATTAAAAGTTGAGTGCAAGGTTGGCCGACGAAGGTCTCCATCGATTAACAAGGTTTTGCGTCCAGCTTGAGCATAAGTAACAGCAACATTAACAGTTACCGTTGACTTACCTTCGCTGATGTTGGCTGAAGTAAAAGCCATTGTTTTAATATCATGGTCAACCGCCATGAAGTTGATGTTAGTTCTAACGATTCTAATTTGTTCTGACACCGGACTCTTAGGATCCGCGACAGTGATCAATTGAGCACCTTTTTTCATGGTCTCATTAGTACCACGTTTTTTTCTAAATAAAGCCATTTGCGTTTCCTTTCATTAAACCCGACGTCTCTTATTGCTCTTTCTGCCGCTGTTAATCTTGAATGATGAAGCAACGTGGAAGTGGGCAATTTGACCTAAGTTAGTTAAGCCTAATGTCTCAGTTAAGTAGTCATCATCCCGAACAGTGGTATTAGACATTTCCTTGATCAAGACAATGGCAAAACTCAAAATTAATCCAATAACAAAGCCAGCTAAGGTAAAGAGTTTAACGTTAGGTGAAGTTTGTTTACCATTAGTGGCTGGGGCAACAATCGTAACATTGTTGACGTTCATAATCTTAGGAATTTGTGCCTTGAAAGCCTCAGCTACCGCGTTAGCTTCTACCTTTGCCTTTTCAGGCGTATTAGCGGTTGCATTAATAGCAAAGACCTGTGATTGTTGTTGGGTTGTTACAGAAATACTGCCGGCCAATTCACCAGCTGAAATGCTGTAAGACTTGCCTGATCTTTCGATGACAGCCGGTTGGGCCTTCTTAACTAAAACTCTTGTGCCATTTGCTTTAGTTTTATATTTGCTGGTTGTGCTTTTTTAACAACTTTGACTGGGTTGGCCAAGCGTTTTGACGCATCAGTCAAGACAACATGACTAGTGGCAATATCCTTATAGGTAGTAACCAATTGCATGTTGGCCTGCTGGGTCACATAAGCGGTATTGGGATCTGTTTTATTTTTTTGGTTAACCAGCAGCTGAGCACTAGCTGAATACTTAGGTGAAATAATAAAGCTAGAAACGGCCCAGCCCAAGAAGGCCAAACCAACGCTCCAAAGAATCAAAGCCCAAATATGCTTGCGGCAAATTTGAAGCAAATGCGTTAAATCAATTGTTTGTGAATCTGTATTTTTGTTTTGATTGTCCATCCATCTAATCCTTAATTATTTCTCATTACATAGCTTGCACTGTTCTTCTTAACAGTTACGGTTGGCAAGCCAAGCGCCTTTCTCAACTTATTAGATACGCGTTGGCGTTCGGCTCGACTGATAACCTCAATTTCCATTGGGCCAAATTTCGGATTATTAGTCATCTTGCTTGTACCTTGTGCGTGATCTTGAACCAAATTATCGGTAGCCTTACGGTAATCCCTCCCGATCTTGTACATTTGGCTCATCGTCAAGTCAGTTTGCATTTCACTTGAAATTGAATTCAAGAACTTCGTATTAAGCAAAGTTGAAGGGGAAATTGACTTCTTAAGAAGGGCCATCACTACCAACCGGTCACGTTGCTGACGACCATAGTCTTGGTTAGGGTCACCATGACGCAACTGACAAAAGGCTAATGCCTTCTTACCATTCATATGGTAAGTCTTACCCTTAACGAAGGAATAGCCCATATTGTTGAATGTTAGTGGTGAAGTAACATCAATACCGCCAATTTGATCAATGGCCTTCACCAAGCCACCCATGTTAATCATGATATAGCCATCAATTGGCACGCTGTAGTATTTGTCTAGCGTCTTGATAGTTTCGCTAACGCCGCCAAGCGTGTAAGCGGAGTTGATCTTGGTTACGCCATATTGTGGGTAATCAGGGAAGATCGCGTTGGAGTCACGCGGAATACTCATAATCGTGGTTGATTCAGTCTTAGGATTAATGGCCATCATCATAATGGTATCGGTCCGACCTTTCCACTTACGTCCCATCGCACCGGTATCGGTACCCAAGAGCAAAATATTAATTGGCTGCTTCTTGGCAAGCAGATTGTCCAAAGTTCTACCCTTGTTGCTTGCCGTGTTCTTATCGACCGGCGTATACATGTTGTTAGTCGCGTCACGAACATTTTTGTATGCCATTCCGGCAACAAAAAGTCCAACAACGACCACAAGGCCGATCACGATCCAGAACACGCGCCAAAACTTGCGGTGGTGATGTCTGTGATGGTGGTAATGATGCTTATGCTGTTGTTGGATATCTTCTCGTTTTTTCTCTTCTGCCATATTTATTCTATTATCCCTTTTATAAAACTTTGTTTTTCAATTTTCTTAATTATATAACCATCCCTGTCAATTGACTAGCTATTGAAGCCTTTTCACAGGATTTTTAATAAAAAAAGAAGTCTTTTTCTGCCTATTATATAGCCTATGTAATAGAATATAATTATAATTTAGATAAAAAAGGTGGGTGACTAAATGATTGATAATCAACCCAAAAAGACAAAAGCATTTATCGCTGGGGTAAACCTCAATGACCCTAACTTCGAGTATTACATGACGGAATTGGCCAACCTAACGGAAGCCAACAATATGGAAGTCGTGGGGCAAGCAAGACAAAACGCGGAGAACATCGTGGCCGGAACTTACTTCGGTCTCGGCAAGATCAATGAGATTAAGGCAATGGCACATGGCTTGAAAGCCAAAGTGCTGGTCTTAAACGACGAGCTCACGCCCGTCCAGATCCGGAATCTGGAGAAGCTCACGAAGCTGCGCGTAGTCGACCGAACAGAACTTATTCTTGAGATTTTCTCAAACCGTGCCCGCACCAAGCAAGCTAAATTGCAGGTGCAACTTGCACGCTTACAATATGAATTGCCGCGCTTGCACCCTTCAGAGAACAACTTGGACCAGCAGCGTGGCGGTGGCTTCGCCAACCGTGGTGCTGGTGAATCAAAACTTGAAATGAATCGCCGAACAATCGGCCAACAAATTTCCGCAATCAAGAAGGAACTAAAGGCGGTCGCTAGTCAAGAAGAGATTAAGGCTAGTCGGCGCAACCAGAGCTGCATCCCTAAAGTAGCCTTAGTCGGCTACACCAACGCCGGCAAATCCACCACGATGAACGGACTGCTGAAGGCGTTCAGCGACGAAGGTGCCAACAAGCAGGTTTTCGTAAAGAACATGCTCTTCGCGACGCTTGACACCAGCGTGCGCCGGATCGACATGAAGGATAATTTCAGTTTTATTCTGTCGGACACGGTTGGCTTTATTTCGAAATTGCCGCATAACTTAGTCGAATCATTCAAGGCAACCTTGCAAGAAGCTAAAGACGCCGATCTGTTGGTCAACGTGGTTGATGCATCCGACCCGAACATGATTCAAATGGTGCGGACAACGCAACAAGTTTTAGGGGAAATAGGCGTTAAAGATATTCCAACCATCACCGCCTACAACAAAGCTGATAAGACGGACCGCAATTATCCGCAAATCGAAGGCGATGACATTCTTTATTCCGCAATTGATGAACGCTCAATCAAATTATTGGCAAATCTAATCGTCAAGCGCGTCTTCAGCAATTACGATAAATTTAATTTAAAGTTGCCGCTCGCAGATGGCAAGCTTCTTGCGTATTTGCATGAGCATGCGCAGGTGCAAGATGAAGATTATCGCGACGATGGTGTGTATGTGACGGCGAATATTGCTCCGGCGGATCAGAATCGCTTTAAGGAATTTTTAGTTTAATAAATCAAATAGATCATCCTTAACATCAAGGATGATCTATTTTTTGCTATAATAAAGGTAACAAATAACTTGATAGATTCTTGCTATACAAGAGGCCTCACATGAAAATCAGACGTTTCTTTCTTACTCTAACTGCCAGTGTGCTCCTTGCTTCTTCCGGTGTCGCTATTATTAGCGCTCCTACCGAAGTCCAAGCAGCAAATTACAGTTCGTCAGAAGCTAAAAAAGTCAAAGCTTTCCAAGCTGCCTACCATCAGCTGGACACCACCAACTATACGCAGACTAACTTATACACAATCAGCTCAAACTTCGCTGCGTGCTCACGGCCTCATCGGCTACAAGCGTCCGCAACTATGGTACCGACTACAGCGCCGCAATTACCTTCAAGCCGAGTGCGTCCATGAAGATCGTCAACACGCATAAGTACAAAGTACAAATCGGCAGCATTTACACTTACAGCTTCAGATTGTTCAGAGAAAAGAGCACACTGAAGACGACTTCAAAGAAGTCCACGAAGAAAACCAGCAAAAAGGTGACTAAAAAGACGAAGAAAGCTGCAAGCAAGAAAAAATAATCCACAAGCTAATGCCTGTGGATTATTTTTATCTCTACAATACCCGCTTAGCAATCGATGGGTAATAGTATGAACTAAGCGTCTGCAGCACTACCCCTTGATCTGGCGTAGCCGCATCAACGTATTGGTTATTGCCAACATAAATAGCGACGTGGTATGGAGCTGTTGTTGAACCCCAGAAGATCAAGTCGCCGGCCTGCAAATTGCTCATTGAAACCGTTGTTCCCACTTTGACCTGATCATAAGTCGTTCTCGGCAAGTTCACGCCAGCTTTCGCATAAACATATTGGACAAGGCCGGAACAGTCAAAGCTGTCAGGACCAACTCCGCCCCAAACATAAGTCTTGCCAACTTCTTGATTAGCCAAACTGACAATTGTCGAAGCAGCGCTGGTTGGTACCTGGCTGCTGGCTTTTGCAGTTTTTGTAGTCTTAGTCGTTTTGCTAGTCTTCTTTGCAGTCTTAGAAACAATCGCCGCTGCCTTCTTAACAGAAGCGGCCTTCTTGCTGCTCTTTTTCGTCGTCTTCTTGCTGGTCGTAGTGGTGCTGGAACTAGAATCCACGTCGACTGTGTAACGTGCCTGGATCCATTCGTCATCGCCCACCATATACCAAAGATTGCCCTTCTTATCAACGGCAGTCTTAACAACATTCCATTCGGTACCGTCCTTAGCTTGGTAGCCTAAGAAACAGCCTGAATTGTAGGAGGTCCAGATCTTAACGCCTTTACCCGGCAAATAAGAGATCTTAACCCGCTTAATCGCTGTTTTGAAAGTAGAAGCAGCGACCGGTTTCAATGAGGAAAATGTCCCAAGACCAGTAACAGAAATTGCTGTTGCTGCTCCCAGCTTTAATAATCTATGCTTCATTTTTTGTCCTCTTTGGTAGCGAAAAATGGCATCACTGCCATCTTATATATAGATACAATACCAATTGTAGCTACTTCGGCCTTTTATTTCAAATGCAAAAAAAGAACCTGAGAAATTATCTCAAGCTCTTTTCCTTTATATTTCTGTTGATTAACTAAGGATATGTCTAGTGGTTGATGGGTAGTACGGGTAATGTTGATGCCTGCTGCTTTTTCATAAACGTATTGGGTTAAACCAGAACAATCAAAGCTGTTAGGACCAGTTGCGCCCCAAACATAGCTCTTGCCTGCTTCAAAATTGGCCAAAGCAACAACAGCTGCGGCATTGCCAGTAGCTTGAGATGACTTCTTTGTAGTCTTCTTCTTGGCAGTTACGGTAGCAGTCTTAGTTGATGAAGCACTGCTTGCTTTAACAGTGTACTTAGCCAAAATCCATTGACCTTGAGTCTCCCTTTTTATCCGCTGTATGTGGTTCATTCAATACGTAAAAAATGTTTCAAAAGTGATACCGGAGCGTAAAAAAGAGCCCTGAAGCCTATTGCTTCATGGTTCTTTTTTACATGATGAGATAATTAATTTTTTAACATTATTATTTCAAAACACGCTTTGCAGCTGATGGGTAGAAGTATGAACTCAAGGTAGCCTTGATAACGCCTTGACCTGGAGCTGCTGCGTGAATATATTGACCGTTACCGATGTAAATACCTACGTGGTAAGGTGCTGAAGCTGAGCCCCAGAATAACAAGTCGCCTGGTTCAAGGTTGCTCAAAGATACGCGAGTACCCTTGGTTACTTGACCGTAAGTAGTTCTTGGTAAAGTTACATTAACAGCATTCTTGTAAACGTATAATGCCAAACCTGAGCAGTCAAAGCTGTAAGGACCGGTTGCACCGTAAACGTAAGCTTTGCCGACTTGCTTCTTAGCAAGAGAAACAACTGCCTTACGCTCCTGGGTAACAGTAGCGGCTTGAACTTCTTGAGCGTGGCTAACTGATGGGACATTGATGAATGAGGTACCCGCGAAAAATACTGATAAAACTGCTGCGAACTTTACTAAACTACGTTTCAAAATTAATTTTCTCCTTAACGAATTGATAAATTTGATCTTTTTAGACCTTAATTACTCGACGGTTTATATATTACATGGTGAATGTTACATGAATATGTCAAAAAAAATACCAACGCGTTAAGAAAAAATTTAAATGCTTTTATTTTGTGTAATGTTTTGTAACTAAGAATGCATAAAGCTTGCTATTAAGCCATCGAGCTGCTCTGCTGTTTTGGCCCAAGTATCGTTTATTAAGATGTGGGCATATGGTTTTAAATCATCCGGCAATTCATTCAACTCTTCGCCGCTCAAGCGCTCTTTAACGCTCTCAAGGCTGTCGCCGCGCCGAATGAGCCGCTCTTTCAACTCATCTTTTGACGAGGTTGTAACATATAAGAAATAAACCTGATTTTTCAGCTGCGTAACATAAGACTTGACGCCATTTATTTCAACGATTAAAGACACTAAATCATTGCTCTGCCAAGCTTTGTGCAATGCTTCCTTGCTTGAGCCATACTGATATTTGCCATATTTTACATGTTCAAAAAAGTGCAACTGGGCAAAGCTGGCATCATCTTCAAAGTAATAATCCACCTTATTTTCTTCGCCTGGACGCTTGGGCCGGGTGGTATGGGTGACAACGCGAGGAATGCCAAATTTTCGCTTCAGATAGTTGGAAATCGTGGTCTTGCCCGCGCCGGACGGACCCGCAATTAAAATAATTTTCTTCATTTGTTTCTTTTCCTTGTAAACTTTGTCTTTTTATAATAACATTCTACTATTGTAAAAAAGAAGAGTATTATTCTTATGTAAGAATATGTATAGGAAGGAAGTCTCTTAAATGAAAAAAGCCAATGTGAAGGTTGGAGCTATCGTTACTGGCAAGTCCGAAGAAGAACTTAAGAAGCCTTTCCAAGGTAAGGTTGAAAAGATTTACGAAAATTCCGCTCTTTTAGCTATCACTTCTTATGATCCCATTGATGAAACTGCAGTCAGCGATTTGAACAATAAGATCGTCGTTAACTTTAAGAACTTAAAAGCTGCTCGTGCTGTTAAGAACAGCAAGACTGCTTTAATTAATGAAGTCAAGGTTGAAAAAGTAGCCAAGAAGGATACTAAGAAGCCTGCTTCAAAGGACAAAAAATAATTATTAGCAAAAACAGTGGCAGGGGTCTTGCATCCCTGTTCTTTTTTTGCCTAAAATGAGCCTAGTATTTTTACGAGGAGTTCATTAATGAAAGAAAAAACGAAAAAAATTATCTTCTACTTCATCCTGATCCAGCCGTTTTTGGATCTGTACTGGTTCTACCACGGCAAGCTGGCCGACCTTCTGCCCTTCACCTTGCCGACGATCATCAGAATCCTGGCCGTTTTCGCCATCTTCTGCATGTTTTTCAGTCAAAAGCAAAACTGGCAAAAATTGGGCCGCGATAAATGGCTGATCGCCTACCTGGTGCTGCTGGTTATCTATTCCGTGCTGCATCTGTGGCACGTGCGCACTTTTACCAGCGTCAACCCAAATGACTACGGCTACTCCATGTTCGGCGAAATCTTCTATTTAATCAGAATGATCTTGCCGCTAATGATCATTTACTTCACGCGGCAGGTTGAATTCGACAAGCACGACCTGTGCCTGGTCATTGAATGGCTGTCCGGGCTTTTTTCCGGCACGATCGTGATCAGCAACCTGTTCGTAATCTCGCTGCGGTCATATGAGACGGGCTTCATCTCCGCCAACATTTTTGAATGGTTCGTCAACCCCAACATCGGCTACTCCCACATGGCCTCAAAGGGTTTCTTCAACTTCACCAACATGGTTGCTGCAGTCTTGTTCATGCTTCTGCCGCTGATGCTCTACTACCTTTTCAGCAATTTCAATTGGAAAACGGCGGGCTTGATCAGTGTCCAAGCCTTGGCCATGATCGAACTCGGGGCCAAGGTCGCAGCCATCGGGCTTTTATGCGGAATCGGCATTGGAATTCTGCTTTATCTGCTTCACCGCTATGCTTTTAAAAATATCAAGTCCAGCGGCAAGGCTTTGATCACCGCGATTCTGATCGAAATCACCTCCCTGGTCATTCTGCCCTTTGGCCCAGCGATCCAGCGCTACAATTATGAAATCCAATTAGCGCAGCAGTCCGACCATGATTTAACTCAAGAAAAGGCCGAATTAAAGGCGGGCTTGGCAAAATACCCAACCGGTGCCAAACGCGAGGCCTTCCTGCGTAGTTTCATCAAGAAGAATTACAAAGCCTATGCCCTAAACAAAAAGTTCGTCTTCAAGAGCTATCCTTATCAATATGATCCGGAATTCTGGCTCGGCATTATGCGCGAAAACGGCGAATTGCGGATGCAGAACCGACACCTGGAACAGATGATGCTCAACCAGGTTGTTAAAACCAACAACAACCGGCTAGACAAAGTCTTCGGCATCTCCTACATGCGGCAAAACAACATCTTCAACCTGGAGCGGGACTTCATCTCCCAAGTTTATTCACTAGGTTGGGCCGGCATGCTGCTGTTTGTGGGACCATACGTCGTTATCCTGCTCTATGGCGCCTTCAAATGGCTGACGGATAAGCGCGTGCACAGCTACCTGATTTCTTCATTATTAGCTGCCATTGTCTTCATGCTGGCGGCTGCATATTCATCCGGCAACGTGATGGACTTCTTAACAGCGAGCCTGATTCTAGGCTTTGTTGAAGGAAATTTATTGGTTCAAATCAAAAAAAGCGAGGAATAATCCTCGCTTTTTTGTGCTAATTTATTTTTGCTTGATAAAACTTGCATCCGGAATTCTGATCAAATAATATTGCGTAGCAATCCTGCCGGCATGGAGGCCAATTCCGTTCTGCCAGTTTTTCTTGTAACGGGCCGTGTAGATGGCAACGTAAGCACGCTGATACTTTTTGTCCATCTCAGACAATTCCTTCTTCACATATGGAATTCGCTCCGAGCTAACGCTGACTGGCTGCTTGCCATAAGAAACGGAGGCGTAGTCGCTTGATACCGTCGTCTTCGTGCCTGACCGGTAAAAAGTATAAGTTTGCGAACCAACTTTTTTCTTAGCCGAATTAATCGTAACATAGCTGGAATTTCCGGTTCCGCCCGTACTCATAATCAGCGGTTCATACTTCACCGTGCTGGTGATCCGGCTCTTGTCTTCCAAATTCGGATTATCAAAAAAGCACTCACTGAGCATCCAGGTACCGGCGGCCAGGAAAATGATGATTTCAACTGCGTCCAGCAAGATGTTCGGCCAGCTGAAGCGCTTATGCTCTTTAATAATCATCTTGATGCGGCGCTGCCTGATGTTTTGAATAATGAAAACCAAATATAAAATGATGATGACCCAAATAAGGATTCCAAGTAAGTTCCAGCTAATCATTAATAGTTCCTCCTAGTTAAGACTATTATATTGTAAAAAAATTTTTTTGAATAGGGTTACATATTTGAAAGTGCTTAACGATTATACCAAAATAGTGATGAAATATAGGAATAATTAAGCAAAACCATGGCAGCAATAGCATTTTATTCAATAACCGACCAAATGAAAAAATTTGTCGTCAAGACAGGCTTGGTCGCACATGAAATCAGCGACGATTTTCCGCAACATGAAATGAAAGAGAAGTATATTTTGATTACTCCTTCTTACCAAGATTTAAAGATTTCGCTTTCCTTCATGGAAATGGCGATTTACCACTCTGGCTTCTATGCTCCGCTGCATTTGTTCGGCGAAGGCAAGCTGGTCAGAACGACCGAATTAACCAAGCTGGCAATCCGGGCTACTTCTTTCAACGCAATGTATCCTGGGCTTCCCTACGCCATATCCAGAAGACGAGGACAGCATCAGCAGCATCATGCAGCAAGGCTTGATCAAGAGTGCCGACTTTGAAGACTTCTTCTACTACGCCGACCGCAACGCTTTAACTAAATACAATGACCTTCCACCCATCAATAGATGGGTGGTCTCTTTACACAAGAGATTCTGCGAACAGCTATGACTTGCTTTCTCCGTTTCTAAAAACGTGGGCAACTTGGTTGCACGACAACAGTTTTTCAATGCCTGCACGAAAGTAGCGGTCTGCCTATTTTAGCAAGGTACGGTCCATACCTGTATTTTATTTTTATGCTAGGGCACGTTTGAGAATGTTTCTTGAAGCGTTAACGTCTCTGTCATGCTGTGCGTGACAAAACGGACACTCCCACTGGCGCACTGCCAGCCAGTCCCTTGTTTTCATATGATTGAACGCTGGATTCTTTTTACCGCATTCACAGCAGATACGGCTGGTATACTGCGGTGCTACGACAATCAGCTTTTTACCGTACCACTCACACTTGTATTCAAGCATCTGTCTGAACATTCTCCAGCCTGCATTGGCTATGTTGTGAGCAAGCTTGTGATTGCGCATGAGGTTCTTGGTTTTCAAATCCTCAATGGCAATGACATCGTAATGCTTAACCAGCCAAGTAGTAACTTTTTGCAGGTAATCATAGCGTTTATTGGCTATTTTTAGCTGATACTTGCTCTTAGTCTTGCGGAGCTTCTGCCAATTCTGAAAATCATACTTTTCACTCTTGGTTTCTTTATGCTCATGGTTGAAACGTGCTACTCGTTTTTCAATCGCACTGCGGTTGCGGTCAAAGTGGCTCTGTACCTTGTTCTTTTGTCTCTCAAGAGCAAAAGTATCGGGCACGCTCCAACGGTGCTTATCGCTGGTGACCAGCCATTCCTTGCCTAAGCCCACATCAATGCCGACCGCCTTGCCGGTTTTCTTTATCTTTTCCGCATACTTAGGCAGGTCTTTTTTCTGCTTAACCACGGTAAAGCTTAAATAGAAACGGTCTAAGTCTTGGCGATACTTAATCATCATCCGCTTAATCGTACAGCCCTTTAAGCATTTCAAAGAGCTGGTATGCAGCGAAAGCTTCTTGCCAACCTGCAAAGTGTGCGGATCAACTACATGAATCTGATCGCCTTCGTGCAACGTATTATCCTTCTTAAGCTTATAGCGGTAATGCACGTTTTTAATCGTAGCGCTTTGCATGTAATAGTGACGTGATTTGAATTTAGGCGGTTTCCTGCCTTTAGGCTTCTGCTTAAAGAAGGCTTCCTGCGCATTGCAGTAGTATTCTGCCGTAGCCTGCAAAGAAGTCGAGTCGATTTCTTTGAGCCATTCCTGTTCCTGCTTTAGACGGGGCAAGAGGCGCTTTAATGAAGAAACGGAAGGAAAAGAAAGCTGGGGATTATTTTTATAGCGCTTATCCGTCATGTCTTTAATCTGATTCCAGAACCAGCGGTTAGCACCAAAAAGATTGACAAAATAGACCTTCTGCTCATCCGTAGGATAAACACGGACACTGTTAATGCCAAATTTGACTTCATTTTCCTTCTGCTGGCTTTGCTGGCGCATTGCTTTCACTTCCTTTGCCTTAGCTACTTATACGGACGCTCCCATTGCGTTTCTACGTAGTGCTTGATTGTTTCTTCCGAACAGTTGCCTACGGTGCGTGCAAAATAGGATGGCGACCATAGGTGATGATGATAGAACTGCTCTCTTAGCTCCGGCTTTTGCTTGAACAGCCAGCGAGCGGTCGTTCCTTTCAGCTTTTTGATTAAAACTGTAACCGACATCCACGGTGGCATGGCCACTTCCAAATGAACGTGATTTGGCATGACCGTTAAGGCTTCCGCCTTGCAGGAGTTTTCTTCAAGTATTTCTCTGATCTTCCGATCCAGCATTCGTCTGGTTTCGTGATCTAAGGCTTTATTGCGGTATTTGGTTACCCAAACCAAGTGATAGATCAAGATAGAAACGCTGGAAGAAGTATGATATTCTTTAACCATTGATTATCGTCCCAACTGTTGATATATTTGTCTGTATCGACATAATTATTATACCATTAAATTGAAGAAATAAAAAAGAAGGAGCAAGACCGAATGCATCCCCTCATCAATAGATGGGGAGGTATTGTTCGTTCTTTCTCCTCGCTTTTTGTTCATTTTGCATAAAAAGCAAGATTAGTTAATTTTGCCAAACAAAAAGGGCTGACCAAATGATCAGCCCTTTTTGTATCGGCTATTTGCTGCTCTTTTTCTTGCGCGTGGTTGTCTTTTTCTTATTGGTCGTGGTCTTAGCCGTGCTCTTTTTAACTGGAGCCGGCTTTTCGTATTCGCGTACTTGCTTTAGTTTTTCTGTCATGGCATCAACCAATTTTGCAATCACGGCATCCGCATCCCCGTTAATCTCCTCTTCTGTAGCCAATTGGTCGATTCTGAAGCCGGAAACGTTGATGTATTCCGAACGGGTTTCGAAGTAAACATAGAGCGGATATTCTTGATCTTCTTCAAAGAAGCTGGAAATCTTCTTGTAATTGCTGTAAGGCAAGTTGATGATGTTAGTTTCCAAAGCAAAAGTAACTGGCCGCTGACCATCGATGGCCAGCTGCGTTTGCACCAAAGAATTATGCTTTAATGCGGCAGCAACTTCTTTCACCATCTTAGTGGCATATTCTGTCAGCTTTTTCTTGGATTTGCTTACTTGGGCGTATTTTACGGTTTCAAAATCTTGAATATAGTCTTGATTTTCGATTTTTTCAGTTAAGTCTTTTAAATTGATTTTCAAAACAAATTTTCCTTCGCTTTAAAATTTATCGTTCTCTCTGTTTATTACAATACATAAAAATTGGCGCAAATACAATTGCTATTATATGATCTTAAAATAATGAATTAATTTTCTGCTTTATCTTGAGCGTCCATGTTTAAATATGTGGCATAACACAAAAAAGCGAA
>NZ_ADNY01000062.1 GCF_000178475.1 Lactobacillus amylolyticus DSM 11664 | reverse complement strand
TTAATTTCAATATTTATAAAAAGACTACTTGTTTTCGTCTTTTGCGGCCTTGTTCAAGAATGAAACTACGGCTGCTACGTGAGCAACACGCTTCTTAGCGTTTCTCTTGTTCTTAGGTCTTTGGTTTGGTTCACAACCAGTGTTGTAATTTTCACCTTTACGCATAGCTATACTTCCTTTCAGATTTTCGAAAATCTAGTTTAGTTTAACATGCAACCAGCATTAGATCAAGTTTTCTTTATAATTAGACTTCAAGATCATTTGGCATGTGAACAACAATTATATAATTCAAAATGCAATTAGCATAGCTGGAAGTATCCTGGAACTCTTTAATTGCCTGCTTTGCCATCTTCACATTATCGGTAATAATTCCATCAACCTGGTCATACATCATCTTTTTCATCAGGTCTTTATCATTGATAGTCCAAGCATAAACAGGATGATGCTGCAGATGGGTCTGCCAGATAAAGTCAGAATTCAAAGTTGAATATTCCATCGAATACCCGTCAGCAACACTGTGGGGATAAGTAAAGTTGTAAGGCTGGATATATAGCACTTCCAACTTAGGGTTTATTTGATGCAGACCTTCAATGACCCGATAATCCAGCGACTGAACTTGATAACCATTTTTTAGAATCGTTGCACCATATTTACGATTAAACCGCTGCAAAATCTTTTTTGAGTCCTTCGGCGTCGTTTTAACTTCAATCAGCAATTTTTGATGCAGTTTTTGTGCTTCTTTCAAATATTGGTCAAAGCTGGCAATTTTAGCTGTATGCCCGTCTTCTCTAGCTGTCAGCTTCGTCAGCTGCTTTAAGGTTAATTCACTTGGCATCTTATTAACATCGGTTAGAGTGGCTAAGGTTTCGTCATGCAGAACTACTAATTCCTTGTCTTTTGTTTCATGCAGGTCGATTTCTACAAAATCCGGCTTTTCTTTAGAGGTCTTTTTCAAGGCTGCAATTGTATTTTGAACGCCATTTTTATCACTCACGCCGCGGTGAGAAATGATTAGTGGTGCTTTACTATTCACGCCGGTTAAATAAATAGCATTAGTAACGCCGGCACTGGCAATAATTATTAATGCTGCTACAGAAGTTGCGCTAATCAGCAATTTAGAAAATGACCTTTTCTGTTTTTCAGCAGCATTTTTTTCTAATTTTAATGGTATAAAAATAATCGATAAACCAATAACCGTTGAAGCAACAAAGGCAAGTTCACTAATAATTTGAATCAGCGAAAGGTTGATAATTGCAAAAGTCAATGGTGCATATTTCCCAGGCAATAGATCCCACAGCAGCTGCAAGCCATAAATTGCAGCATAGGCAATGCCGATGGCAAGAGTTGTAACCACTGCCAAAACAAGCAGACGCAGAATCAGTGGCCACCATTTTTTGTGTTTGGTCAACTGCCAGCTGCTTTTCATTGCTTGAATTGTTTTCTTCTGCTTAAAAACCATCAATGGCAGCGTTAATAATAGTCGAACTCCTAGAACAAGAACTACCGCATAAAAAACAAGCAGAATAGTCAATAAAAGCGGAGTTCTGGTCATGTAATCAATAATAAATTCAGGGATTTGAATTTTTGCAAGCAGCGGAGTTCTGAACACAATGTCAGCAAAAGGCACAACCAATAAGAAATAAAGCAGCAAGACTAAGAGTGAGCCAGGTCTGATCCGTAAGATGCACTGCCAGCTCTTTTTAAAGACAGTTTTCAAAGTAAAATCATTATTGGCAATCGCCCTTATTCCTAGCAACATGAACGCAAACTGACTATAAATGACAATCAGCAGCAGCAGCAATTCTATGATCAGAATGATAAAGACAAAGGTATTAGTCGTAATAATCGTGACAATATTTTGATAAAAAACAATTGGAATGGCACTAGCCTGCAAAATAAATGTCGTCACATAGCGAAATAACGGAATGACAATTATTTGATTAAACAAGTCCAGACCTAACAGCAACATCAAATATCCTAGCCAATGCTGCTTAAATTCACGAAAATAGCCTGTCAAATCATTGTATATTTTCATTTGTCTCTCTGTCTCCTCCACCTGATTTCTATTCTAAACTAAAAAGAGTCTGGAATTCTCCAGACTCTTGATTTTGATTAACATTGACCGCCGTTAAGCAAATCATCTTTACTGATTTTATTACCTTCAAATTTAGTGACAGTCACGCCACCATCAATAATTCCGCTATCAGATGATAAGCTCAAAGTTGAATTGCGCGCGTTAACAACTAAGCCGTTTTCTAAAAAAGTAGTTTCAGGCTTAGCTGTATAAAGGTCTAGTCCAGCATCATTGGCGATTTTAATATCATATTCCGGATCGCGCTTATCTAAAATGACGAATTGGAAACTATCACCAATCGTACATGTTCCGCCTTTTTTAGAATATTTATTTGAACCGTCATTTAATGATAGAAGAACGATTTGATGGTCATCATCCATCTTCTTTTTAATAATTGCCAGTGCTTCAGGCTTTATCTTCATTGAGATCTTCATCTTAAACCACTCTACCTTTCTTTTTGCCTTACTTGCTAAAGTATAGCAAGAAACAGTCCTTTCTCTCAAATTATTTGCCTAGAAAATGGTACACTATTTTTATTTTTTAAGAATTAAATATTGCAAACCTGAACAAAAAGGCTCAAAATGGTAGCTAGGGTTTTTATACGATTATAATATGAGGGGGGGACCTTTTATGACCGTCTTAAAGAATATTGCTAAAGATAGAATTTTGCAGATTACCGTCTTCGTCACGGTAGTCAGCCTTTTTTTTGCTAGGCCACGTTTAGAGGATATCAATACACACACTTTATTTTCTGTTGCCGCAATGTTAACGCTGATCCAGATTTATGCTTACTTACACGTTCTGGACGTTTTAGCGTACAAGCTAACAAGCATCGCTGACAATACGCGAAAGCTAAATATCCTATTTACCCTATTGTCTGTAATTGCAGGTATGTTTTTAGGGAACGATATTACAGCTTTAACGTTAATCCCACTATATTTAAATATTACTAAAAAATACAAATTACCACAGATTTTACCAGTTACCTTGATCGGAATGGGCGCCAATATCGGAGCTGCCTTTACTCCGTGGGGCAACCCGCATAATATCTTTTTAGTTAGTCGCTACAACGTAAGTGCACTCCAGTTCTTCTCCTGGTCTGTACCCTACTTGTTAATTTCATTAGTTATTCTAGGAATTGTCTTTTTCTTTATCCCCAAAGAAAAGATTCCTGTTCAAAAGACTGAAAGCATTGAAATCAACTGGCGTCTGACTTTAATTACTACTTCCGTTTTCATTTTCTTCTTCTTCGGCGTATTCCGGATAGTGCCAATTATCATTCCAATGATTGCTTCAATTATTTTGGCTTTGATGATCAACCCGCGAATCATGCTCAAGATCGACTATGCTCTGCTGTTAACCTTCACTGGCTTCTTTATTTTCATCAGTGATATTCAGCAAGTTCCGGCAAGCGTCAACGTTATTCACATGATGGTTTACTCAGAGACTTCAACCTACTTGACCTCAATTATCTCAAGTCAGGTAATGAGCAACGTTCCTTCAACTATCTTAGTTGGTAAGTTTACTACTTATGCTCAAGCCCTTTTCTTGGGTTCCAACATTGGTGGTTTTGGTTCTGCAATTGGTTCAATGGCCAACATGCTGGTTATTAAGACTTTCAACCAACACGCCACCGTCAGCAAGAGCAAGTTCTTTAATCAATGGTCGATTATGCAATTCATTGGTTTGATCATTCTAACCATTGTGGGTTATTTGCTATTAATATTTAGAATTTAAAATTAAATAATTCAGTTTAGACGCCAATTAAGGTGTCTTTTTAGTATCCAAAAAAAGGCTTTTTCGGTAAAATAGATATTAAATATTTAACAGATGGAGGAATTACAATGTCACCATTAATGTGGATTATTTTAATCATTATTGTTTTGCTTATTGCAATCTACATTGCTATTTATAACGGCTTACAAAAGTCAAAGGTTTATACTGATGAGGCTTGGAGTCAAATTGACGTTCAACTTAAGCGGCGCAATGATTTAATTCCTAACTTGGTTGAAACGGTTAAAGGCTATGCTAAGCACGAAAACGAAACTTTTGAAAAAGTAGTTCAATTGCGCAACCAATTGACGCAGATTCCTGCTGACAACCGTGAGGAAATTCAGAAGGTTTCTAACCAATTAACTGATTCCTTGAAGACAATTTTTGCCTTATCAGAGAACTACCCTGATTTAAAGGCCAACCAAAATTTCTTAAGTCTGCAAGAAGAATTGACTAATACTGAAAACAAAATTGCTTATTCCCGTCAGCTTTATAATTCAACTGCTGCTCAATATGATCAAAAGCTGTTAACTTTCCCATCCAACATTATTGCGAAAATCCATCACTTCACTAAAGTGGATTACTTGCAAACTGATGCTGCAGAAAAAGAAGTTCCAAAGGTTAAGTTTTAGAGGTTAAAAAATGTTATACCAGCAAATTGCCCGTAACAAGCGCAAAACTGTGGTCGTTATGGCTGTTTTTGTGGTGATCTTAACTTTAGTTGGTGCTGGCTTTGGCTATCTCTTCAGCAATTCGCCGTGGAGCGGAATTATTATTGCTCTGGTTGCTAGTCTGCTCTATCTTTTCTTGGTAATGCGCAATCCCGAAAATATGGTCATGAGCCTTAATCATGCCCAAGAAATTCATGAGCAGGACAACCCACAATTGTGGCACATCGTTCAGGATATGGCGATGGTCGGCCAAGTTCCAATGCCAAGAGTTTTCATTATTAACGATCCAAGCCCCAATGCTTTTGCGACAGGTCGTGATCCTGATCATAGTGCCGTCGCAGTTACTCAGGGGTTGCTCGACATGATGAATCGCGAAGAACTTGAAGGCGTATTGGGCCATGAAATATCACACATTCGCAATTATGATATCCGCTTATCGACAATTGCAGTTGTATTAGTCGGCGTCATTTCATTTCTCTCTGGCGTGGCAAGCCGCGTTATATGGTTTGGCAGCGGCGATCGTGATGATGATCGTGACAGTAACGCGATTGAAATGATTTTTAAAGTGGTTGCGATTGTCTTTGTCCTATTTTTGGGACCATTATCGGCAACCCTAGCGCAAATGGCATTATCCCGCAATCGTGAATATTTGGCTGATGCCAGCTCAGTTGAGCTCACCCGTAACCCGCATGGCTTAATTTCCGCTTTGCAAAAAATCGAGAGCAGCCAGCCAATGAAGCAAGCCGATCGTTCAAGCAGCGGCCTGTATATCGAAAACCCATTTAGACATCGCGGTGGCAGTCTATTCGACACTCACCCGCCAACAGCTGACCGCATTGCTCGGCTAGAAAAAATGTAGACAAAACAAAAACAGATCTCTTTTCAATGTCATTAAGTTAAGGCATTGACGAAAGTTTAGCTTTATGAACCGAATCATTTTGATTCGGTTCTTTTTCTTTTTAAAATAAAAAGTGAGCAGAGTTTATTCGCCCTTCTGCTCACTTTCGTCATATTGTTCGGTCTTTCATAGAAAGGTTGCGTCTCTCATGAAATCCCTTCACTCAAATATTTTAAAACTGATGGATAGTATTATCAATAAAATCGCTGCCAACATTCATGATTTTTCTGTTTCAGATCAGGCTTTTACCCGCTGTCGCAAGCTTAATCCGATTGATTTAATTAAACTGATTCTCAACATGGGAGCGGGCAGCTTAAACTCGGAAATTTTTCATGCTTTTCCCGATGTGAATTCTAGAATGACGGCTTCAGCTTTCGAACAACAAAAGGCTAAATTAAAGCCCGAGTGTATTAAAGAAATTATGGCTGAGCTTAGTCAGGCAAG
>NZ_ADNY01000063.1 GCF_000178475.1 Lactobacillus amylolyticus DSM 11664 | reverse complement strand
CCACTTTGCCATAATTATCTACTCATTCATGGGAATTTCTCATTCTATTTAACAAAATTTTTTTCAAAAAAGTTCATTTTTGCATTTTAAAAGAAGAAATTAAGTACCCCTCTTTTTATTTTTTAATTAATTTGATGATATTTTTCAAAACTAACTTTGGATTTTTACTAATTTTGAGTAAATCACAAAATTTATAAGTTATATGGAAAAATCATTGTTGAGATCTCGTAGTAATGACTAAACGGGACAGGTACCTGTCCTTTGTAAAAGCAAAGGACAACTATTCATGAAATTAAAAATTAATTATCTCAATACTGTTAATTACTCATTAATTATGAAAGGAGTGGAAGAAACAAGTTTCAAATACTCTAACAGTTACCGAAAAATCCATCCCAACGATCAATCGGTATACAAGACTCTCACCAAAGTAGATCAGCTAATTACACTTGCCAATGGTAAACGTAAAGCTAACGACAGCGATAAAAATATTTTGTTTCCATTACTTAACTTGGATGATCATAAGGCTGATTCTAATTATCTTATTGATGAGTATCAAAACAAGCAATATATTAGACTTACTACAATTGGCGAGTTAACAACTTTTCTTAAAACCAAGAAGGGATACTCTAGATTAATCAAGCAAATAGATCAAGGAGAGGATGGATTAGACTTTAATAAATACATTTTAAAAGCTAAATCCAAACAAGCTGCTTATATTAGGGATTCAAAATTATTAATTGTAATTTTAAATTTCCACTTATTAAAGAGACACGATCAATTTGATCCTACTAGATGGGATGCAACTTCATTAATCGAAGTTATGAAAACAACCATTAATGATATTTTTGGCTATACTCCAATTACTGATCCCGAAATCATTAAGAAAATTGCAAGCGACTATTCAAACTCTAAGGCGGAAGCTTTAAGAAAAGAAATTAACGAAGAAAAAAATAAAGAAGACAAATTATTGTCTTCTCTATGTGCCACCTTTGAACAGCTTACTTCTTTGAACAAGCTTTAGATAGTACCTCGCATAAATAATAATTTAATTATTTCTTTTATTTATCAATAGTAACTTGTCCATTCATTAACATTGGCAGAAGAAAATCACGCATAGATTTAAGCTGTAAATTTTCATTAAATAATTTACTCTGTTGCTTAAAACTGTTATTAACTATTTTTTTAAATCTATCAATAGTATTTTTATCTGGTATAGTTATAATATAATTTCTTAATAAATTCTTCTGAAGATGCTTTAATCCAGTACCTTGAAAGAATTTTTTATCCATACTTGGTTCAATTCCTTTTAGAATAAAGGGAAGCAAATACTTCATATCAGAATCACAAGTTAAACTCCACGTATCAGTTGAATATGAAGCATCACCATAAAACCACTTAATACCAGCATTCCCACCAGTATTCAAATAACAATTTAACCCTGATACTATTGGCTTATCTACAAATAAAATTGCTTCTCCACTAGTAAAAAAAGGAACTTTTCCAATTTCTGCTGCCTCTTTAACTTTAACTTTTGATTTAATATTTTCTTTTAAAATTTCTTTTAAAGTATTAACTTCCCATCCCTCAGGAATTTCCTGTTTAAGTTGCTCATTCCAGACCATCTTGCCACCATTTGACTTGTATGGCTTACCGTCTTTATCAGGGAATTCAAATTGTAGGAACCAATAATTATAGATAGTTTTAGCCATTGATTCTAATTCTTTAGAAATAGCATTATTATTTGCTATTTTTGAATCAATTGTTCTAAGTAATCCAGCAGTTGTGTTCTGCACTTTTATATTAGGAATTTCAATTTCAATGTTTTCGAAATCACTTTTTTTTAATATTGGTGTTCTAGTTACGTTAGCTAGTTTAAAAAGAAAATTTTTATGTAATTTTAGCCAATAATAAATATAGTAAGGGTTATACAATTCATAATTTATATCAGTTATAGAATTAATCTGTTGATTAGTAGCACACTTGCCATTTACTAAAGCTACGTTCCCCATATCCCAGCCAATACATCCTACTAAAATACTTAAACCTGAAATAGTATTATTTTTTATACTATTAAATCCCTTTTGAGTAATAGTACGCTTAGTGTACTTAACTACACCATCATCAATGTGCAAATCTGCCGGTGTAATAAATGAATACCCTTCTCCAAAATTCGCAGAATTACTAGTTGAAGGTGTTTTCCCAGTTACTACTTTACCAATATTCTCAATTTTAACTTTCATATCTTAAATTCTTTAAATATCCCTGAATATCTTTTTCTAATTTATTGCCTTGGACGTACAATTTATTTAAATTATTTTGATACTTTTGTATTCTTTCTTCAAATTCATCTTGAGTAAGTTTCACATATTCAATCTTTACAGGGAAGTACTGCCCAGCACTAAATGAATAATTCTTATCTTTTATATCTTTTAAACTGACAGTAATTGAGAAGTCATCCACATCTTTTCTCTCTACAGCAGTATCAACAATTTTTTTAATATCTTCTACAGATAATGCCGTTCTTTGCAGGCCATTTTCTTTAATCTTCTTCCCTAATTTCGACGCATCAATTAATTGAACTTGATCATCTTGCTTAACTTTGTTAAAGAAAATAACACTAACGTTAGTCCCAGTATTAGCAAAGACATTCGATGGCATTGAAACCACCTTATCAATCATCCCATTATCAACCAAAAACTTGCGAATCTTCTTGTCGATTCCTGATTGAGCAGTCAAAAAGCCTGTTGGGACAACCACTCCAGCCTTTCCTTTATCATTAAGAGAATGAATAATATGCTGAATGAATAATTCATAAATTGCCATACTATTCTTTTTCTTATTAGGAATCTTAGGAATACCTGCAAAATAAATTTCACTTGAATTAGGAATACTTTCAACCTGATCTCTCCAATCAGAAAAATCAAGCTTAAAAGGTGGGTTAGAAACGATATAATCCATCTTTTCGGGATGCTTATTATTTAAAATAGTATTACCTTGAACAATATTATGAATAGAGTGACTCAAATTATTTAGAATAAGGTTTAATCTCAATAAGTTAGAAGACTTCTGGGAAATATCCTGACTATAAACAGTACATTTATCAACACCAATTCTATTGGCAACATTCATTAATAAAGTTCCTGATCCAGCTGCTGGGTCATAGACTTTAACATTTTCTGGCTTTGCTTTGCCTATCAAAATATCAGCAATGATCTTTGAAATGGTGCGCGGTGTGTAGTATTCTGCATAATTACCGCCACCATTTTTGTTATAGTCCTGAATCATGTATTCAAAAATTGTAGAGAAGAAATCAAACCCTTCATCAAAAATTGAATTATCAAATTTAGTTGAAGCTAACAGCTTAATCAATTCTCTAGCCACATGATCTCTTTGTGAACCATCCTGAATATTATCGGCTATCAAATGTGCATCAAATAACCTTACTTGTGTATTTCCAGCAGTCTCAACAGAAAAAAGATCGTTATTATCAAGCGCAATATCATTTAATGCAGAATCAAAGACTTCACTAAAATCATCAACATTTTGCTGGTTATAAATGGTTTCAATCAAATCTTTACGCTGGATTACTGCTGAATCGGTACCTAAGCTTAATTGCGTCATTTCATAATCATCATCACTTAAATCCATCAAATGCTGATAATCATTCTGTGAATCATATTTTTTAGCTTCATAAAGAAACTTATCATTTAAAAACTTATACAAAAATGATTGCGTAACAAGTTTATATTCGCCCGCTTCTCCACCTAATCCAGCACTAGTTAAGATTCCTTTGATACTATCAACTAAATTTTCTACTGTTTCTACATAATTCATATTTTCCATTAACTAATTCCTTCATATTCGTCATGATATTCTTTTGTTAATAAATTTGATATTTCTTTTATTTCAGGAAGTGTTACTTTACTTTCTAAACTTCTATTGTTTTGTAATAAAGCCTGTATTGCTTTCTTATCGAAATAAGATTCATTAGTTAAAACAGCACTATTTTTTGCTACCTCATCATCTAATTTAGATTTAGAATTTTTCATAACATAATAAACACTTGGATTTTCTCTTACACTATAGGCATCCTTACCATTGTTATCATAAACTACAGCTTTAAAGCTACGAGCATATTTAGCATCCCCATTAAACGCCTGAGCTAGACGTTCATTTTTAGCATTTAAATTCTTCATTTCAAAGATAATCTCTTTGATTTTAGCAGTATTATTCTTAGTTTCTTCTACACTAATTTCTTTAATATGCTGCTTTTTCATGATTCTTCTAAATTCTGTAAAGAGGTTTACCCATTCAGGATCCTTTTGATCCCAATTTCGATTAATTATCTGTCTTGCCTTTTCCTCTTCTTTTCGATAATCATCAGCAACTAATTTAAGTTCTTCACTATCTCCCTTTTCAAATTCAAACGTCCAATTATTCATAACAACATTTAGAATATCTTTTCCTGTATCTAAATTTGCATCTTCAATTAAATTAAGTGTTCTGATTCTATCTTGAACTGCATTCAATAGCTTAGAAACGTCTTTAGCTTTTATTTTTTGAACTAAATCATCATACGATAATAAGCGAGCTACATTATAATCTTCCTTAAGCTCTCGCAATGTCTTAGCGAGCTCAATCAATTGGCCTTTTTTCGGAACATCATCAATTTGTTTAGAGAAGTTTTCTAAATTATCAGTATCATATTCTACTAATACTAATTCAGCGTTCTTTAAATTCTTTTCAATGTCTTCTGCAGGTACAAATAAAGAACCATATATATTCTTAAAATCTTCCCCTGAATCTTCATACTCACGGTTAAGCTCTGCAAAATAAGCTTGATTTGTTTTATCAAACTCCTTAGAAATATTAGCAAAATCGACAATATAACCCACTCTGAAATTATGATATGGGCGATTTACACGAGTTAGAGCTTGCAATAAATTATGTGCTTTAATGACCCTACCTAAATATAATTTCTTTAATCTGGGGGCGTTAAAACCTGTAAGAAGCATATTATAAACAATTAAGAAGTCCGTCTTCCCATCTTTAAAAGCTTTAACTTCATTATTTCTAGTTTCTTTATCGTCCTCATCTGAAAGAATTAAAGAAGCAGTAAATGTTGTTTCATTATTTGATTTCTTTTCTTTAAACAATTTATAAAGTTCTCTAGCTTGTTCTGATGAATCAGCTACAATCATGCCACCAATAGTATCATCACCATAGATTTCTTTAGATTGTTTAAAGTCATTTAAAATGTAGTCTAACAATGGAGAACAATAATTAGGGTGAGCTAAAATATCCTTTTTCTTTAATTCTCCCTTTTTAACTTCTTCTTGAAGATTATCAACTATATTTCTGAATTTCTTTTTATACTCAGTTGTTACCTCTTCACGCATTAAGCGCAGTGTAAATCCATCTTGAATAGATTGATCATAATAATACTTATTTAGATAATCACCAAAGATTTCTCTAGTAGTTTTTCTTTTCTCTTTCTTTCCATGTTGATCAATATTAATTAATGGAGTTCCTGTTAAAGCAATTTTGATTGAATTCTTATCAGCATTATATAAGTTAGGCAGATATGAACCCTTATCATTGTAAGAGCGATGGGCTTCGTCAATGAAATAAATATTTTGCTTATTAAGGCTTTCATATCCTGATGTATCAGTTAGATTAGTATCTTCATTAATCTTTTGAATATTTACAACGGCAACATCTTCTGTAAAGGGATGATTTAACTCTCTTTTAGAATTAATTCTTTTAACTTTTAAGCCCCTATTTAGAAATGCATTTTCAGCTTGATTAGCTAAATCAATTCGATCAACGATAAAGTAAAATTGAGGAATTATGCTTTTCTTTTGTAATGCATACTTTAAATATTGAATATTATAAAATGCTAAAGCCGTCTTACCAGATCCCTGAGTATGCCATATAACGCCCTTTTTAACACCGGCATTAATTGCATCCCAAATTGCTCTTGTAGCGAAATACTGCGGATAACGCATAACCTGTTTTTGGAGTGTCAAAGTACCATTATCTTTACGAGTTTGATCATAAGCTAAGCCAAAACGTAAAAAGAACTTAAATCTATCTTTTGAAAAAAGAGAAGTTAAAAATGAGTTAGCTGGAGTGTTGGGGTCACAATTAGTTTTAAATTCAGTTGTATCTTTAATAGCAATTTTATTTGCATCTTTTAACACAGTTTCAATATCTTCGTCAGAAATAGAACCTATTTCTTTATTTAATTCTTCAGCTCTTTCTTCATGCATAGAATTAAAGAAAGCTTGGCTATAACTTGAAGTACAGTAATAGGATCCTGTCGTATGCATACCATAGTCTTCAGAATAATCCATATTATCTGTAAAACCAATCAGCTGAGTTATATTATGGAAAGTTTTAAAAGCTTTATTTTGAAATCTATAATTCATTCTAGTAAATTCAGATCTCATTCCTGTTTGACCATTTCGAATAACATTAGGCTTTTTAAATTCAATATAAGCTAAAGGTATACCATTAACAAAAATAGTTGCATCAGGTCTAAATTCTTCATCACCATTTTTACAAGGAATTTCATATGATACTAGTAAGCTATTAGAATTCCAATCATTCCAATCAATAAATTTAAAATTGGAGTTTCCTTTATTTTGAATTCTATTAAAAAACTCTCTGCCTAAGTCATTATTAGTTAGTTCTGTCCTGATATCTTTGTACTCATCTTCAAAATTTTTCTTTGTTGCATCAGGATTCAGCTTAAAAAATTGCTTCTCTAAAATAGGCTTTAAAATATTATTTTCTGGATCTTTAATGCTTTCAACAGTATTTCTAGAAATGAATTTATATCCCAATCTCATTAAATGAAGAATCCCAGGAAATTGAACTCTAGACATTTCATTAAATTGCTTACTCATAATTGTTGCCTTACCTTTTATATAGCTAAATTAATTATACAAAAATCAGATGCAAATAAATCAAAATTAAAGTTCATAAATATTTGTAACTATAGATTCTCTAAACTCTTTGTATTAAGCGTAAAATCATTCCATTTAAAAGTCTCAGTGTACAGTGTGCCATCTGGCTTAGCAAAGCCAATTTCAATTTTTCCTTTATAATCTTTAAGATGATAATCTCTATTAATATCACTCACACTAAATTTATATTCTAAAGTACTTCCTGGTTTAATTTTTTTTTCCATAACTTGTTGGTCTCACAAAATCATCTAATTTATTTTTTCTTAATCCATAAAACCCTAGTACTACAATATTATTACTTTGATTATAGGCAAAAAACGTAATCGAAAGAGTTGAAGGAATTGTTTTTTTGCTAATTCTATCGAAATCTTGTTTTAGCGAATGAAATACTTTTACGTCAGGGCGTTTTCTAGTTGCCAAATGCAAAGATGTTATTACTGATGCTGTAGTAGCTAATCCACCAATCCATTCAGCTAAAGACCCTATTTGTTCACCAATTAAGTTTATTTTGTAATGAATCTTTCCATCTATTAGTATGCCTATGATTATTCCAAAGAAAAGCCAAATCAACCAAATATATTTATCATAAAATTGTCTAATTTTCTGTTTGGTCTCAATACTCATAAATACTCCTCATTACAATATTTACCATTTAAGCATATTTTATCATTAAAAAAAGGGCTTTAAGCCCTTTTAATCACCATATTTAGCACTCTTAAATTTCACTCAAACACACTCCAAACACATGAATTTTATCTGTGTGTTTGAATTGTGTTAATTTCAAAAAAATCCTTATTATTTCAAAGAATTTCACATTAGTTCAAACTAACAAAAAAGCCTTTCAAATCAAGCTTCATTGACCTTCTTTGAAAGACTTAAACGTATTTCTAATGCTGACTAGAGGATTCGAACCTCCGACCTCATCATTACTAGTGACGTGCTCTGCCAACTGAGCTAAGTCAGCAACTCTTTGTTGTCTCACCCGACAACAGTATTAATTAAACCATACGAGCCAAACTTGTGCAAGTGTTTTTTTTATTTTTCCAAAAAACTTTTTTTCTCTGTAATTTCACTCTATTTATACTAAAATAAGAGACGTGTAATTAAATATAGAAAGGGTGACTTCATGACCAGCCTAACAAGTTTTGCTCCACTCTTAGTTCAATTAGATTGGTTGCTTAGAATTTTCGTTGCTGCCATCTGTGGTGCCATTATCGGCTATGAACGTGCAATTCAAAGAAAAAGCGCCGGTGTCAGAACTCACATCGTTGTTGCGATTGCTTCTGCCTTATTCATGATCGTTTCCAAATACGGATTCGCTGATCTTCTGAATATGATGCATAGCATTGCTCTTGATCCATCAAGAATTGCTGCTCAAATCGTAACTGGTATTTCATTTATTGGTGCAGGTACAATTTTAGTCCGGCGTGAACAAATTTCAGGTTTAACTACCGCCGCCGGAGTTTGGGCAGTAGCTGCTATTGGTATGGCTGTCGGTGCCGGAATGTACGCAATCGGTATTTTAACTACTATTTTCTTATTCTTCGTTCAGATGATTTTCCACGACGATATTTTAATCAATAAGATTATTTTCCACGTCCGCTTCAATATTCAAATTGAGGCCGTCAATAAGCCCCATATTTTACCGCAGATAAAAGAAGAACTTGAAGAGAATCAGGTTGAAAATATTTATGTTAAAATTCTTGATGTTAGTGATGAAAAAATTGTCTTCAACGTCGATGGTATTATTAACCATAAGAAAGATGAAAATGATATCATCATGGCTTTAAGAAAACATCCTGATATTACAAGAATCAGCCACACACGTGGTGGCCAATAATTTTTTAAAATTTGATGATTAGAGGACTTTGTAAGCCCTCTTTTTTTCTGCTCTTTCAAATTGTTGTTAAAATAGATACTATAAA
>NZ_ADNY01000064.1 GCF_000178475.1 Lactobacillus amylolyticus DSM 11664 | reverse complement strand
AAAAGAAAAGAGTCTGATCTGATTGAACTGCCTTAAGCTTAAGCGTTTTAGCCACCCTAAGACAAGTTAGTTTTAAAGATTTAGTGATAATTTGTCGGCACTGGTATCGTTTGTATGCACCGGCTGAGTTTACTCATCGGCGAAATATTGATCAAATTAAAACTACGGGCAGTCTGATTTTGGCCTTACTTATCTGGCAAGCTAAGACAGGAATTGAATCACAAAGAAGATTCTGTGAATGTTTCAATTGTTTATCACACTCACGTTTTAATCGACGTTCACGTCAGCTATTGCAATTGATTTATCAGATACGGCAAGAAATGAATAAAAAGGTTGACCTGAATGGACAGTTCTTGATCATTGACAGCTTTCCGGTACCTGTTTGCCAACCAATTCGCAACTATCGTGCTAAAATTTTTCGCGGTTATGCCAACATTGGTTATAAGGCCACCAAAAAAATTTACTTTTATGGTTTCAAAGTTCATGCCATTGTTAGCGATGACGGTTACATTCTTGATTATGTCGTAACAAAAGCATCAGTTCATGATGCCAGGGAGACAGTTGAACTG
>NZ_ADNY01000065.1 GCF_000178475.1 Lactobacillus amylolyticus DSM 11664 | reverse complement strand
GCCTGCTTGTCCTTACTGTGGCTCCTTGGCTCTCCTGCATAATGGACATCTGATTACCAACATTCGCTATTTAACAGCTAATGCCAGCCATCCAGTAACTATTAGACTGGCTAAGCAGCGAGTTAAATGTCGTGATTGTGAGCGCTGGTCCATGGCTCAATCTGAACTAGTAAACAAATACTGTTCTATTTCTAACGCTTCTAAGCTCAAAGTATTATCAGCTTTAACTGAAGATCGATCTATGACCAGCATTGCCAGAGAAAACAATGTTTCGATCAATACCGTTCAAAGAGTGCTGGGCAACTGTTCACACCGATTTATTGACAGCTACGAATATTTGCCAGCTCATTTGGCTTTTGATGAATTCAAAGGCGTTGATCGTCAGCTGCACTTTATCTGCTTAGACGGCGATAGTCATCAAGTCGTGCAGATTCTTAGAACGCGTTATAAGAAGAATCTGCTTAAGTATTTTGGACGTTTTTCGCCTCAAGCCAGAGCCAACGTTAGAACCGTTACGATGGATCTCAACTTTTACTATCAGGACATTGTCAGAGCCTGTTTCCCTAATGCTCAGATTGTCATCGATCGCTTTCACATGATTCAAATGCTTACGCGTTCTTTTAACTCGCTCAGAGTTAAAGTCATGAAGACCTTTGATAAAAGATCCAGACAGTATCAGCTGCTCAAATCTCCTTGGAAATTATACTTGAAGAAGTTTGATGAGCTCGAAAAGGTTCATCCTCGCTACAATTGGCATTATAAAGACTGCTTAACTCAAGCCCAAGCAGTCACAGAAGGCATCAATGCCAATACT
>NZ_ADNY01000066.1 GCF_000178475.1 Lactobacillus amylolyticus DSM 11664 | reverse complement strand
TGCGGATGAATCTTGTCCAAATCATCATATTTTTTCAAATAGAGCCTCCATAGAGATTTCAAAAGCTTGTATTCTCGGGATTGCTTGTCAAATGTCTTCATGGCTCTGACACGCAGAGAATTGAATGAGCGCGGTGAACACCTTTCTCTTGGAAGCATTGTAAATACAGTAGTGTTTGGCGTGGCATTGGGCTTTTTTATGTGAGCGGCAGAGGACTCTCTGTTTAAATAAACGAATAATAATTGGCCGGCTGAAGCAGAACGGCCTGATAGATTTTTATAAAAGAGGACTATGTCCTCTTTTTTTTTGAAATAAAAACCTGTTAACAGCTTATCACAGAGATAAGCCATCAACAGGAAAAATTATAGAGCCAAAAATTTAAAAAATCTAAAAGGCATCTTTACTCAACATGAGCAAAGATGCTTTTTTCATTTGTATATGTTTTGTTTGAGAGCTGATGATAGTTTGCAAAAGCAAGTTTATTTTAAGAGATTCAGTAAAAAAGATAGCAAAGCGATAATTTTGGTTATTTCACTATTTTATTTAAAATGAAAAAATAATAAACTTATATAAATGGTATGCTCTAATAAGCTAAGATTATGCGTTACGTTAGGAAAAGGTTTGAGCATATTAATTGACTAAAAAATAACCTGAACTATGATTAACTTGAATCAAAAATATTTTGATTCTTCTCTAGCTCATTTATAAATCCGAAACAATATACCTTACAAGAAATGACTCCAGAGCAAGTTGCTTTGGGGTCATTTTTTGTAATCTTCCTGTTATTAACAAAAGCTGCCCGAGCAGATAAACTGAAAGCAACAAAGAACGCTTTCGTGATAATGCTAAGAGGACATTAGAATGAAATTTTTCAAAAAAGCAGTTACTGCTGCTATAGCAGGGATGACGCTGGCCGCTTGTTTAGGCGGGGCTAGTGCTAACACTGTTCAAGCAGCGTCGACTAAGCAGATCGATAATTATATTAAAAAAGCTAGCTTGCGCCAAAAAATTGGACAAATGTTCATTGCTCGTACCCCGCAAAAGCTTGGTCAGGCTGAACGTGATGCCTATCAATACAATTTAGGCGGCTACATCGTTTACGATGCAGATATGCAGAATTATACCGATGCCCAATTTAAGAGCAAAATTGCTAATTATCAAAAGGCTGCTCAATTGCCACTTTTAATTGGCATTGATCAAGAAGGCGGCTCAGTTTCAAGATTAACCCACGGCGGTTTGGCTAAACAAAATGGTGATGAATTCAAGTTCCCGCGTGATCAATATGAAGATGCTGAAAATGCTCAAAAGGGAAGCGGCATGAAAGCAGTTGTGCAATATGCGCGTGAAAATGCGACGCTTCTTAATAAATTAGGGATCAATTGGAATTATGCACCTGACGCAGATTACAGTGATGATCCCAGTTCTTTTATTTATCAGCGTGGTTTTGGCGGTGTAATGGGTAAAAATAGTTATCGCGCTGTCGCTAACTACATCAAGCAAGTGGTACCAGCTTGGCAGCATAATCATTTGGTAGCCGCCACTTTGAAGCACTTCCCAGGCTATGGGGATGCGGCTGATACGCATACTGGTTTTGCTTATGTGACTAAAACTAAGTCGCAGTTGATGAAAAGCGATATTTTGCCATTCAAGGCTGGAATTAAAGCTGGGGCTGATTCGGTGATGGTGACCCACGTCAATTATGACAAGATTGATCCGGTTTATCCAGCTTCTCTTTCTAAAAAAATCATTACAATGCTGCGCAAGGACTGCAATTTTAAGGGCGTCATTGTCACTGATGCGCTGGAAATGGGAGCAATTCAAGATTTTGCTAAAAAACATGGCAATGAAAGCGTTGAAGTTTTAGCCGTCAAAGCTGGCAACGATATGCTGATGTCAGCTGATTATGCTAAGGCAATTCCAGCAATTGAAAAGGCTGTTAAGAAGGGCAAAATTTCCAAAAAGCAAATCGATCGTTCGGTCAAACGTATCTTGACAATGAAGAACAAGCTGGGAATTCTTTCAGCAAGCGATTTGCAGGTCAAAAAGAACAATAAACGCTTCTTTAAATTAAATTCAGTGACTTACAAAAACGGTCTGGCAACTGTTTCAGGAACGGCCAAAAAAGATGCCAAAGTTAGCTTGATTAGTACGGATACCAAGAAGGGCAAGAACACCAATGCTAATAAGAAGGGTCAATTCAAGATTAACGTGCCGCTTCAAGCAAAAGCACAAAACTTTATTTTAAGTAGCGATGGATACCTTAGCGTGAACGTTCATATGAAAGCTGCAAAGAAGACGACGGTGAAGAAGACCATTACTTTGAATAAGGTTAAATATAATAAGAAACACACCGTAGCTACAATTTCAGGCAAGGTTTCTGATCCTGGCGAAGAAGGTTCATTAACGATTGTGATGTGGGATGCCAAAACCAATAAGACATTAAATTCCGTTGTTGTGGGTAAAGATGGCAAATTCTCGGCCACTGTTTTGACTTCTAAAAAGGAACAAAAGGTAATGGTCGACGCCCAAAATAACGGAGATTATAGTCCTAAGAGCGTTATTGTAAAAAGAAAATAAAAAATTTTTTCAATGAAAATCAGCAGTTTAGAGGAATTTTTCTTCTAAACTGTTTTTTATTAAAAGCTCAATATTAGTAGGCACTAGTCACATTTAATGACAAAAACAGCGGTACTTTTTGATGATGAAAAAGTGCCTGCAGTTATCTTTAGATCAACGTTTTCGACACTTTTTTACTTGTATTATAAATAACACATGTTATTGTAAACAGCGTAAGGAATGAAGAGATAAATATAGCAGAGTAATAAGGAGAGACTGAAGATATGTTAGAGAGAAATAAAAAAACAATTGTCCTTAAACCAAGCAAATGAGAGACAACGCTTTTCAATTAGAAAGTTAACTGTTGGTGCTGCTTCTGTTTTATTAGGACTTGCATTCTTAAGTGTAAATGGTAATCAAGTTCATGCTGCTGAAGGCAAAGGAGGTCAGGCTGCAGTAGTTGAATCAAATTCCAATCCAAATAACAAAGATGTAGATAACACTTCTTCTGCAAAGACTGGGACAGAAGAAAGTGCAAATGCTCAAGCTGAAACTACTAAGGCTTCAAATACTGATGCACAAGCTAACAAGGTTAGTGGTCAAGGTAAAGACAATGCTTCAATTGTAGGTGTTAATGATAAGAATTCAGTTGAATATGATTATTCTATTAGTGCGAAGAATACGAATAGCAACCAAACTGAAGAAGTTCATTCAGCAGCTGCTGGCAAGATTAACACTGCTGATTTAAATGCCAAAGATGATGAAGACATTGAAGCTCATTTAACCCTTAAGAATGTTAGTGAGAAAGATATTCAAATTGGTACTAAAGGTGACAACAATCCTAATAGTTGGCAAGATATTGCTAGTTTGATGATCAATTCATGGACAAATGATGCTGGACGTCAAAACAAGACTTTGCAAGTTGACACTGACAAAGCCGCTAACGTTGAATTTATTAAAGACAATGCTTTGACTGTTTACTATGTTGATCAAAATAATAAATGGCTTACTTATGATGAAATGGTTAGTCAACATGTTAAAGATGCTCTTTCAGTTGCACATCAAATTGGTTTTAAAGGTGTAATTCCTGTTGGTGTAACTGCAAGATTAAATGTGCCACTTGTTGTTAATGAAAAGGGTACGGACAATATAAACGTTATTGATCCAGCTAATTATAATACTAGGACTCTTGTTCATACAGTCAACGAACCAAAGACAGTTTTGACCGAAGATCAAGTTGCTAACGACAGTTACAATTTGACTGTTCGTAACAATGACGGTTCATACACCTTAATCGATGACTCGGCTTTTGCAAACGAATTGCCAAAGATTGGCGATGTCATGGAAATTACTAATTCTGGTTATGAATTTGGCAATAACAATACTTTATACCAAGGTGGTACTTACCATCTTAACTTAGCCGCAATTCAAGCAGTTTTGCAAAAATACGGTTACTCAGTAAACCCAGATAACACTAACGACCAAGTTCCAGTTGCCTACTACTCATATGGCACTAAGAGTGGTTTAAAACTCACCAACCATGGTCAAGCAAATCAAAATGGTCAAAGTTCACACTTCTTCTATGTTGAAGTTCACAAGGTTTTGGATGCTCAAGATCAAACCTTTGAACAAGGTTCAAATGAGGCAGCTAACTTTAATGTGAATTTAGTCCCTAAAACTGGACGTTAATTTCTAAATAAATTTACTTAAGGTCTGATTCCGATATTCTATCGGAGTTAGGCCTTTTAGCTTGTGTCCGATTCTTTTGTGATTATAGTATTCTATCCATTCTTTCATGGCTTTGACAAGCTGCTTTTTGGTTTCAAAGTGATGAGTAAAATAATCCATTTCCACCTTCATAATGTGGAAGAAGCTTTCCATTGCCGCATTGTCATGACAGGTTGCTCTGCGCGACATGCTTTGAAAGACACGATGCTTACGCAAAGTATGACGATAAATATTTGATTGATACTGCACTCCTTGGTCACTATGGACCGTCATTCGATATTTCAGGCCTTCAGGTCTGCTTTCAAACACTTTGTTTAAACCTTCAAGAACATATTTGCCTGCACGTAAATTATATTTTCTAGCGAGCAAATGAAATTCTCTCATTAGGCGATAAACTCTCTTATGATTAATTTTTAAGTTATAATCGCGTCTTAAAGTGCGCAGCGGTCTTTTGATAGCTTTCATTATGTTGTTTTCTCCAGTTTAAAACCTCAAGCTTGAACTGACCACTATATTTATTTTTGGTTCTTTTAGTTTTTAACCCTTTCTTGCCATGCTTCTTGTATTGTTCTATCCAAGGATAAATAAGGCTATCCGATTTAATTCCTAATCTTGCTCGTATTTCTCTTGTCCCAATTCCATTTTGATATAAACTAACTGCTTTTAATTTTGTTTCAACTGAATATTTGACCATAGTAAAAGACTTAGCAAATTATTTGCTGGGTATTTTTTATGCCTTAATTTGCCCTTGACGAAAGGGCGTCCAACTTTCATAATAAAAGCAACTATTTAAGAAAAAATTAATATAGTCTTTTCTTTAAAAGGATGCTGAAGCATGAATTTAACTTACTTTAAGGCCAATTTTACAATTGCACATAAAGCAAAGAAAAATATTTTGTTAGTTAGTTTTCTAATTATATTCTCAGTACTGTTCCTATTTGTTGTTGAGTTGCAGCGCATCGGAGACGGAGTCGTTGAATGGCAAGCCTACAACCAATCGCTTGATATCAACATGGATTATTTTGATAATAGCAGTCTCAGAAAGAAAACCTATCGCGCAACCTATAATAATCTTTCAGCGCAAAAGGCTAGCATTGCTTTGATTCAAAATAGTGAGGTCTTTAACAGCCCGAAAGATTATTTGCAAAGCATGACCAACTTAAATGAAGAAATGCTCAAGGGCTACCGTACTCATTATCGCGGTGCTTATTCATTGGTCGTTCCGCCTAAATTTGAATTGCAGCAGCGGCTAGTAACCTACCGCTATTTAGCTAGGCACAAAATTCCGATTGTCATGAACGACAAGAGTTCGGCTACTTATGTCATTTATTTGCTTTCTATTTTCGGTATCTTTATGTTCTTTTACCTGCTTTTATTAGCAGCAGATTCTTGGATGATGAATTTGAACCACCCAACGCTTTTAAAGAATATTCCATATCTGATTCACGACGAAATCCGCGGCAAAATTGCGATCAATTTGGTGCTAACGCTTGTTCCTTTAATAGTTGCCGTCATTCTAGCTTATTTATTTGCGGGTTTGCGCAACAGTTTCAGCAGTCTTAGTTATCCGGTAGTTTTTTATTTAAATAAAATCAGTGCCATTGCCTTATGGCAATACTTTCTCATCTTCTTGCTGTATACGATCGCCTTTGGCATCTTTATCACTTGTTTAGCAATGTTTCTCAATCAGCTTCTAAAAAACGTTTATTTAACGATCTTAGTAGGCAGCGTAGTCTATGTTTTATCGTTTTTGCCAGGTAAACTCTTGCGCTATTTGTGCTTCTTGCCTTCAGCTTACGTCAATATCGGCAATGTTCTTTCAGGCACGATTGCCAAGCAAACAGGACTTTCCTACTTAAATGCTGTTAGTGCCATCGTAATTTTGCTCCTTTGGGCCGGGACTTTTGCCTTGCTGTTTAGATGGAGTGTAGGGAGGGCTGCAAAATGAAGCGCAAATATTTCACTTTTGAATTAAAGGCCTTTTTGCTCAATCCCAAAAACATTGGTTTAATTATCCTAACCATAGTTCTGGCGCTTTACTTTGGCCTTATCAGTGCGCCTAATCACCATGTCATTGAAAGCGTCGATTACTACAAGATTAGATCCGAATATCGCAATTACAGCGTCTTTTTGAAGCATTCAGAAAAAGAAATTGAGCAGGCGCGCCAACCTGGTATGCACTATACGCCAAGTGACGGCGCCGTTGCCGCTGTGAAAACTTATCCGCAGGTTTTAAAAGACGACCGGATGTGTTTAAAGTCCATCAAAACGCAGAATTGGCGGCAATATGTCAAGTATTCGATGAGGTGGCACCAATTTATCGATTATCAGATTTTTTATAATGCTGACAAAAACTTTTTGTATCCGCGTGAATACAGCAGCGGTCTAAATTATATTCTTGACGGCCACCATGGGTATTCAAGAACAGTTTACTTTTACCGCGGTTTACTCAAGAGTAAAGCCAATTTGAATCAAAATGTCATTGAAGAGCGCACTGCTTTGCAGCGGCTGCAGCAATCGCTACAAGGCTGGACGGTGCTAGTTTTATTAATAACTGTCTGTTTTTTTGCGGCTGACGTGGTGACCAACGATCAAAAATATCGGACGGTTTTGAAAAATATTCCGTTGGGCAAAGGCACGATCTTATGGCTGAAAACAGCCGTGGTTGAGGTGGTTGTGTTCTTTGACTTTGTCTTGGCCTTCTTAGTCACTATTTTGTGTCTATCTCCGCGTTACGGTCTTGGATCGCTTAACTTACAAACGACCTATTATACTGGACAAACCAAAGTCCCATTTGTCACGCTGACTTTAGGACAATATTTCTGCGAATTTTTAATGTTTGCCTTAATCATCGTCTTAATTGCCATTCGCTTAACAATTCTTTTGTCGCTGATTTTCCGCAATGATTATGTTGCTGGCAGTTTAAGCAGTCTGCTTGTAGTTAGCGCTAAAGTTCTCTATTTCTCAAGCGGGATGGGCTATGTCTATCCATTTTTGAAAAAACTGCCAATGACCTATTTCACGATTGGTGACAGTTTAACGGGCAACCTGGCATATCTGATGAGTTCGCCTAATTGGGGCTTTGAAGCAGGAATTTTGTCGCTTCTTATTTGCCTAGCGATTATTGAAATTTGTTTGTTGCTCAGTAGTAAATCCCGTCATATTCCAGTTGTAAGGTAAGGTGAAAAGAATGTTGAAACTAAATGATGTTGTCTTGTCTTTTGGCAAGAAAAGGGTACTCGACCACTTAAATCTGGAATTTAAGCAAGGTGAAATTATTGGCCTAGTTGCGCCAAATGGTACTGGGAAATCAACTTTAATGAATGTGATTCTGCACAACTTAACGCCGCAAGAAGGCGAGGTTGAGTATGATGGCCTAAAATATCAAAATCAAAAAATGACCATGCAGCTACATCAAAGAATCTGTGCCTTTCCTGAGCAAAGCGATCTGTTTGGTTTTATGACGGGACGCGACCATTTGTGCTTATATGCTGACTTATGGCGCAACCAACAAAAGAAGGTTGATGACATTATCAAATTATTGCAAATGGGAAATTATGTCGATCAAAAAGTGCAGACCTATTCTTTAGGCATGAAGCAGCGGCTTTGCTTTGCCATGGTTGTAGCCGCCGATACACCGGTGATGCTCCTAGACGAAGTAATGAACGGGCTTGATCCGCAGAACGTCGAACTGATTTCGAAAGTTTTGGAGCAATTGCGCCAAGAAAACAAGCTGATTATCATTGCTTCACATCTGCTCAACAATTTGCAAAGCTATGCAGACCGCATTTTATTTTTGGGTCATGGGCACGTCATTGAAGATTATCGGGTAAAAGAAAAGCGCGACTTGTATTTGAAGATTCGCGCCGATCAAGAAGTAAAAGACATTTTAGGAAAAATTGCTTATCAAGAGCTACCCGACAAGATGCTCTTAATTGATAGCAATAAATTAACTAAAGAAGAATTAGGCGAGATGCTCAGTACTTTAACTAAGAAGCAGATTCCGTATTCCTTTGCTTCGGTGAGTGTCGAGGACTTGTTTGATAAATTTTATAATTAAAAAAAAAGCGGTCAGAACAAAATTCTGATCGTTTTTCTTACATTTCATCTTTGATATATTTATGAAAAATAGCCATGCTAACGATTAAAATTAAGATTGCAACCGCAATGCCAATCGTTTCTTCAATATTGCTGTGATTAGTAATTAGTCCTCGCACTAAAGCGGTGGCGCCAAGGCCCAGCAAGAATTCAAGACTAGTGTGACCGTGATGAAGCAGTGCTGAAATAATCATCGCCGTAAATTCGAAGAACAGGAAGAAGACGATGATTTCATCCATGATTTGCGCATTACTCTTGGAAATCGAAGTCGAAAACAGGGCTTGGAAGAGTGGCAATAATTCTCTAAATAAGAGGGCGATTAATAATAGGCCTAATAGTCCAAGTGCAACTACAAGCAGGGCCTGCAAGAAGTAGGCGTAGTGGCGCATTATTTGCGTAAATTTTTTCATAAAAAGATCCTTTGTCATCAATTTCTTTTATTATAGCAAAGATTGTCTTCTAAAAATTTTGGAGTTAACTCCAAAGAAATTTGCTGAAACAAAAATAATTTGTTAAGATGTTGTCGTAAAAAGTAAATATTCCCCCCCGAGGAAAATTAAGCGAGATAGCGACTGCTTTCATTAGGTCTTTGAAGAAAGTAGTTACTATCTTTTTTTGTGCGAAAGGTATAATCAATGTCTTTGATTTGTTTGATTATTGCAGGATTGTTTGAAGTTTTTTGGTCAACAATGATGAAATTGAGTCAGGGATTTAGCAATTTATTCTATTCTTTTTTAACAATAGTTGGGATGATTCTTAGTTTCGCGGGATTAATTTTTGCAACGAAACATTTGCCTATTAGTATTGCATATCCGGTTTGGACAGGAATTGGTGCAGTAGGTTCAGTTTTGGTGGGAATTTTTCTTTTTCATGAAAATCTCAATGGATTTACATTGTTGTTTGTTGGATTATTAATAATCGGAATTGTAGGTATTAAGCTGACTTCTGGTGAATGATTTTAGGAACCTTAATTTTTTCTAAATATTTGAATTGATGCAATTTTTCTCATCTTTTTTCGTATTTAAAGATGAAGGTTTAAAAAATGTATCAATTATTATTAACACAAAAACAAGCTAATAAACTTTTATTTGAGTTAAAAGAATTAGCACAAAGATATAATTTAATAATTAGTAGAAACTCAATTAATCAGTTAAAATTAAAAACAAGGGATGCAATTAGTATTAACATGTACTTATTATGATAAGTTTAATTCACATATTAATCTTCATGATGCAAAAACTGGCTTAAGTTTGATTAGAATCAATTTGGATAATAAATTTCATAAAAATTTAAATGGAACTATTGTAAAAGGACCGCGTGTCAATATTTATGATATAAATGAGTTTTCACCCAGTAAGAGACATTTTAGTTATATGAAATGTTATTCTTTGCCTTATTTAATTTTTGATAATTCGATTGACTGTGTTGAATCACTAATTAAAACTTTATAATTTACAAATACTAAATATGGATCAGATTTACAATTAAGATTAAAGGAGATGTGAACCATGATTGATATGACAGACCTAACTACGATGGGGATCGAAAAAATTGGCAAGACTGGAATAATAATCAAATAACTTTTGATCGAATTGATTTACATCGTATGGAAATTTATACGACAATTTTAGATGCTTTTTCAAATAATATTGTTTTTTATCTTGACGAAGATTCAAATTCTTTCACTCTGACTGATTTAGGAGAGACGTACCAAAATATTCAAGAGAATACTTCTTTTAATAATAATCCTCAAGATATTATTGCTAAAATAAGTGCTAAATATCCGGTCAAATTTAAACGAAATATCTTGGAAATGACTGATATTTCTCTTACGGAATTAAGTCCGAAAATTCGAGATTTTGGATAAATGATTTTAGAAATTACGCTTTTAAATACAAACTAAAAGAGCTAGGCATCTTGCCTAGCTCTTTTTTAGGTAACTAATTAACTTAATTAGTCTTCAACTTTTTTAGCGTCATTCATTGCCTTCATGATTGAAGGGCTCTTTGAGTGACAATCCTTGATAATTTGTAAGTCTTCTTCGCTTAACTTAACAACGTACTTAGTCATTATTCTTACCTCGCTTTATTCAGAATCTCACACTTATTATATGACAACTATTTAGCAAAGAACATTTTTTCAAGAGTATTGCAATATTTTGTAAAAGAAGATCAACTTGCTACTAGCAAACACATGTACTTTTATTATGCAAAATAATTCACAAGTCTTGGTACTATCATATTCTTTTTAAAAAGTGCTTTGCTACATTTATTGTTACAATATTACGAATGTATTATTTTGAGTAATAATTTCTTAATCTGGAAGTGATGGTTCTGTTATAGTTTTGAAACTTTCAACCAGTATGATTAAGGACTATCAGATGTGAGACAGAATGAAAAAAGAAAATACTTATTACTAAGGAGACATTTTTTGAAACTTAAATCTATCTTTACAGAATCAATTGCTGTTGCCGCTTTATCAATCGCCGGCATTGCTGCCATCGGCAACACTAAAAATAATGAAGCACAAGCTGCAATCGTTGAAAATGATGCTTCAGTATACACAGTTCACAAGGACACTAAAGTTTACAACTCATACAAGAAGGGCAAGAAGGCTAGAAAGCAAGTTTTGGATGCTGGTACTTCTTGGAAAGTTATCAAAACTGCTTATGACAAAAAAGGCGACAAGTGGTACGACTTGGGCAAGAACCAATGGGTTAAGGTAGTTAAGGAAAAACCAGTTCAAACTGAAAATACCGCTTCTTCTCAAGCACCAACGCAAAACTACACTGCTTCAAGTCAAAATACCTCAACTGTTTCTGGTTCAGAAGCAGAAGCTAAGGCTTGGATCGCTAACCAAGAATCTGGTGGTTCATACACCGCTCAAAACGGTTCTTACATTGGTAAATATCAACTCTCATCTGCATACTTAAATGGTGACTATTCTGCCGCTAACCAAGAAAAGGCCGCTGATAATTATGTTCAAAGCCGTTATGGTTCATGGACTGCAGCTAAAGCTTTTTGGGAAGCTAATGGCTGGTATTAATTTTTAAACAGAAGAATAATTTTAAGGCTAGGTTTTGCCTAGACTTTTTTAATGTAATGGAATCTAAAACATGATATTATTAAACTATGTAAGCGATAACAATTTTGACAATAGGAGAATAATTATGGCTATAGTTAATAACGATTTTCACCAAATTCTGACGGAAAGACATTCTGTTCGCAGATTTGATCCGACTGTAAAAATTAGTCGCGCTGAAATCAAAGAAATGCTGCAAGAAACGATTACTGCACCATCTGCCTGCAATCTGCAAGCTTGGAAATTCATTGTTGTCGATACTGACGAAGGCAGAAAAAAACTGCATCAATATTTTATGAAGTTCAATTTCCCGCAAATTGACAATAGTTCTGCCGTCGTTTTATTCTTTGGCAATACGCTTGCCTTTAAGAAGTACAGTCAGTTGTGGCACAGCATGTATAAAGCAAAGAATGTAACTAAAGAAGCAATGGAGGCGGCCTTGAATACTTTTATGCCGCTTTATGAAAAAGCACCTAAAGAAATGCTGGTTGCTGATTCAATGGTCGATTCTTCGCTTGCGGCAATGCAATTTATGCTGGTTGCCCGCGAACATGGCTACGAAACTAATGCAATGGCTGGCTATGATGCAGGAAAGGCTGCTATTGTAATGGGACTTGATCCGAAGCAATATGTGCCGGTGATGGCAATTGCAATTGGCAAGCATGATCCAAAGGCTGATGCCGAGATTACGACGACGAGATATCCACTTGATGATTTAGTTGATTTTGAGTAGAAAATTTAACCCTATCAGAAGAATAAACAAATTTTGCTCAATTAAGTCTAGGTTTAACCCAGGCTTTTTTCTTTTCCAATAAAACTAGCGGATGTATAGTGAAACAGGAGCCTTCCGTGTTAAAATACGATTTATATTCTGATAAATAGGGAAAATGGTGAAGATGAAAAAATTTTTAACCGTAATTAGTTTAGCTAGTTTGCTCTTTTTCGGCGGGGTCAGCGTTAAAGATAGCCTCCTGCCAGTACCAACGGTTCAGGCTAAGACCAAATATGCCAAAGCCAAAATCAAACTGCCGGCTGGTTATACTAAATCAGCACTGCTTAAAGCATATCAAGGCAAGCCTAGTGCTAAATTTATCAAAGCCTCAATGAAGGGCATGAAAGAAAATACTTTTAGCCGCACTAACGCTAGTGAAAGTGCAAAGGATAATCGGACCAAGATTAATCCTAATAAGTTGACAAAGGCGCAGTTGCAAGAGCTGACAAGTTTTTCTTTGCGCTTAATCAATCAAGCACGCACCCAGCTTGGCCTGCCTAAATGGGTTTACAGCTCCGGCGCGCAAAAACTAGCTAAAGACATTGCTAAAGAATACGTTGCCAATAAGCGTGGCATTAACAATGGCGACCACTATGTTGCCGGAATCGTCCGTGCCTGCAAGAAGAATGGCTTAAACTTTGATGATAACTACGTTGAAGATATGGCAGGCTACTACGAACCACGGACTAAAATTACGATGACCAAGATGAAGAAAAATATTTATTTTGCCTTAAAGCAAATGATCTTCGGTTATACTGGTCCAAATGAAAAAGCTATTAGCAAAAAGTCCTACTACCGCGAATGGGAACACGCTGGTGACCTCTTTAATACGCAAGGCTCACCTCATGATGGCGACTATGATTACTACGGCTTTAGCATTTCCAAGGTCGGCAAAGTTTACAGTTTGCACTTTATTGGCGTGCCGCATTTTGCCGTTAATGATCCAAAATACAACCTTAATTTCAAAGTAAATTAATAGCTTATTTAGTACGCTGACTTCAGCGTGCTTTTTTTGTTATAATAGCTGCATCATGGAGGAAAAGATGACCAAGACAGTTTATTTAGTTCGCCACGGGCAGACATATTTCAATTATTATCATAAAGTACAAGGCCGCTGCGATTCACCCCTTAATGGCAAGGGAATTCGCCAAGTTGAAGCAGCGCGGGATTATTTTAAAGAAAAAGGCATCAAGTTCGATATAGCTTTTTCGTCGACGCAAGAAAGAGCCAGTGATACGCTGGAAATTATTATGGACCACCAAATGGACTACACGCGTTTGAAAGATTTGCGCGAAAAAAGCTACGGCATTTTTGAAGGGCGCGATGAGTTCCTGCTTCCTTGGAACTATAACAATAAAAATATTGATCCGACCATGGAAACTGATGAACATGTTTTGCTACGCATGAAACGCGCTGTCAAAACAATCCTTAGTCAAATGAAGGATGGTCAAACAGCCTTAGTTACTGGGCACGGGGATATTTTGGCACAATACGTGCGCACTTTTACCAACCGGCAAGAATTTAACTGGTTCGCTAATGCCAGCATTGTTAAATTGACGTTTGAAAACGACCAGCCGCATTTTGATTATTATGTTTGGCCTGCAGAGAAGGTTGAATAATGGCAGTTACGATTTATTTAGTTTAACCTGGACAAACTTATTTTGAAGCACGTCACTGCATGCAAGGTAGTTGTGATTCAGCTTTAACCAAATTAGGTCAAAAACAATATTGAATTTGCTATAATTACAGTAACGGTGATTTCTACAATGTTGAAATAGTTGATTGTCATTAGGGGGGATAATAAATGTGCCAGTTTCTAGAATTCAGGATATTTTGCATGATCGTAGAAAAATTACTGCTGAATACATCGATTAGATTAGGCAGATATTTCGGAATTTCTGATGATTACTTTTTCAAAATTCAAAATGAATTAGACTTAAGAAATGTCCTAATGAAAAATAAATCAGATTTTGACGCAATAAGAAGAGTGACAGTTAAACAATAAACAGTAGTGAAAAATTTTTCTCCATTTTTGCTAAAGAACATTAGAATAGAACTCGGAGATTAATTTATTTATTAGAAGGCGTAAAAATGGACAACAAACCTATTTTTAAAATCAGTGAAGTAAAAATCAAAAAAGAAGACCGAGCCGGCTTTAGAAAAGAGCAAGAAGCAGAACTTGAAAACTCAATTCCAGCTGAAGAAGGCACTTTGCTCTTAGCTAGCGGTCATGAAGACACTGAAGGCGAAGACAACTACATTGTTGAACTTTACAGAAACCCAAAGGCTTATGAAATTCACAGCATGGCTAACTATTTCGACCACTACGACAAGACCATTAGCAACATGGCAACCAGCAAGAAGGTTTATGATTTAAACGGCGAATGGATCACCACTAAGCCTAAGGAAGCACTTGATGCTTACGCAGACAAGTTCGTCATCCGTGTTGCCAAGGTTGAAATTGCTGACGGCAAACATGATGAATTCGCAGCAACTGTGAAGAAAGAAATGCGTCGTGCAATTGCCCAAGAACCAGGCGTTGAAATTTTGATGGCTGGTTCAAATAAAGAAAACGAAAATGAATGGTTGTTCTTCGAAGTTTATGCAAATGACGAAGCTTATGACAAGCACGTTAAGAGCAAGTGGTTCGTTGACTATATCAAGGGCAGCGAAGACATTGTTATGGACAAGCAGCTTCATGAATTAACTCGTGATGTGATGGCCGTTCAAGGACCAATCGTAATGGACTAACAAAATGAAAAAGACGATTATTTTTGCCCACCGTGGTTATCCGGTTAAATTTGCGGAAAATTCTTTGGAAGGTTTTCGTTATGTTGTCAGTCATGGCGGTGAGGGCGTCGAATTCGACGTACATTTGACTAAAAATGGCGTTCCTGTTGTCATGCATGATGAAAAGATTGATCGAACAACTGATGGCAAGGGCTATATCAAAGATTACACTTTAGCTGAAATCAGAAAGTTTCATTTGGCTAATGGCGAACCAGTTCCCAAGTTGAGTGAGCTATTTGATGTTTTGCAAGATAAGGACCTTTATATCAATTTGGAATTTAAAACCAATAAGGTTCATGATCAGGGCATTGAAAAGACGGTACTGGATTTAGCTAAGAAGTATCATTTTGTGCATCCAATTATTTTTTCTTCATTTAATTATGAGACTTTGAAGATTGCACAGAAACTAGATGCTGATGAAGAATATTGCTATTTGGTTAAAGGATTGAAGCACCCAGCTGAGATCACAAAGAAGAATCATTTTGCTGGGATTCATCCAGAGCATTATTTGCGCAGTTCCCAGCCGGTGACTGAACGAATCTGGACAGTAGATAATTCTTGGCTTGCCAAACACTACTGCAAGTTAGGGGTGGCCGGTTTATTTACCAATGATTACAAGAAGATCATGCGGATTCGTGATGAAGTACAAAAATAATATTTTTTAAATTTTTCCTTGACTCATTACCCCGTTTCACCTATACTTATACCTGTTGGGTGATTGAGTGATCATCCAAATAGAACCAATTCAAGTAAAAGGTTTGAAGATTGGGTTATAGCCAAGTGGTAAGGCAATGGTTTTTGGTACCATCATGCGCTGGTTCGAATCCAGCTAACCCAATAGGGCTAAGCTTTGACGTCGATACGTGGAAATATCGATGTTAAAGCTTTTTTTGTGCTTAAATTTTGTGGCTTTTGATTAGTATTTCACAATTGTAGAGATGCAAAATGGTGCTGTATATTAATCTATTTGACTATAATTGTGTCTTATCTTTAGAAAAATACTATGCTTTTGTGCAATTTCTGTAATACTTTGTTAATTGCTTCGTAAAGTTCATTGGTTATAGTAGATGTGCATCACAGATAAGAGTAATGAAAGCCGATTTATGGAATAAAAATGTGATGCAAGATATAATATATGTTGTAAGGGAAAGTATGCGCCGCTGTGGTGCAAATTCTCTTTTCCTTGAACGATAAGATATTTATCTGCAATGGTAAATTCTTAGGCAACACTTACAATGCCTACAGTACCATCAACATCTTCGCCAAAATTCCAGCTGGCTTTGAACAAGATGATACTAAATTCATTTATGAATTGGCAGAAAAAGCACATGTTGCTGTAGTTGCCGGCTCATTCTTTGCTAAAGGCGGAGAAGGCTATATTCGTTTATCCTAAAAAATACTTGCATTTTCAGCACGTTTTAGTTATTATAATAAACGTGCTGTTACGGAGGCCTAGCGAAGTGGCTAAACGCGGCGGTCTGTAAAACCGCTCTCTCTGAGTTCGGTGGTTCGAATCCACTGGCCTCCATTGCTGAATTTATTCAGCTGGTGCATTGAACAACAAGTAAAAGTTCAATCGAATGGGTTATAGCCAAGTGGTAAGGCAATGGTTTTTGGTACCATCATGCGCTGGTTCGAATCCAGCTAACCCAATTGTTCGAAACGAACACCCAACCCGATTAAAGACAAGCTTATGGCTTGTCTTTTTTTACCTTCATAATTAAAAATTATTTTATTTATTGAGTCTAAATATTTCAAAATTGGAAGCTTTTTAACTATACTTTAAAATTGTAAGTAAGAAGAAAGTAAGAAAATTATGAAAACTAAGAGAAAATTTCTATTGAGCATTGTCGTTATGTTAGCTGCTGGGGTTTTGTCTGCCTGCTCTAATTCCAGCAACTCTTCCAGCAGTAATTCACAAACAATGAATACTGCTGCTTCCAATGAAATTTCAACCTTGGATTCTAGCAAGTACGGGGATACTACTAGTTCCGAAGTTTTGCAGAATTCCATGGAAGGGTTGTACCGTTTTGACAAAAACAATAAGGCGCAATTAGCCGGTGCCACTAAAGTTACCCGTTCCAAGGATCAAAAGGTTTATATTTTCACCTTGCGTAAAAACGCCAAGTGGTCAAACGGCGATCCGGTTACTGCCCAAGATTATGTAACAGCTTGGCGCAGAACCGTTGATCCTAAAAACTCTTCTCTTGACAGTGACAGCTACGCCATTATTAAGAACGGGACCAAAATTACTCAAGGAAAGGCCAAAGTCAACTCTCTTGGAATTAAAGCTCTTGGCAAGTACAAGCTGCAAGTTACTTTAGCTGATCCTATTCCATATTTGCCAGAAATTCTTGAAGGTGCTCAATTTTATCCTCAAGACACCAAAGTCGTTAAAAAACTTGGCAGCAAATATGGTACCAGCAGCAGTAACCTAGTTTACAATGGACCGTTCGTTGTTAAGGGCTGGACTGGTTCCAACTTAAAGTGGTCCTTTGTAAAGAACAAGAATTACTGGAACAAGAAGTCTGTTCAACTTAAGCGTGTCAACGTACAAGTAGTACAAACAACTTCTACTGGCGTTAACTTATTCAGAAGTGGTAGCCTAGACTATGTTCCATTAAGTTCAGATTTTGTTAAGCAATATCAAAACAACAAGGAATATCATTCCAAAGTTACGCCAACCAATGGCTATTTGACTTTCAACATTAAACGTAAGACAACTGGTAATGTCCACGTCAGAAGAGCCATTAGCGAAGCAATCAATAAGAAACAACTGGTTAACACTATTTTGCATGCTGGTCGTCCATCTAACGGAATTGTTGCTTCCAACTTTATTACCGATCCATCCACTGGCAAGGACTATCGTAAAGATGCTGGTGATATGGTAACTTATAATGTTGCTGCAGCTCGTAAGGAATGGAAGATTGCTCAAAAGCAATTAGGCAAAAAGAAGATCAGTCTTGAATTGTTAACTTCAGATGTTGATGATGCTAAACGTGTTGGTGAATTTATCCAAAGTAATTTGATGAAGAATCTGCCAGGTTTGACGATTACTGTTCGCTCAATTCCGCTTAAGTCACGTTTGTCTAATACGACAAATCACACTTATGATTTCGTTTATGGTACTTGGCAGCCAAGTTATGAAGATCCGCTTGATTTCTTAACTGTCGGTGGTTTATTCAATTTGGAGCAAGATTACAAGAACAAGAATTTCTGGCATCAAATCGATCTTGCACGCTCAACTTATGCTGCTCGACCTAAGCAAAGATTGCAAGCTTTAATCGCTGCCGAAAACCAATTGATTAAAAAGGATGCCTTTGCTGCTCCTTTATACCAAGCTGGTGCTTCATACTTGTTGAAGTCAAAAGTTAAAGGATTTAAACTTTCACCATATGGCAATGTTGCTTACTACTGGAATGTTGAAATTAAATAGAAGTAAAAAATAATTAACAAAATAGTAATAGGAGAGATTGACTGAATGGCAAGAATAGTTAAAGTCGGTGCCGGTGGCAGCGAAACCGACTGGCATGAAGCCTTAAAAGATTTAAGAGCAGATGATGTTCTACTTCTTGAGCCAGGATTCTATCAGCTACCACAAGGAATTACCTTAACTGATATTACGGTTAAAGGGATGGGCGCAACTCCTGAAGATACAACGATCTTGGGCTATGTGTCTGTTTCTGCAGATAGCCGCTATGTAACATTGGAAAATCTGTGCATTAACACCAATACTGATCACAACAGTCTGTTTGTGCCACCAGAAGCCAGTAGCTATTTGACTTTGCGCAATTGCATTGTTAAAGGCGTAGGTACTGATACTGCTGCTGTGGCTTGCAACGGCAAGGTTACGCTTGAACTATATTCAACTAAAATTATGAATGGGTCCTTGTCCATGTTTGCCGATGCCGATTTTCATTTAGAAATGAACGACGCCATTATCGATTACGCTTCAACTGAGTACTGTGCTTTAGCTTTAGAAGGCAAAGGGACCGCGATTATTAATAATTCTAAAATTCACGGTTCAACTAATACTTTTACTAAAACCAACTGCGAATTAGATATCAATAATTCTCAGCTTGATTACGTTCTTCTTCATGGTCAGACATGGATGAACATGCTTAATACTAAGGTGTTGGCTGAAGACGATTCATGTTTGTATATCAGTGATGATTGCTGGTGCAATATCGTTAATTCCACTTTTGCCGGCGGCGTTTATCTTGATAAGAAAACGCGGACGATTATTCAAAATTCAACTTTGAACCGGTTGGTGGCAATTAATGAAGCAAAAATCACAATGATGACGTCGCAAATTTTGGCGCATGCTGACTTTCAGGATAATGTTGTGGCCGATGCAACCCGAGTCAGCTTTTCAGGGAATATGGATTATGAATACTTTTTAGCATTGAGCGATCAGGCAAAATTAGCAGGTCATGACGTGGTTTTAAATGCGAATGACGCAGATCTGGCCGTTCAAGACGATGCCGAATTCAATATCAATGTTCTGGCCAGCGATCGCAGCAATATTGAAATTGAATGCAATAAAAAGCCAAATGTGCGAATTTTTGGGATGCACTGGACCGCTAAAAAGAAATAGCGCTGAAAACAAATATCATTATCCAATGCAATATAGACCAATTTAGCTTATAATTGATAATGAGTTTGGAGGTGCGTGCCATGGAAGAGCCGATGTATATCAGAATACATAATCAAATCAAGCGCGACATTGAAAATCATGTTTATAAAGTAGGAGACCGAATCCCTGCCGAAAGACAATTGGCAGCCAAGTTTGGCGTATCGAGAATGACTTTGCGTCAAGCAATTAAGACCTTGGAAGATGAAGGAATTTTGGAACGACGTCTGGGCAGTGGTACTTATGTTGCTAGCCAAAAAGTACAAGAAAAGATGTCAGGGATTATGTCTTTTACTGAAATTACTGAAGCTAATGGGCAGGTTCCTTCCAGCAAGTTGATCTCTTATCAAGTTGGCCAGCCATCTCTTTCTGAAAAAGAACGTTTAAAGTTGAAGACAAATATGAACGTTCTGCGGATGGAAAGAATCAGATATGCAGATCAAACGCCAATTTGTCACGAAGTGGTTACGGTTCCATATGATTTGGTTAAAAATGATTCGAAAGAAAACATTTCAACGCACTTGTATGAGACTTTAGAAAAAAACAATTTGCAGATCGGCCGAGTTACGGAACATATTTCTGCGGCTATTGCCAATGAAAATGATGCCCGTTTATTGAAGGCAAAAAAGGGCGAGGCTCTGATCACTAGACGGCAGGTAACTGAACTAGCCGATGGTCGTCCGTTTGAGTACACGCGTGCTCGCTATGTAGCCGAAAGATTTGAATTTACTTTTTCAAAATAAAAAGAAAGCTCCGCTTCACAAATCAGTGAAACGGGGCTCTTTTTATTTCAAATCTTCTTTAATTTTAGTTGTAGAAATACCTGGCGTTCTTGGCAGGTAAACTACCTTGCAGTGAGGCTTCAAAAAATCGAATTTACCTTTCCAGTCGTCGCCCATCACAAAAGTATCGATATCGTACTTTTTTACATCAGCAATTTTTTGATCCCAATCTTTTTCGGGGATGACCTTATCAACATAGCGAATTGCTTCTAAAATATATTTGCGTTCAGGATAAGTATTGTAAGCTTCTTTATGCTTTTTGAACTCATTGAATTCATCAGTGGACAAACCGACGATAAGGTAATCGCCTAATTCTCTAGCCCGTTTTAATAAACGCACATGGCCATAATGCAATAAATCAAAGGTTCCGTATGTTATAACTTTCTTCATAGTTCTGGCTCCTACTTTATTAAACGAATTAATAATAACATAATTGAAGAAAAGGTAAAACTTAGAGCAGTTGGCTGTGGCTTTTGATAAAATAAAAGAAAAAGGAACAATGAGGGATTTGTCATGGATAAAGTAAATGTATTAGGCGTTAACTTTGATAATAAGACGTTTGATCAGTTTCAAAATGAATTTGTGAAGCGGCTCAATGATCACGAGTCGACTTTTATCGTTACTGCCAATCCGGAAATTGTGATGGCTGCGAATGAAAATCCTGAATTTATGAAAATTTTACAGCAGGATGCAGACTATATCACAGCTGACGGAATTGGCATTGTCAAAGCTGCTAAAATGCTAGGCGAGCCGCTGCCAGAACGGGTAACGGGCTACGACTTGTTTTTATGGTTTATGAAAATTGCCAACGAGCGTGGACTCAGAGTTTATTTAATTGGTGCGAAGCCAGAAGTTATTCATGCTGTTCAAGCCAAAATTGCCAAAAACTATAAAAATATCAATTTGGTTGGTGCAGAAGACGGCTACTTCCGCCAAGATTTGAATCTCATCGCTCACCGCATCGCTAAAGCCCAACCTGATATGGTCTTTGCAGCATTAGGTTTTCCTAAGCAAGAAAAGCTGCTGGCGATTTTGCGTCGCAATTTGACTCCTGCCATAATGATGGGAGTTGGCGGCAGTTTCGATGTTTTCAGTGGTCAAGTAAAACGGGCACCGGAGATTTTCCAAAAGACGCATTTGGAATGGTTCTACCGTTTGATTACTAATCCAACCAGATTTAAGCGAATGATGGTTTTGCCTAAATTTGTTGTACGAGTGCATCAGTTTAAGAGAGGAAACAAATAATTAATGAAAGTTCTGCATGTGAATGCCGGCCTAGAAAACGGCGGTGGTCTAACCCACATTGTGAATTTGTTAAAAGAAGCAAAAAATGAGGGAAAAGATTTTGAACTCTTAACGCTGGCTGAAGGACCAGTCGCAACGGCAGCAAGAAAGGCAGGGATTACAACCCATGTCCTAGGTGCAGGAAGCCGCTATGACCTGGCTGCGCTTAAAAGATTGCGGACTTTTATTAATGATGGGCATTATCAGATCGTCCATACTCATGGTGCACGGGCCAACCTCTTTTTGTCCTTGATTCATACCAAAATTAAGGCTGCTTGGTGCATTACTGTCCATTCAGATCCTTATTTGGATTTTGAAGGTCGCGGTTTAATGGGTAAAATTTTCACCAAATTGAATTTGCGTGCCCTTCACAAGGCCGACTGCATCTTCGCAGTTACTAAACACTTTGCCGATTTGCTTGAACAAAAAGCAAAAATTGATCCCGCTAAAGTGCATGTTATCTACAACGGCATTTTCTTCCATGATGATAGCGAAATTCCAGCCAAATATGATGATCAGGTTTACTTCAATATCGTTAATGTTGCCAGAACGGAAAAAGTGAAGGGCCAGGAATTGCTGCTGAAGGCGATTAAAAAGCTGGACGATTCGCATGTTCGTTTGCACATCGCCGGTGATGGCAGCCAATTAGAAAATTTGAAAGCTCTAACCAGGCAACTAGAATTATCGCCGCAAGTAACCTTTCACGGTTTTATGACGCAGAAGCAATTACGCAACTTATACCGGCGGATGAATTTAGCCGTTCTGACTTCTTATTCAGAGAGTTTTCCACTGGTACTGCTTGAGGCCAGCGACAATCAGCTTCCAATTTTGTCAACCGCAATCGGTGATATAAAAATGATGATTCCGGATCAGGAACATGGTTTTATTGCCAAAATTGGCGATGTTGACTCCATTGCTGCAGAAATAAAACGTGCAGTCAATATGGATCCAGCTGCTTTGAAGGCTGTCGCTTTGCGGGAAAAGAAGTATGTAGCAGCCAACTTTTCAGTTGAAAAACAGCTGGCTTCGATTCAAAAAGTATATGACAAGTTAGCCAAACACTAATCAATTGCCCCTAAATCGAATAACAAGTATAATTAAGGCAAGCTATCATGATTTATTTGAGAGAAAAAAATGCTTTATCAAGAAATAGACAAAGATGATTCTTTAGCTTTACACACTGATTTGTATGAAATTAATATGATGTACACCTACTTCAAAAAGGGGATTGCTGAGCGTAATGCCGTTTTTGAAGTATTTTATCGTAAAGAGCCTTTTGGCAATGGCTATGCTGTTTATGCAGGACTTGAACACATTATTCAATATTTGCAAAACTTGCATTTCAAAGAAAGCGATTTGCAATATTTAAAGGAAACTGAAGACTACAATGATGATTTTATCGATTATTTGCGTAATCTGAAGCTAAAATTGACGATCCGTTCAATGAAAGAAGGAGAATTGGTTTTTGCCAACGAACCAATTCTTCAGGTTGAAGGACCACTTGCTCAATGTCAGCTGGTTGAAACGATGATCCTGAATGTGATCAATTTTCAAACTTTGCTTGCTACTAAGGCGGCAAGAATCAGGCTCGCCGTTCAAAATGATGGCCTGATGGAATTTGGCTCACGGCGTGCACAAGAAACTGATGCTGCCATTTGGGGTGCTAGAGCTGCATATATTGGCGGCTTTGACTCAACTAGCAATGTTCGTGCCGGCAAGCTTTTTGGCATTCCGATTTCAGGAACCCAGGCTCATTCCTTGGTCGAGGCTTTTGGCAGCGAATATGAAGCCTTTAAGGCTTATGCTGAAACTCATAAGAATTGCGTCTTTTTAGTTGATACTTACGACACCGTTAGAAGCGGTGTGCCGAATGCAATTAAAGTTGCTAACGAAATGGGCGATAAGATCAACTTTTTAGGCGTTAGAATTGATTCCGGCGATATGGCTTATATTTCTAAACAAGTACGCAAGGAATTAGATGATGCCGGTTATCCAAATGCTAAAATTTTTGCTTCTAACGACCTTGATGAATACACAATTACCAACTTGAAGATGCAAGGTGCAAAAATCGACGCTTGGGGCATTGGGACAAAATATATTACCGCCTATGATCAGCCAGCTTTGGGTGCAGTTTATAAACTTGTAGCCATCGAAGATGAATTTCATGCTATGCGGGATACGATGAAGATTTCCTCTAATGCAATCAAGGCTTCAACCCCAGGAAAGAAGCAAGTTTGGCGGATCAGCGCCAATACTGCAAAAAAGAATGAAGGCGACTGGGTCAGTCGAGCAAATGAAGATCCGCGCAAATTTAACGCTTTGTTCATGTTCCATCCACAATATACTTATATCAATAAAGTGGTAACCGATTATACTGCAATTCCGCTTTTGCATGATATTTTTAAGGATGGGCAACTGGTTTACAAGCAGCCAAAACTTAAAGAAATTAAAAAGTTTGTTGCCGATAATTTGGACGGATTATGGGATGAATATAAGCGTAGCTTGAATCCGCAGGAATATCCGGTCGATTTGTCAAAAAACTTGTACGAGAGTAAGATGAACCTAATCCAAGATATTCGTCGTAAGATTAGAGAAAGAAGCTTTGGTCGATGAGAAAATTACAAAAAGAAATTATTGCATATGAACATGTTTTGCCCGAAATTGATCCAAAAAAGGAAATCAGACGTTCAATTGATTTCTTGAAGGACTATTTAAAAGCAAATCCATTTTTAAAATCATACGTTTTGGGTATTTCAGGCGGTCAAGATTCAACTTTGACTGGCAAATTGTGCCAGATGGCCATTGAAGAAATGCGCCAAGAAACCGGCGATGATTCATATCAATTTATCGCTGTCCGTTTGCCTTATGGCGTTCAAGCTGATGCCGATGATGCTGCCGATGCAGTTGCTTTTCAAAAGCCAGACCAAGACTTGATTGTTAATATCAAGGAACCAGTCGACGCTATGGTTAAAGTGCTGGAAGCTGCTGGACAAAAGATTACAGATTTTAATAAAGGCAATATCAAGGCTCGTCAAAGAATGGTTGTTCAATACGCAATCGCTGGTGCTAATAAAGGTGCTGTTGTTGGTACCGACCATGCTGCTGAAAACATCTGTGGTTTTTACACCAAGTATGGTGATGGTGCGGCTGACTTAGCGCCATTGTTCCGTTTGGATAAGCGTCAAGGCAAGATGCTTTTGAAAGAATTGGGCTGCCCAGCTCACCTTTACGAAAAGGCACCAACTGCTGATCTTGAAGAAGACAAACCAGACTTGCCAGATGAAGTTGCCTTAGGCGTAACTTACCGGGATATTGATGATTATTTGGAAGGCAAAGAAGTACCAGAAAAATCAGCTGAGCAAATTGAAAAGCTCTGGAACAAGAGCAAGCATAAGCGTCATTTGCCAGTAACTGTTTTCGATGACTTCTACAAAAAGTAAGTTAAATTATACGATTTTTCTTGTGAAACCGTGAAAATTTACTTATAATTAACTTGTCATAAGGGAGTAACAGCAAGTAATTGCGATAAGCCCAACACCCGAAGAAAATCTTCTGGACTTATCTTAATTTGTGAGACTTATATGCTTAGAGTATATAGGTCTCTTTTTTGTTAAGAAGGAGGAAAAATAATTGGCTAAAAACTATTACACCGAGTCAATTCCCGATGTGGAGCAAGAAATGAAAACGTCTCTTGCTGATGGTTTAACTAATGAGCAGGCTAAGCAACGATTAGCTGAATATGGTCCGAATGCTTTGGCTGCCAAAAAGAAAAAGAGCATGTTGATGCGTTTTCTTGACCAGTTTAAAGATTTTATGATCATCGTCTTGATCATTGCGGCTATTTTATCTGGAGTAGTTGCTAAAGAATGGGCCGATGCTGCTATTATTATGATTGTTGTTATTTTGAACGCAATTTTGGGCGTCTTCCAAGAAGCACGTTCTGAAGCAGCAATTGAAGCTTTGAAAGAAATGGCAACGCCAAATGCGCATGTACGGCGTGGCGGTGCTATTGTTGAAATCCCAAGTACAGATTTGGTACCTGGCGACCTGGTTTTATTAGAAGCCGGTGACGTGGTTCCAGCCGATCTGCGTTTGGTAAAAGCACATAGCCTGAAGATTGAAGAATCTGCCTTGACTGGTGAATCTGTTCCTGTTGAAAAGAGCGACGAGACCTTGCAAGGAAAAGATGTTGCTTTAGGCGATCGAATCAACATGGCTTATTCAAATACCAATGTTACCTACGGAAGTGGTGTGTAGTTGTTCACACTGGAATGAACACTGAAGTTGGTAAGATTGCTACGATGCTAAATAATGCCGATGAAACTGATACTCCTTTGAAAGAAAACTTAAATCAGCTTAGCAAGACTTTAACCATCATGATTTTAGCAATCTGCGTGGTTGTCTTCGTAGTGGGAATGTTCACTAAGCAAGGAACTGAACCAACCAACAAGCTGATGATCGACATGTTTTTAGTTGCCGTTTCACTTGCTGTTGCCGCAATTCCAGAAGGTTTGCCAGCAATTATTACTATTATTTTGGCCCTAGGAACGCAAACGATGGCTAAGCATAAGGCGATCGTAAGAAAATTGCCGGCCATTGAAACATTAGGTGCTACTGACATCATTTGTTCAGATAAGACTGGTACTTTGACTCAAAATCGTATGACGGTAGAAAAAATCTACTATCGTGGCGAGATTCACAGCGCTGATGACGAAATATATGAAGATAATCCGGCACTATTGGCAATGGTACTTGCCAATGATACTAAGATTGAAAATGGTGGCGATCTTTTAGGGGACCCAACTGAAACCTCATTGATTCAATATGCATTCGATCAAAATATTGATGTTGATCAAATGCTTGAAAAATACAAGCGAATCCAAGAAGTGCCATTTGATTCTGAACGTAAACTGATGAGTACCGTTAATAAAGATGGTGATCAATATTTTGTCGCTGTTAAAGGTGCGCCAGATGAGTTATTGAAGCGGGTAACTTCGGTTGCAATCAACGGTGAAGTTACACCAATTTCTGAACAGCAAAGAAAAGACATTTTGCAAACCAACCAGGATATGGCGAAGGAAGCCCTTCGTGTTTTGGGCTTGGCATATAAGCAAATCGACAAGCCATACGATGATCCATCAACCAACAATGTTGAACAAGACTTAATCTTTGCAGGTTTGGTCGGCATGATCGACCCAGAACGTCCAGAAGCAAAGGCTGCCGTTGCAGAAGCTCACAGTGCTGGTATCAGAACCATTATGATTACTGGTGACCATCAAGTTACGGCTCAGGCCATTGCCGAAAGATTAGGCATTCTAGAGCCTGGTCAAGACAAGCGCGTCTTAACTGGTGCCCAGCTGGATGAATTGAGCGATGATTACTTCGTCAAGCACGTCGGTGACTACAGCGTTTATGCAAGAGTATCGCCTGAACATAAAGTAAGAATTGTTAAGGCATGGCAAGCCAATGGTAAGATTGTTGCCATGACCGGTGATGGTGTTAACGATGCACCAAGTCTGAAACAGGCTGATATTGGTATCGGCATGGGGATTACCGGTACCGAAGTTTCTAAAGGTGCCAGTGATATGATTTTAGCTGATGATAATTTCGCCACAATCGTTAAAGCGGTTAAGCAAGGGCGTAAAGTCTTCAGCAATATTCAAAAGGCAATTCTTTGCTTGATGAGCTGTAATGTTGGTGAAGTTTTGACAGTCTTTATGATGACGATGCTTGGTTGGGATATTTTGACACCAGTTCAACTTCTTTGGATCAACCTGGTAACTGATACTTTGCCAGCAATTGCCCTTGGGGTTGAGCCAGTTGAAGATGGCATTATGAAGCGCAGGCCACGTGGCCGTAAGTCCAACTTCTTTAGCGGCGGTGTTGCCAGCTCCATTATCTACCAAGGAATTCTTGAAGGTATTTTGGTGCTTGGTGCCTACCAACTAGGACTTCACGTTGGTCCGCATGTTGGTAATGCTGCATTGCAACATGGGGATGCATTGACGATGGCCTTCCTTACTTTAGGCTTGATTCAGTTGTTCCATGCCATTAATTCTAAGTACATTCATGAATCAATTTTTAGAAAGCATACTTTCTCAAACAAATGGTTTAACTGGGCAATTTTGATTGCTGCCGTGATTATGGCTGCTGTTGAATTGCCGTTTATGACTGGATTCTTTGATGTTACCGAATTAGATGCAGCTCAATGGTGTGTAGTTCTCGGTGCCGGTTTGTGCATGATCGTGATTGTAGAAATCGTAAAGTTCTTCCAAAGAAGAGAGCAGCGTTAATTTAGTTGCAAGTAAATAAGAGGTGGATAATTTGTCTGCCTCTTATTTTTTTACTGATAAAATAGTATGATGGTAGATAGGTCTGAAGAATCAGTAAAGATTCTTATTTGAGATAGTTAATTTATTAATGTCTGCTAAAATATACCAATAAAGTAAAAGAAAATTAGTGAGATTATGAAAAGTTTGCTTTTTCGCGTCTATCTTTGCTTAATGAAGATTTTCGCTTATTTTAATCCGATTCAGCCGAATGAAGTGGTCATCTTGAATGGTGCTGGGCGATCAGGTTCTAATGGCTATTTGTTCTACAAATATTTGCAGCTCAACCATCCAGAGTATCAGGTAACTCTGGTTGAGCCTTGGCCTTCTTCTCATCTAGATCGTATGACCTGGAAAAAGATTGGCTCTGCTCGCTATATCGTTACGACCCACCAGCCTTTTAAAGTGAAAAAGGGGCAGCTGAATATTCAATTGTGGCACGGTGTTCCATTGAAGCGCATGGGTATTATGGCCAATAATACGAGAAGAAAAGACAACTGTCGCAATGAAAAATTGTGGCATAAATATGCCGATATTGTGGCTTCTAATTCTGATTTGTATGAAACTTTGATGAGTGCTTGCATCGCTGTTGAGGGCAAGAAATATCATAAGGTTGGTTTCCCAAGACTTGATTATTTGCAAAAGCCCATTATTACTAAAGAAGAATTGCTGCAAGACCTGTTTCATCAAACAGATGCTGAGGCGCAGATCGGCATCTATATGCCAACTTTTAGGTACGAATTAGATGATCCCAAGATTATGGCGCAAATTAAGGCGGGCAACTTTTTTGCATTCGCTGATTTTGATGTCGCACAGTTAAACGCGGCATTAAAGGAAAGGCACCAATATTTGATCGTTAAATTGCATCCGTATGAAATGCGCATGTTTGCTGACTTTTCGAGCAAGTACTCCAACATTGCCTTTTTAAATAATGATTATTTATTTGATCACAACTATGATCTGTATGAATTATTGGGCGATACGGACTTTTTGCTAACGGATTTTTCATCAATCTATTTTGATTATCTTCTTTTGAACAATCCGATTATCTTTGTCACTAATTTTCTTAAACAATATGAAAAAACACGTGGTTTATTGCTCAGCCCATATGAGGAAATAACGCCAGGAATTAAAGTTAATTCACAAGCTCAGCTGCTTGAAGCTCTGAGGGAACCAGATAATCAGCAGATTAGGGATCGTCGTTTGTATTGGCTGCATTTAACACAAGAGGTTAAGGGCGAAAACTACTGTGAAAAATTATTTGCCTGCATGACAAAAGTTAACTAGGTGAAACGTTTTGAAAAGAACATTTTTAAATATCGTTTACAACGCAGTTTATCAAATCTTTTTGGTTTTGGTACCATTAATCACGGTACCTTATTTGTCACGGGTTTTAGGGCCTAAAACCTATGGTATTTATAGCAGCGTTAATAATACGATGCAATTTTTGATGGTCTTTTGTACCTTGTCAGTGTCCTATATTGGTATGCGGACGATCTCACGGACGTGGGTTTATGGTACGCCACAGGACTTGACTGATGCCTTTTGGGGCTTATGGTATTTTCAAGGCATTGCTGGTTTAGTGACGATTATCATTGTTTTGGCAATCACTAATCTTTTCCACATTCAATATTGGAACTACATTATTTTGATGGCACCATATTTGATTTCTGCGCAAGTGGATATCTCTTGGTTCTTCCAAGGTTTAGCAGATTTCGGGCGCGTCGTTCTTAAAAATACTGCTGTTAAGCTGGTTAGCGTTGTTTTGATTTTGCTTTGGGTAAAATCACCAGGCGACTTGTGGAAATATTTGTTGATTATGTCTGTTTCCACAATGTTGGGCTCCTTTGTTTTTTGGTTTGATATCCACAAATATGTGGGTAAACCTGTGGCTCATTTTTATAAATATCGGACAACTATCAGATCAATTATCACGCTGCTGATTCCTCAAATTGCTACGCAGATCTATACTTCGCTAGATAAGCCAATTTTGGGTATCTTTCAGAATTCAACGCAAGTTGCCTATTATGATAATTCACAACGAATTTCGAATATGATTTTGGGAGTAATTACCAGTATTTCGTTGGTTATCATGCCTAAAATGGCAAGTGAAGGCAAAAAAACGCAGCAGGTTGTTTTGAAAAAGTCGTTAGAGGCTACGGTCATGCTGGGAACTTTGTTTTCAGTAATTATCATGGCTAATACCAAGCAATTTGTACCATTTTTCTTTGGTCAAAAATATACTCCAATGACGCCGCTGATGTTTTTCTTCACGTTGACGATTATTATGATTCCAACTGGTGGGGTTTTTGCAAACCAATTTGCCTTAGCCAACCATCGCGATAAAGATTATGCACTGCCAGTAATTATTGGTGCTATTTTAGAAGTGGTTCTGAGCTTTTTGCTGGACCGGCCATATGGTGCGGCAGGTGCTATGGTGGCAATTTTAATCACCGAGTTTATTGTGTTATTGCTTCGCTTGTGGATTGTTCGCGATGGCTATGACTTTAAGTATTCGTTCAAGGACATTCCGAAGTACTTTTTAATTGCCATTGTTACTTTGGTAATTGGATTATTGATGCCAAATCTGATTAACTCTGCCTTTATCAATATGGCAGTTAAATCGATCATCATGTTTGCTATCTATTTGGCATTGATGTTTATTATGAAATTAGACTTTAATCAAGATTTGATCGCACTAGTTAAGAAATTTTTGAAGCGAGGATAACGATGATTCCAAAAATCATTCATTACGTTTGGGTAGGTGGCAATCCTAAGCCCAAGAACATTCAGCGCTGCATGAAGACCTGGCAAAATCATTTGCAGGATTACAAGATTGTTGAATGGAATGAAGACAATTTTGATATTCATGAAAATAAATATGTCGAACAAGCCTATAAAGCAAAAAAATGGGCTTTTGTATCTGACTATATTCGGGCAAAAGCAATTTATGAACAAGGCGGAATATATCTGGATACCGATGTTCTGGTGCTCGACAATTTGGAAAGCTTGCTTGATAATCATGCTTTTGTCGGCTTTGAAAATAAAGAGAATCCGTTCACGGCTGTTTTTGGTGCTGAAAAACATCATCCATTGCTCAAGGACATGCTGGCTTATTATGATGATCGCAATTTCGAATTTGACAGCAAGGATCAAATGGCTGGCGTCAACACCGTTTCAGTCTCTGATATTTTGAAAGAAAAATACGGTGCCAAGCCGAACAATCAAGAACAAATGCTGGAAACCGGCATCCATGTATATCCAGATGGCGTTTTATGCAATCCTTCAGAGGATTCAAAGACTATTCACGTCTTTACTGGAACCTGGATGGAAGGAGAAAAGCCGCTGAAACGCAAAATTGTGACGGCTTTGAAGGTTAGAATCAAGACCAAACGTCAGGCCGCTTTGTATGCTAAATATATTCGAAGCTAATGAATGAAGAAGAACTGCAAAAATTAGTTGAACAAATATCGCTGCAATCCTTCGGCCGGCCATTTTTACACCTAATAAAAATTAATCGGCGTATGACTACAACCGGTGGCCGCTACCATTTGGACGATCATCATCTTGAATTTAATGCTCACTTTTTAACGCCAGACCATTATTCTAATTTAGTTGGCATTATCAAGCATGAGTTATGTCACTATCATTTGCATTTATTAGGTCTGGGCTATCAGCATCGTGATCATGATTTTAAAGTTTTGCTTAAACGAGTAGGTGGCAGTCGCTATGCGCCTGACATTGGTTTAAGAAAGACCAGAAAACGCCATTATCTGTATGTTTGTCAAAACTGCGGTTTGCAATATCCGCGCGTGCGCCGTCTTAATACGCGCAGGTATCGCTGCGGTCGTTGCCACGGTAAATTGAAGCTGGTAAAAAAATGAATAAATTTTAATATTTCCTTGCGCGATTCTGCTTTTTGGGTTAATATAATTAAGTACCGCGGGCGTGGCGGAATGGCAGACGCGCAAGACTAAGGATCTTGTGATCGCTTTAGATCGTGGAAGTTCGAGTCTTCTCGCCCGCACCAATAAGAAGTCGCTGATGAGCGGCTTCTTTTTTTATACTAATAATTAACAAATATTTTCTTTTATTTTGAAGAGTTTATACTTTATTTAATAACAGATCTGAAGAAAAGACAGGAAATTATATGGCAAAAAAACGCAAAAAACATCGAATTTCCAAAAGCATGGGAATTATTTTAAGAACATTTTTAATTCTGGTTGTTTTACTGGTCGCCTTCATCTGCTTTAGATATTATCGGCGGCAAGCTTTGCAGTCTCAACAAATAAGACAAGAGCAGGTGCAAAAGCAGCAGGAACAAGCAAAGCTTTTGCGTCAGCGGAAAGCTTTTATCAAAAAAATAGGGCCAATTGCTAAAGAAGTCGATAAATCATATGATTTGCTTCCAAGCATTACGATTGCTCAGGCTTGTCTAGAAAGCAATTACGGTCAAAGCGATTTATCGCAGAAATACAACAATCTGTTTGGCATTAAAGGAACCAATCCTAATACTTCTGTTGTTTTGGTTACAAAAGAATACGTCAAAGGCAAGTGGGTGAACGTTAAAGCGCGCTTTCAAATTTATGATTCCTGCGAGGCTTCAATTCGAGCTCATGCGCGTTTATTCCAGAATGGGACCACTTGGAATCACAAGCAGTACAAGCATGTTTTAGCTGCTAAAAATTACAAGCAGCAGGCCAAGGAACTGGTTACTGATGGCTACGCTACAGATCCAAATTATGCTGCTAAATTGGTGAGCCTGATTGAGCAGTATAACTTGCAAAAATATGATAAGTAAAAGCGTTAATGATTGAGTCTGGAACATTTGTTTCAAGCTCTTTTTCTTTGTTATAATATTAGGGCTATATTTTCTTAAATAATTTTTGTGAAGGGAATCAGGATGAGCGAAGAATCAATTTTAGCTGGATTAAATCCGCAACAAAAGCAAGCTGTTGAAACCACGGAAGGTCCATTACTAGTAGTTGCTGGTGCCGGATCGGGAAAGACTTCGGTTTTGACGCGCCGGATTGCGTATTTAGTTGAAAAAAACAATGTTAATCCCTGGAATATTTTGGCGATTACTTTTACTAACAAGGCAGCCAATGAAATGCGCGAACGTGAACAAAAACTGCTTGGCCCAGCAGCTGAGAGTATTTGGATGTCTACTTTCCACGCTTTATGCGTTCGGATTTTGCGGCGAGATGCTGATAAGATCAACTACAGTCATAATTTTTCAATTGCAGATTCAGCCGAACAGCTTACGCTGGTTAAGCATATTGAAAAGGATCTCAACATCAACCCCAAGATGTATGATCCGCGTAGAATTTTATCCGCGATTTCCAATGGCAAGAATGATTTATTGACGACAGAAGCTTTTGCAATGAGTGCTTCTTCTCCCTTTGAAAAAATGGTTGCCCAGATCTATCAAGAATACCAAAAACGGCTCAGACGCGATCAAATTATGGACTTTGACGATTTGATCATGCAGACGCTGGTTTTGTTTAAAAAAGATAAGGAAACTTTGCATTATTATCAAAACAAGTTTCGCTACATTTTGGTGGATGAGTACCAGGATACGAACCAAGCACAATATGAGTTGACCCATGCCTTGGCTGCTCAATATAAAAATATTTGCGTTGTTGGGGATGCCGATCAGTCAATTTATGGCTGGCGTGGTGCCAATATGGAAAACATCATGAACTTTGAGTCCGACTATAAAAACGATGGCGTGCGTACAGTCAAGTTGGAACAAAATTACCGCTCAACCGGCCACATTTTGTCAGCTGCCAATTCTGTCATCAAAAACAATCAAAACCGCAAGTCCAAAAATTTATGGACTGATCGCGGTGAAGGCGAAAAGGTAACCTACTATAAAGCTCAAAGCGGTGATGATGAAGCTCACTACATTATTTCTAAAATTCAAGAAGAAGTTAAAGATCAAAAGCGCAGCTACAAAGATTTTGCCGTTCTTTACCGGACCAATGCTCAATCGCGTACGGTCGAAGAAGCTTTCGTGAAGTCAAATGTACCATATCAAATTGTTGGCGGTCATAAATTCTATGATCGAAAAGAAATCAAAGATGTTATGAGCTATTTGAAATTAGTTTCTAATCCGGCTGATACCATGAGTTTAAACCGCATTATCAATACCCCTAAGCGTGGAATTGGTGCGGCAACAGTTGATAAGTTATTGGCTTTTGCAAATGAAAACAATTTGAATGCCCTGCAAGCAATGGATCAAGTGGGGATGTCCACTATTTCAAATCGAGCTGCGCAAGAATTGAGTGACTTTGCTGCTAAATTGCATGATGCCATTAATTTTGCCAAAGATCACAGTGTTACTGGCTTGACTGAAAAGATTTTGGATGATTTCGATTACACCAGCGCGTTAAAGGCCGAACATAATATTGATGCTGATACGCGTTTGGAAAACTTGGATGAATTCTTGTCAGTAACCAAGAGATTTGATGATCATTATGAAGCTGAAGATGATGATTCCGATCAATTAAGCGACTTTTTAGCAGAAGTATCATTATTGAGTGATCAAGATGACTTAGACGATGATGATAATCAAGTTGCATTGATGACTTTGCATGCTGCCAAAGGTTTGGAATTTCCGGTTGTCTTTTTAATCGGAATGGAAGATGGACTTTTCCCATTATCACGATCAATGATGGATGAAAGTCAATTGGAAGAAGAACGCCGGTTGGCTTACGTTGGAATCACTAGAGCAAAGCAAGAACTGTATCTGACTAATGCTTACTCTAGAATGATGTATGGCCGAATTCAGAATAATCCGCCTTCAAGATTTTTAGCTGAAATCGACGCTAAAGATCTGAATGTTGAAAATCCTAATGCTGGCAATACCTTTATTGGTCAAAGCTACTTTCAAGCACAAACTGCACCATTTGCTCGCAATGATGAACATGCACGAGCACAGGTGTACACAACTGCTAAAAAGGCTTCAGGAGCAGTTGGAGCTGAAAAGAAGGGCTGGCATGTTGGCGATCAGGTAGAACATAAAGTTTGGGGCCGCGGAGTTGTTATGAAGGTCAACGGCGAAGGCGAAGACATGGAACTTGATATTGCTTTTGCAAACAAGGGCGTTAAACGGCTGCTAGCTGCTTTTGCACCAATCAAAAAGGTATAATAAAAGCTAAGGTTGATTTTTTATAGGGAGGAAAAATAATGGCTGATATAACTCTTGATCAAGCTAAAACCGAAGTTGCGGCTTTGCGTAAGCAGCTGGACGAATGGGCTGAGGCTTACTACTCAAAAGACGCACCTGAAGTTGAAGACAACGTTTACGATCAAAAATACAATCGTCTGCTTGAACTAGAAAAAGATTTTCCTGAATTGGTAACCCCGGACTCAATTACTCAAAGAGTCGGCGGAAAAATTGACACGAAATTTACTAAAGTAGCACACCCGATTCCAATGCTTTCAATGGGTGATGTTTTTTCAAAAGAAGAGTTAAGAGAATTTGATCAGCGAATTCAAAAGCAAGTAGGTCATCCGGTAGCTTACAATGTTGAATTAAAAATCGATGGCTTGTCATTGTCGCTTGAATATCAAAATGGGCGTTTGATGCGGGCATCAACCAGAGGAAATGGTCAAGTCGGTGAGGATGTTACCGCTAATGCGCGCTTTATTCGCGATATTCCTCAAACTTTGCCAAAGCCGTTAACAATTGAAGTGCGTGGCGAATGCTACATGAGTAAAGAAGCTTTTGCCAAATTAAATGCAGAGCGGGATGAAAACGGCAAAGAAGTTTTTGCCAATCCGCGGAATGCAGCGGCTGGCTCACTTCGGCAATTAGATGCCAAAGTTACAAAAAAGCGGGATTTAAGCACCTTTATTTATACTTGGGTAAATCCGCCTGAGGGCATTACTAGTCAGCATCAGGCGATCGAAGAAATGCATAAATTGGGTTTTCACACCAATCAAACTGGTCGCAAGCTAGAAACATTAGATGAAATCTTTGACTTTATTGATGAATACACGGCCAAGCGTGATAGCCTACCCTATTGTATTGATGGGATCGTTCTTAAGGTTGATGATCTTGGCATTGAGCAGGAATTAGGCAGCACCGTTAAAGTTCCACGTTGGGAAATTGCTTATAAGTTTCCACCTGAAGAACAAGAAACAGTAGTGCGTGATATCGAATGGACCGTGGGCCGCACCGGTGTAGTGACGCCGACAGCGGTGATGGATCCAGTTCAACTAGCGGGAACAACGGTTGCGCGTGCGGTTTTGCACAATCCTGATTTATTAAAAGAAAAAGATGTCAGAATTGGCGATACCGTTAAGTTGCATAAGGCTGGTGACATTATTCCTGAAATTTCCGAAGTTGTTTTGTCCAAGCGCCCGGCCGACTCTAAGCCGTATGAAATTCCAACAACTTGTCCTTCTTGTGGGCAAAAATTGGTTCACTTAAAGGGTGAAGTAGCCTTGCGGTGCATAAATCCATCTTGTCCAGCTCAATTAGAAGAGGGCATTATCCACTTTGCGTCAAGACAGGCGATGAACATTGCCGGTCTAGGACCTAAAATCGTCAAGCAATTGATTGCCAAAGATTTGGTTCATAATGTTGCTGACTTGTATCATTTGACTCCAGATGATTTAATGCAGCTCGATCACTTTAAGGAAAAATCGATTAATAATCTTTTGACAGCGATTGATAAGTCAAAGCAAAATTCAGTTGAATTATTGTTGACCGGATTGGGGATTGACCATGTTGGAGCAAAGGTTGCTCGCTTAATTTCGCAAAAGTTTAAAAATCTTCCTAAGATTATGGCCGCAGACGTGCAAGAAGTTGCAGCAATCGATACAATAGGACCGACGATTGCCGAAAGTTTAACAACCTATTTTGCTCAGCCAGCTGTTCAAAAATTAATTGAAGAGCTTGAAGAGAGTGGCCTGAACATGGATTATCTCGGTCAAGATGAGACGGAAGCCGAAATAGCCGACAATTTCTTTAAGAATAAAACGGTTGTATTAACAGGTAAATTAGCGCATTATACACGAAGTGAATTTACCAAGCGGTTGCAATCTTTAGGAGCCAAAGTAACTGGATCTGTTTCTCATAAAACTGACTATGTCATTTATGGCAAGGATGCTGGTTCCAAGTTTACCAAAGCTCAAAGTTTAGGCGTACCAACCTTGACCGAAGAAGAAGCAATTGCACAAATTAAGTAAAGGAAACACTAATTGTGAAAAGATATTTGCAAGTTTTAGCCCTTGCAGGGGCGATAGTTACCTTAAGCGGTTGTGGCAATTTAAAGAATTCAAGTTTAGCCAATAATGCAACAACTACTAGTAATACAAAAAAGAAGACAAATCAAACGACCAATACAGGTAAAAACGGTTATACGGTATTGCTGAAAAATGGTACCTACCAAGTGTCACCAATTGACGGTTTAACGGCAACTGATAACGATAATTCCGTTGATACGCACAGCCTGGAACGGGGATTGGTTAATATTTCTAAAACGACTTACCCAACTAGTTCATATACTTTCCAAGAAGGTCAATACTTGGACGCTTCCACTGTCACCGACTGGCTGGCACGTAAATCCAAGAACAATCCAACTGGTTTAAATCCGACAGCTGGTACGAAGAAACACTATAATCCGTATTACCTTGAAGAAATAGTCGAGCAGGATTATTTAACTGGTTCTGGCTCAAAATACAGCTTGGGTGGAATCAGCCTTGGCCTTGCGATGAATTCCGTTGATTATTACACCAAGACCAAAAACGGCGCAGAATATTCAGTGACTATTTCGCGCAGCAAACAAAGAAGCGAAGGTATCAAAATGGCTAATGAAATAATTAGCCGTTTGCGCAAGAAGAAGGCTTTGAAGAATGTTCCAATTACGATTGGCTTGTTCTCCAGTACCTCAAAAGACTCTTTAGTTGGAGGAAGTTATTTTGCTTACGGGACAGCTAGCGCTAATAGTAGTAAAATAACTAAATGGAAATCAATTTCGGAAAAAACACAAGTTTTACCGACAGTTGGTGGTGCTAAAGCTGTAAGTAGCAGCGATGCTTCAAGCTTCAGTAGTTTTAAGACATCAGTTCAAAATTACTTCCCTAATATTAGTGGGGTAACGGCAACTTTGCGTTATGAAAATGGCAAGTTGACGCAAGAAAATATTTCAATTACTACTCAGTTTTATGGCTATGAACAAATTCAAAGCTTTACACGTTTGGTTTTGTCACAAGCCAAGAAATATTTGTCTAATGACACGGCCATCGAAATTCAGATTGGTTCTGTCAATGATGTTCAAGCATTGATTGCAAAAGAAACAGCAGATAGTAGTTATCAAGTCCACATTTATGGCGGCGAATAGGAGGCATTTGAGTGAAAATCACAGAAGATACGGTTAAACACGTTGCTACACTTTCAAGACTTGAATTTGGCGACGATGAAATCGGTAAATTTACTGAACAAATGGGTTCGATCATTAACATGGCCAGTCAACTTCAAGAAGTTGATACTGAAGGTGTTGATGAAACTGTTCAAGTTGTTGATCGTGATACTGTCTTTAGAGAAGACAAACCTGAACATTGGCAAGGTGAAGATCGCGAAACTTTAATGAAAAATGTTCCTGAAAAAGCTAATGGCTTCATTAAGGTTCCTGTAATTATTGAGAAGGACGATAACGAGTAATGAATTACTTAAACGAAACTATTGACTCATTAAACAAAAAACTTGCCAGTGGTGAAATTTCAGCAGATCAATTAGCAAAAGATACTGTTGCAAACATTAAAGATACTGACAAGAAGTTAAATGCTTGGATCACTGTTGAAGATGATGCCAAGCCAGCTGAAAATCTTGATTTTTCAAAGAGCAAGTTAGCTGGTATTCCAATCGGAATTAAGGACAATATTGTTACCAATGGTGTGAAAACCACTGCAGCAAGTCATATTTTGGATAACTTTATGCCAATGTATGATGCAACTGTTATCAGCAAATTAAAGGCTGCACAAGCAACCTTTGTCGGTAAGACCAACATGGATGAATTTGCGATGGGTTCATCAACTGAACATTCATACTTTGGTGCTACCCATAACCCATGGAACTTGGACAAGGTTCCTGGTGGTTCATCCGGTGGTTCTGCAGCTGCAGTTGCTAGTGGTCAAGTTGTTGCTGCTCTTGGTTCAGATACTGGTGGTTCTATTCGTCAACCATCTGCATTTAATGGTATTTTCGGAATTAAGCCAACTTATGGTCGTGTATCACGTTGGGGCTTGATTGCCTTCAGTTCATCACTTGATCAAATCGGTGTTATGAGCAAGCGTGTAAAAGACTCAGCTGAAGTTCTTAATGTCATTGCTGGTGCTGACGAACATGATTCTACTGTTTCTACTCGTGAAGTACCTGACTTTACCAAGTTTATCGGTCAAGATGTCAAAGGCCTTCGCGTTGCTGTACCAAAGGAATACATGGATGCTGTTGATGGTGATATGCGTGAAGCTATTCAAAAGCAAATCGATCTTTTAAAGGAAAATGGTGCAATCATCACCGAAGTTTCATTGCCACATACTAAGTATGTAGTTCCAACCTACTACATCATTGCTTCAAGTGAAGCTTCTTCAAACCTTCAAAGATATGATGGTATTCGTTATGGCTACCGTGCTAAGGACACTAAGAACTTGCTTGACGTTTATGTAAAATCACGTTCAGAAGGTTTCGGTACAGAAGTTAAGCGCCGGATCATGTTAGGTTCATTTGCTCTTTCAGCTGGTTCATACGATAAGTTCTTCAGACAAGCTGCTAAGGTTAGAACTTTGATCTGCAACGACTTTGATAAGATTTTTGAAAACAATGATGTCATTGTAGGGCCTGTAACCACCACTCCAGCATTTGGTATTGGTGAAGAAGTTTCAGACCCAGTTAAGATGTACAACAATGATATCTTGACTATTTCTGCAAACTTAGCAGGTATTCCTGCAGCTAGTGTTCCAGCTGGTTTAGTTGATGGTATGCCTGTCGGCTTACAAATTATGGCTAAGCGTTTTGATGAAGGCAATGTCTTCAAGACTGCTGACTTTGTTGAACGCAACAACAGGTTTTATGAAAAAAGACCAACTGGAATGGAGGATTAATTGAATGAATTTTAAATCGACTATCGGACTAGAAGTCCACTTCGAATTAAAGACCAAGAGTAAGATTTTCTCACCTTCACCAGTAACTTATGGTGCCAAGCCTAACACCGAAACTAACGTTATCGATTGGGCTATGCCTGGTGTCTTACCAATGGTTAACAAGAATGTTTACCGGTTAGGAATTATGGTAGCATTGGCAACTCACGCTCACATTTTGCCAACTACTCACTTTGACCGTAAGAACTACTTCTACCCAGATAACCCAAAGGCTTACCAGATTACTCAGTTCTTCCAACCACTTGCTCGTGACGGCTACATTGACGTAGAAGTTCACGGAAAGAAGAAGCGGATCGGTATTCACGAAATGCACATCGAAGAGGATGCCGGTAAGATCACTCACGGTACTAATGGATTTTCATATGTCGACTTGAACCGTCAAGGTGTTCCACTTCTTGAAGTTGTTTCTGAACCAGACATGACTGATCCAGATGAAGCATATGCATACCTTAAAAAATTACGTAAGATTGTCCAGTTTACTGGTGCATCTGACGTTAAGATGGAAGAAGGTTCAATGCGTGTCGACACCAACATTTCTATTCGTCCAGCTGGACAAAAGGAACTTGGTACCAAGGTCGAAATGAAGAACTTGAACTCATTTGATCACGTTCGTCGTTCTCTTGCATACGAAGAAAAGCGTCAAGAACAAGTTCTTCTGTCAGGTGGTCACGTTCAACTTTCAACTCGTCGTTTTGATGAAGCAACAGGCAAGACTGTTTTGGAACGTGTTAAGGAAGGTGCTTCTGATTACCGTTACTTCCCAGAACCTGATATTGCTCCTGATCATATTAGTCAAGACTGGATTGACGAAATCGCTAAAGAATTGCCTAAGTCAGCCTTTGAACGCTACGATGACTACGTTAACAAGTTTGGCATTAAGCCTTATGATGCTCACGTTTTGCTTCAAACCAAGGAAAGCTCAGACTTCTTCGATGCTGCTGTAGCTGCTGGCGCAGATCCAACTATGGCTGCAAACTGGATGAACACGCAAGTTAACGGTTATTTGAATGATAACCGCGTAACTTTGGCTGATATTAAGTTGACGCCAGAAAACTTGGCAGCAATGATCAAATTGATCAAAGATGGTACTATTTCATCCAAGATTGCCAAGAAAGTCTTTGCTGAAACTGTTAAGAACGGTACTGATCCTAAGAAGTATGTTGAAGAAAAAGGCATGGTTCAATTATCAGACCTTTCGGTTTTGGAACCAATGGTTAAGAAGGTTGTTGATGATAACCCACAATCTGTTGAAGACTTCAAGAATGGTAAGGACCGTGCAATTGGATTCTTAGTTGGTCAGATCATGAAGCAAACTCGTGGTAAGGCTAACCCAAAGGTTGTTAACAAGCTTTTGAACAAAGAATTAGCAAGTCGTTAATTTAATTCTAGAAAAAAAGGTAGTAATTATGACTAGTAAAGCAAGATTAATTTATAATCCTGTCTCCGGTCGCGAGCAAATGCCAAAAAATGTGGCCGATATTTTGGATGTTCTCGAACAGGCTGGTTATGAAGCTAGTGCTTTTAGAACCACGCCAGAAAAAATGAGTGCCCAAAATGAAGCTACACGTGCTGCCAAAGAAGGTTTTGACCTGATTGTGGCTGCTGGTGGCGACGGTACAATTAATGAAGTAGTAAACGGAATCGCTTTTTTGGAAGATAGACCAAAGATGGCAATTATTCCGGCCGGCACTACTAATGACTACGCTCGAGCACTGGGCATTCCGCGTGATAATATCCCGGATGCTGCTAAGATCATTTTGAAAAATAAAACGCGCAAAATGGACATTGGCAAGGCATGTTTTAACAAAAAAACGCAATACTTTGTCAATATTGCCGCTAGTGGTTCTTTAACCGAGTTAACCTATGGTGTTCCTTATGAGATTAAATCAGCTTTAGGTTACGCTGCATATTTGATTAAAGGGGCAGAAATGCTGCCACATTTAACCGAAAATGAAATGCGCTTAACTTATGATGATGGAGTTTATGAAGGTAAATTATCAATGTTCTTGCTTGGAATGACCAATTCAATTGGTGGTTTTGAACAAATTATGCCAGATGCACAGCTAAGTGATGGTTTATTCCAATTAATCGTTGTCAAGCCATCAGATCCTGGCAATTTGCTGAAATTGATGGCCCTTGCGTTAAATGGCAAGCATGTAGATGATCCGAATATTATCTACACTAAGACCAGAAGTCTTAAAGCTGAATTAATTGGCAAGAGTGAAGGAAAAGATTTGCCGGTTAACCTTGATGGAGAAATTGGCGGCTATTGTCCAGTAAGCTTTGATAACTTAAAGCAGCACATTGAATTTTATGTTGGTTGCTAAGAGTTAAAAAAATAAGCCTAGTTGAAAAACTAGACTTATTTTTTTTGCTTAAATTAAAGCTGATTAACGACGGTCGCCGCCCATACCAAAGATTTGAAGGAAGAACATGAATAAGTTCACGAAATCAAGGTATAGTTGCAAAGCTCCAGCAGTAGCCAAACCTAAAGAATTGGTTTGATCAGCATACTTAGCGTAAATTGTCTTCATTTGTTGAGCATTCCAAGCAGTTAAACCAACAAAGATCAAAACACCGATGTAGGCGAAAATGTAAGTGATCATTGGGTTTCTGAGGAATATGTTAACAATAGTTGCTACGATGAAACCAATCAAAGCAGCGGTGCCATAAGAGCCGATGTTGTCCAAGTCACGTTTAGTGACCGTACCGTAAACTGCCATTGTGATAAAGACTGCAGCGGCTGATACAAAGGCAGTTGCAACTGTAGCATCAGTGTAAGCGGCGCAGATGATCGCAAAAGTCAAACCGTAGGCTACAGCCATGATCATCAGCATTACAAAACTTGCAACTGGATTGCGTATTGCTCTAAAGCTGATTGCAAAACTAAGAATCAAAGGCAAGAACAAAATAATCCATGCGGAAGCTTTGTTGCTGAAAAGTGCGACAAAGGCCGCCTTAAATACGGTAGTTGATAAAAATGCAGTTAAAGCTGAGACTAAAACAGCTAAAGCCATAATGCTGTAAGTTTTAGTCAAAAAACTATTAACAGCTGAGATGTCCTGAACTTGACGACGTCCAGGATTGCTTGAAAAGTTATCCATAAAAAGATCCTTTCTATTATAGAGATACTCATTAATAAGCTATCACAAAAATAGAAAGGATTAAAGGATAATCTTAAAATTTAATTATTATTTAGTAGGCTTCTTTGACCACTTTAAGCCGATTCCAGTTACACCACTGATAATGGAGAAAACTGGTGACAGTAAACTGAAGAAGGTAAATGGCAAGAATGCTAAAACTGGTACGCCCAAGGTTGAAGCGGCAAATGAACCAGCAACACCCCAAGGAATCAAGTAGTTGATTACACTACCACCGTCTTCAAGCACACGACTTAAAGCTAAAGGCGCAAGACCAATTTTATCGTAGGCAGATTTGAAAGCACGTCCTGGCAAAATTACAGACAAGTATTGTTCACCAACGAAAAGATTGATGCAGATACCAGAAAGAATAGTAACTGTGATTAAACGACCAGGTTTCTTCAAATGCTTAACAAGAGGTTCCATCGCACTTTGAACGATGTTGAACTTCATCAGCATTCCGCCCAAAGAAAGAGTTGAGATAATCAAAGCTACAGTGCCCATCATGCTGGAAATACCACCACGGGTTAATAGACTGTTGACGGAGCTGTCGCTTGTTTTAGCAACAAAGCCGTTCATAATTAAATTATTTAGCGCTGTAATTGAAAAATGAGGATTAATGATAAAAATCATAATTACAGTGGCTGCAATATTAATAAATAAAGTAGGAATTGCAGGGATTTTTCTCCAAGCACAGATCAGCATTAAGATAATTGGTACAATTGCCCACCAACTAATTACAAAGTGTTGCTGCAAGATGCTGGATGTACGTTCAATCTTAGTTAAGTCCATTTGACCACTGCTGCCTAGAATCCAGAAGAGAATGAAGGAAACAACGAAAGATGGAATAGTGGACCACATCATATTCTTAATGTGAGCAAACAATTCACTTTCAGCGACTGCTGATGAAAGGTTGGTTGAATCAGAAAGGGGTGACATTTTATCGCTAAAGACCGCACCGGAAATAATTGCACCAGCTACCAAAGCAGGATTGGCATTCATGCTGGCACCAATACCAAAGAGGGCAATTCCAACCGTTGAAATAGTGGTAAAGCCACTTCCGATTGCGACCCCAACGATGGAGCAAACCACAAAGACTGATGGCAGGAAGAATTCGCCGTTAATCAAATGGAAACCTAAAACCATGATTGATGGAATAATTCCGGCTTGAATCCAAAGCCCGATCAAAGCTCCGATTAAAATAAAGATAAAGATAGGGATAATCGCAACGCTAATCCCTTCTTTAATTCCGTTTTGAATATCTTGCCAAGAAAAGCCGCGAATTTTGGCCCAAAAAGTTAATAGCAAGACTGTGAATAAAACTGGTACTTCTGGGGAAAGCCCAAATTTGATAACGGCAGTTCCCAGGATTAAAAGCAAGATTACAAGGATGATAATTGATTCACTAAAAGAAACCTTCTTTTTCATATTTTTCCCTCCAAACAAAAAATCCCGCTGACAATAATGTCAACGGGACGATTAAACAACCGCGGTACCACCCATATTTTAAGGAATAGGCCTCAAACTCTATCAGATGATAACGGCTCTGAATATTTCCGAACGACTCGCTTTACGATGTATTTCGCTAATTTCGCCTGTCTGGTTTGCACCTACCACCAGTTCTCTGAACGCTGAACGAAGCAACTACTTGTTTATTTATTGTTGTGCATTATGATAGCAAGATTAAAAAAAGCTGTCAATACTTCTCATCAAAATAATTTTCTTTCGCACTCAATTCGAAAATAAAAATAAGTTATACTAGTAATAGAACGATTTAGGGGTGATATGATGAAAAGAGTCCTGGTATTAGGCTGTCCGGGTAGTGGCAAAAGCACTTTTAGTCGAAAACTAAATCAGAAAACTGCCTTGCCGATCTGCTATCTTGATCGCTTGCTATGGAATAGCGATAAAACAACTGTTTCAAGAGATGTTTTTAATCAACGTCTAGCTAAAGAATTGCAAAAACCAACTTGGATTATGGATGGCAATTATAGTTTTTCTTTACCGATGCGCTTATTGCGATGTGATACCATCTTTTGTTAGATTATCCAACTGAAGTTTGTTTAAACGGCGTGCGAGCCAGAATAGGCAAGAAACGTCCTGATATGCCTTGGATCGAAGAAAAAGAGGATCCTGAATTTATGAATTATATCCAAACTTTTAAGACCGATAAGTTACCCAAGCTGCGGGCTACTCTTAATCGTTTTCCGAATAAAAATCAGTTTGTTTTTCATTCTCGAGATGAAGCAAATAAATTTTTAGATAGGCTTTAACAGCATTTTATCGGTAAAAGTTTTGTGAAGGAATTGAGCGAGTCAAATGGAAAAAAATCAAATTGTTGAACTAGAAATTACTGACCTTTCTTATGAAGCCATGGGAGTGGCTCATTATGAGGGCTTAACCGTTTTTGTAAATAATGCTTTGCCAGGCGAAACGGTTAAGGCAAAAATTTTGAAAGTTAAAAAGCGTTTTGCTTTTGCCAAAATTGAAAAGATTCTTAAAGAAAGTCCTGATCGAATCAATGTCAAATTGAATCAGTGGGTACAAACTGGTTTGGCCTCTTTAGCGCATATTAAGTACGATAAGCAGCTTGAATTTAAACGCAATCAAGTTGTTAATCTGCTTAAGAAGGCTCACTTAGACGGAGTTAAAGTTAATGAAACTTTGCCTAGTCCTGAACAAACCGGCTACCGCAATAAGGCACAAGTACCAGTTAGAGAAGTTAATGGTCAGCTTGAAATTGGCTTCTTCAGACGGCATTCTCATGATCTGGTTCCTCTGACCAATTTCTTTACAACTGATCCTGAAATTGATCGCGTTTTAGTTGCTACACGTGATATTTTGCGGAAATATGAAGTTCCGGCTTACGATGAAATTCATCACAAAGGTGAAGTGCGTTACCTAGATGTTCGACGCAGCAAGGCTAATGGCAAACTAATGGTGATTCTGGTTTGCCTGCATAAAGATTTTCCACAATTGCCAAAAGTAGCCGCTGAAATCAGTCAAATTCCAGAAATAAGCAGCGTCATTTTGAACTACAATCCCAAGAAGACGAATGTAATTTTGGGCAGAAATGACTATGTTGTTTTGGGCGAAGATCATTTGATTGATAAAATCGGGGATGTTGAATTCCGGATTTCACCAAAGAGCTTCTTCCAAATCAATTCTTTACAGACGCCGCGTTTATATGATTTGGCAATTAAAAAGGCAGATTTAAAGGCAAATGACGTTGTTGTCGATGCTTATTCTGGTATCGGAACTATTGGCTTAAGCGTAGCTAAGCATGTTAAGGCGGTTCGTGGAATGGAAACGATTCGTGAAGCGGTAGAAGATGCTAATGCCAATGCAAAATTGAATGGCATTGAAAATGCCCAATATGTCACTGGCAAGGCAGAAGATGTAATGCCACGCTGGGCTAGTGAAGGACTTAAGACAGACGTGATTTTTGTTGATCCGCCACGAAAAGGATTAACGCCTGAATTTATTAATGCGGCTGCCGCTACTAAGCCGAAGAGGATTGTCTATATTTCATGCAATCCTGCCACACAAATCCGTGATCTGCAGTTGCTCCAAGAAAAGGGCTATCATTTTGATGAAATAAGTCCGGTAGATATGTTCCCGCAGACTCCGCATGTGGAATCTGTTACGGTCCTTGAACGCACAGAAGAATAGCTCACAAACGCCGGTGTGACGGTGTTTGTGATAGATGAAAAGTGTACTAATTCCTCTTTTGGTGATTGGAATTAGTACACTTTTTGCTTGTTGAGCTAGAGGATCAAGTGGACAACGTGCTGGATTTTTAGGTTGTGTAGATAAGTGTCCGTTTTGGGGAGTTGAGTTGGTTAAGTTGATGAGAGAAGCAGTAATGGTTGACATGACGATAAGATGATGGATGTTAATTATTAAAGATATTTATAATCAAAGATTTAATTTATTGATTCTAATCAATTTTGTAAAATGCTTTTATGCTAGATTTATATCGCAATAATCAAATGGAAGGATGAGAAATATGGTTGACTATATTGCAAAAATTAAACCAATAAATGCGGATAAAATTGAAACACAGGCGCATGAATAGCAACATTCAGTGAAAATGGTAATAGTCTTCATATTCATGTGGAAATGTTTGATAAGCCTGCCAATATTGAACATTGGGAACATTTCCATAGATTTCCAGATGGGAAACAAGCTCATGTTCCGACGCTAATGCAGGACGTGAATCATGATGGCTTTATTGATTTACCTGAAACAGAGGCAGTATCTGGGACAACGATGGTTCCTTTTGATGATGCACCACAAGAAATGAACATTCCCCATGATGGCTACCCGGTTGCAGATAAATACGGTCATTATGAATATGATAAGGATGTCCCATTAAAAGATTTACAAGCAAAATTTAAGCAAGCATTTGGTAGTGACGATCTTCAATTAGACAAACGAGTAGTTTATGTTCACGGCGTACCAGCGGATCTTAAATTGCCATCTAGCGTTGCTGGTAATGTTATGAGTTATGATGCACATACAACTTTGCCAATTGCTGCTGGAGAGATTAAATTGGCACATTAATTTTTATAGAACTGAAATTTGAAAGCCAGAGTCTATGCTTTTTGCATGGTTTCTAGTCTTTTTTGTATATTCTCTCTTTTATTAAACGAAATTTACACAATAAAACTGTGATTTTTTGCTTAAAAGATAAATATAAAAAGACACTAGTATCTTGATAACAGTCAAGTCACCTAAATTGTTTTTTACCTATAATGTGTAGTGTCAAGAAAGGAAGAGGTGAAAAATGATTAAGTTACAACAATTTTTTATGAGGTACAAAAAGCAGCTTTTGCTTGTTAATACTATTTTGCTGTTGCTTGCTGAAGGATCTAAATGGCTATTGCACATGAATTTACCATACCAGGCTTTAATGCTTATCGTGGGGATTGTCGGAGTGCTTCCAATTGTTTTGACGGCTATTTCATCTTTAAGGGTTAAATTAATTTCTATTGATGTTTTAGTATCGCTGGCGGTAATCGGTGCCTTCATTATTGGTGAATTTAATGAAGCAGCCATTGTTACTTGGCTATTCATGTTAGGAGATGTACTGGAAGAATTAACCCTAAAGAAAACGCGGTCAGCCGTCGCTGATTTAACCAAAATGGCACCACAGACTGCGTTAGTTGTTCAAGATGATGGCTCAACTGAGAAAGAAGACGTCGATTTCATTGATCCTGGTGAGAAGATTTTAGTTAAAACTGGTGATCAGGTTCCAGTCGATGGCAAGGTTATTTCAGGTTCTGGTTATCTTAATGAAGCCAGTGTTAACGGTGAATCTAAATTAGTTAATAAAAAAGCCGGTAATGAAGTATATGCAGGAACTATCCTTGAAAACGGTACATTGACTGTCGAAACTACCGCAGTCGGTGAAGATACGACTTTCGGTAAAATTATCGAAATAGTTGAAGAAGCACAAGATACAAAGTCACATACAGAAAAGTTAATTAACCGGTTTTCCAAATATTACACTCCCGCCGTACTTATAATTGCAATCGTTGTAGGTTTAATTACTAAAGACCTTAGGCTGGCTATTACAGTTATGGTGCTGGGTTGCCCAGGTGCTTTAGTTATTGGTGTGCCAGTATCTACAGTTGCTGGTATCGGTAATGGTGCTAAAAATGGCATTATGTTTAAAGGGTCGCAAGTGATGGACCAAACTCATCGGATTGATGAAATTGCTTTTGATAAAACCGGCACTTTGACTGTTGGACATCCAGAAGTTAGTGCAATTGAGGTATTAAATGGGCCCAAAGATGAAATTATTAAATTAGCTGCTCAAATTGAGCGTCAAAGTAACCACCCCTTAGCTCAGGCAATTGCCAAATTAAATAAACAAAAGCCAGCTTCAATTAAAGTGGAAACTGTTAAGGGTAAGGGAATCATCGCCACTTTAAATAATCAAAAATATTATTTAGGTAATCAAAAATTAATTGTTGAAAATACTCGTGCCAATGCAAAATTGGGTGAAACAATTGATCATTTGAGTCAATTAGGTAATTCAATTGTCACTTTTGCCAATGAGGACCAAAGTCAATTAGCTGTTTTTGGCATTAAAGACCAATTGCGCTCAGAAGCTAATGATGCCTTAACCCACTTAAAAGAATTAGGGGTTAAGAAGCTAGTGATGCTTTCTGGAGACAATCAAGAAACTGCTGAACGAATTGCGGCGAAGTTGCCAATCGATGAAGTTCATGGTCAAATGTTGCCACAAGACAAGGCTGCTTTTGTTAAAAAAGAAAGAGCTAAGGGACACCATATTGCTTTTATTGGTGATGGGATCAATGATAGTCCGGCCTTAGCTAATGCTAATGTTGCAATTGCCGTTGGTAGTGGAGCGGATGTTGCCATTGAAGTTTCAGACATAGTTTTAGTTAAAAATGACTTGCGAAAGATCGCTTATGCCCTTGGATTATCCAAGAAGACAATTTTGAACATGAATGAAAATATCGTGATGGCTTTACTGACAGTCTTATTGTTGTTCATCGGTTTGTTTGCGGGTTATGTTGAAATGGCAAGTGGGATGTTTATTCATGAATTTAGCATCTTAATTGTTATCTTGAACGGGATGAGATTAATCAAATTTCAACAAAATTGACGATCATCAAGTTTATAATCAACAAAACAAAGTATCATTAGATATGTAAATTAATAAGGAAGGGGAATTTAATCATGGAAAAAGTAATGATGAAATTATCTGGCATGACCTGTCCTTCATGCTTAAGCAAAATTGAAAGGGCGGTTGGTAGTTTGGATGGAACCGACCAAATCAAAGTTTTATTCAATGCAGGAAAGCTAAAATTTACGTTGGATCCTGATAAGACTAAAGCTGTTGACGTCAAGACAGCTATTGAAAAAATGGGTTATGAAGTACAAGGAATTAAGGAAAAGGAGCTTAACTGATGAATGCAGAAGAAAAATACCAGGCGGAATTGAAGCAAAGCGACCTTGATCACCATCAGCCAACTGCAGCTGCCATGACTGGTCACATTATTTCTAACTTGTTAATCCATTCTTTAAAGATTAACCAAGCTAACTTATTTGCTAAAGGATCTGCTAGTCTTTTTTTAGCCGAAAAAGCTGCTGATTGGATTGCTTATGAACGTCAGGAATTTGACCAATTGAGTCACTTATTGGTTAATAATGGTGAAAGTATTCCAACAATTACAGCTCAATTTAAGGAATATACTATGCTAGAAGAAGATGGTAGTAGTAAATATTTAGCAGGTGATAAGCAATTGTTTGCCTTGGTAAAAGATTTTGATACGCAAACGCTCTTCATTACTAAGGCAATTGCCTTAGCTAACAATGAAAGTTGGCTAGAATTATCTGCTAATTTAACTAATTTAATGGCTTGGATTAAGGAGCAAATTCGGGTAACTCAAGACTTCTTAGGTCATGAACTAAAAGAAGGATTGTATGTCGAAGACGACGATGATGACTTTTAATTAAAGGACGATGAATTTAATGGCTGATTTATGTGTTAACTTAGTACCACTATTTAATGCTTTACCTCAGGATGAGAAGATGCAAATCGAAAAATTAGTTCAGCATAAAAACTATGAAAAGGGTGAAGTGATAATTGATCCAACGATAAATGATAATTTAGTAATTGTCGCTGATGGTAACGCTAAGCAGTACACCTTAGATGAAGACGGCTATGAGAATGTTTTGCAAATCTTGCATACAGGTGATTATATTGGTGAGAATTGGCTTTTTGGTCAAAAAAATGTCAATAATTACGTCGAGGCTACGGAACACAGTGAAATTTGTTTATTAAAACGGCAGGATCTACTGAAGCTGATGCATAAACAACCAGAATTAAGTATTCGATTATTGGAACTAAATATTGTTAAAGTTTCGGAAATGCAAAAACAAATTCATTTGTTGGCTTTGCCGAAGGTTGAAGACCGGTTATTAAAGTATTTACAAACATATGCAGATGAAATTGGTAAAAATAATTTTACCTTACCCTTAAAAATGAAGGACTTAGCCTTATACCTTGGAACAACACCTGAGACCCTGTCTCGTAAATTTGCTTTATTAGAAAAGCAAGGTCAACTGAAACGTCAATTACGTCGAATTGAATTATTAGAAAATTAGTTTAATTAGGCAATTATTGCTTAGTTGATAATATACACGTTATATCAGTTTAGAAAATAAGAGAAAGGCGGGTCATATTATATGCAAAGTGAATTTCAAAAAATTTTTCAAGAAATTCAAGCAGATCCTGATAACGAATCTTTTACAAAGCAAGGGATCAAGCCACTTTACTATGCTTCTTCATCTGCCAGAATAAATATCATTGGTCAAGCACCAGGACGAATTGCCCAAGAAAAAATGAAATTCTGGGATGATCCTAGTGGTGATCGTCTTCGGATCTGGTTAGGGGTTTCGAGAGACGTTTTCTATAATTCTGGAATGATTGCAATTTTACCAATGGATTTTTATTATCCCGGAAAAGGCAAGTCTGGTGATCTCCCACCGCGTAAAGGATTTGCTCAAAATTGGCATCCACAGCTATTGAAATTAATGCCTGATATTCAGTTAACCATTTTAGTGGGCGCTTATGCGACGAGAAGCTACCTTCACCTAGGATATAAAGATCGGTTGACTGATATTGTCAGGAATTATCAGCAATACCTGCCAGACTATTTTCCAAGCGTTCATCCGTCACCACGAAATAAAATTTGGGAGGCAAAAAATCCATGGTTCGAGGAGCAGGTAATTCCAGACCTGCAAAGAAGAATTCAAATAATTCTAAATAATTAGGGGATGATCCAGATGCAGAAACTAGGCATTATCGGTGGTATAGGCCCAGAAGCAACAATGAATTATTATTCGGCAATCATTAAGCGGTATCAGGAGCGGATCGCGACTGATAAAGTCGACGGTTATGTAGGAGCTGCGGCCAATAATTTATTGAAAGCCGGGTGTGACTTTTGATTGATGTGTGGCAATACGCCCCATCTATTATTTGATCAGATTCAAGCGCGCACTGATTTGCCATTGTTAAGCATTGTCGAGACAGCGGTAGCGGCTGCCCAACAGTTGCACCTTCAACTATTGGCTTTACTAGGCACCAAATTTGCAATGCAAAATGACTTTTTCATCAAACCATTTTGAGAGGCCGAAATTGAAGTTTGCCGTCCCAGTGAAAATAATCAATCCATAATTCATCAAAAAATTGTAGACGAACTCGAAAACGGTATTGTTAAGAATGAGACTAAGCAGCAGTTAATGACAATTATCAATAAGATGGTTCAAAAAGATCACCTTGATGGTGTAGTCTTGGGTTGTACCGAATTGCCGTTAATCTTAGGGCAGGAAGATTTCAAGAATATTCAAGTGTTTGATATTGCTCAGGTTCAAATCAAGGCTGCTGTGGATCAACTTCTAAAAAAGCTAAAATAGCTGAGTGCCGTACACCATAAATTTCACATATTAACTCTAATTACTTCACCATCTTTGAACGTGAACTCCATGTAGCGTTGGAAGATGGTGATTTTTTCTACCAAGCGACGAACCAATTGTTTATCAAAGTCAACTACGCCATACTTGTGCAATTCGACTAATTTGTTGATTTCATCAAGGCCGTGTAGTTTGGCTTCGTAAAAGGGGTATTGTACGTTAAACGAACTGCTTATGGCTTTCGTAACTTCTTTAATTTTCGGGCTCGAATCCTGCTTGCCCTTCCTAACTCATACTTTGCCATCAACTGGAAGAATAAAAGAACAGCTAATGTCCAATCTCAGACACAAGCTGTTTGAAAAGTTATTCAAATTTTTCTATCAGTACTTCTTGACGAAGAGCCATAAAAAAGAACTGCTCCATCAAAAGCAGTTCTTCATAATATTAGACAAATTATTGTGGAACAACATTAGTCGCTTGAGGTCCTCGATCTTCTTGTTCAACATCGTAACTAACTTTTTGCCCTTCCTCAAGACTCTTAAAACCGTTAGTTTTAATTGATGAAAAGTGTACGAATACATCTTTACCATCTGAACCAGTGATAAACCCAAAGCCCCTATCAGCATTAAACCATTTTACAGTACCATTTTGCATATATATATATCCTCCTAGGAATCAAACCAAAGTAACCAAATTGAATTAACATCTAAGAAGATAATAGATAGCAAAGATGAATGATACTTATAACTTCCGTACATGTCAATTTAACTAACTATAACACTTTAATTCGCTGTATGCAACCCTAAATAATTCAAGCGCACAGTTTTTCATAAGCCTTGGCACTTTCGTACTCTTTAAAAGCTGTCTGCTGGTCATCGTTAGTAGTTAGACTTTGTTAGATCAGTTAATTAAGCGGAATAATCTACAAAACGTTATTAGACGAGTTAAGCGAACACTAACCAAGCACCGCCAGGAGATTATTGCAAGCTTTTACACCCGACTAACCAACGGGCCGATCGAAGGCACTAATAATAAAATCAAGATAATCAAACGGACCGCATATGGCTATCGCAACTTCTTCCATTTTCGGATTAGGATTCTCATTTCGTTGAAGACTTCTAATCTCATGATTCGTGAATTACAAAAAAGGAGAACTAGACCAATAGACAAGGTGGCTTAGTCTAGTTCTCCAAATTCTCTTCATCCTTACCGATTGACAAAGAGCCTAAAAATAAAAGGATTAACAATTTTTATTAGTATTTTTACAAATGTTACATTGCAATAACAGAGCTAGCATATATCTTGTTGGCATGGCAAGAAAGATTGAATACCGACGATAGAACATTAGGCGATTTGTTCTATTCCTTCACGAATTAATTACCTGATATTACGTTCATTTGCGCATTGGTATACCTAATTTCCGTTCTTAAATGCTCTGGTAATGAGTTTATCGAAGATAAAATTGACCAATTCATGCACACCATCCCATCAAACGTACAAAATATCATTTCAAGAGTGTTGTAAAACTAATTTAGGTACGAAAAGCCCAGAGCTCATCAGAGCTCCGGGCTATTTTCGTGCTTTCAAGTTTCAGTTTGTGATCAAAAAGCGCCTGAAGTGCAATCAACAATGCATTTCAGGCGCTTTTTCTATTTGGCTAAAATCAATTGTATTGGAAATTAGTTAACTTCAGTTTGGTGAACATTAACTTGGCTGCGACGGAAGAAGTGAACGAGGAGACCAACTACTAAACCGACAAGTGCTGGGACAACCCATGAGAGTCCCATTGAAGCAAGTGGCATCATCTTCCGTACACCGGCTACCCAAAGGCCAAATGAACTTTGACTAACAACAGCAGGGAAGGCAACAACCATATCACCAAACGCTGGAACAACGGTTAGGAGAACCACAAAGAAGTAAACTACACCGTCACGGTTGAATAATGGAGATGTTACGGATAAGAGGATAAGAACCATTGATAATGGGTATAGGAACATCAACATCGGAGTTGACCAAGCGATGATTTGATCCAATCCGAAGTTAGCAGTCAAGAATGAAGCAAGACAGCTAAGTGCTAACCAAGTATGGTAACTAACTTTTGGAAAGTGCTTGTGGAAGTCTTGAGCAAAGGCAGCAACTAAACCAACGGCAGTAGTTAAACAAGTAACGGTTAATAAGAATGCTAGAACAACTTGACCAAAGACACCAGCGTAGGCATTAACTAATTGGTTGAAGGCAACCCCACCATCAGCAGAAACCTTGAACCGACCAAGTGACATTGCACCTAAAACGATTAGGAGAAGGTAGATGAAACCGATGGCACTTTCTGCAAGGACACCTGACTTAGCAACAACCTTAGAAACAGCACCAGGACGGCGAACGCCCATCCCTCTAACAGCAGTGACAACAGTGACCCCGAATGCTAAACCAGCAAGGGCATCCATGGTATTGTAACCTTCAAGGAAACCATTTGTAACAGCACTGTGAACGTAGGCACTCGTTACTGGAGCAGAACCAGGATTACCTAAAGGATTAGCAAATGCAACAACGAATACTAAGAACAAGAGGGCAAGGAAAACAGGGTTTAATACCTTACCAACATTAGAAAGAATGCTGTTTTCTTTGTAAGAAAAGGCAAATGCTAAACAGAAGAAGACAGCTGAGAAAAGGAGTAATGCCCAACCTTGAGCGGCCTTAGGAACGAAAGGCGCAACCCCAACGGTGAATGAAACAGTAGCAGTCCGTGGTGTACCAAATAATGGACCGATGGTTGCGTGAATCAAAACCATGAAGACAAGGGCGAATACTGCACCGAGTGGACGACCAACATCGTAAACCCCTTCAGCACGAGTAACAGCGATGGCGAAAACGGAAAGTAATGGGAGAAGAACCCCTGTAACTAGGAAACCTAAAGCAGCTGGGTCCCAATTCGCACCAGCTAGTTGACCAAGGTGTAAGGGGAAAATCAAGTTCCCGGCACCAAAGAATAACCCGAATAGTAATGATGCAACAACTAAATATTGCTTAAATGTTAGCTTTTTTGTTGTTAAATCCTGCATAAATAATTCCCTCCTAGGATATAAAAGCATAAAATAATTGCTTTGATCCCAACAAAAAAGTCCCTTAACCAAAATTACTTTGGTTAAGGGACGCTCGAGCGTGGTACCACCCTATCTTCGTATTATCATTGCTGACAATACCTTATACGTACGGCCCGGGACTACATGGGCGATACGCTAGCACTATAATGGGTGCTACCATTAAGTCTTACTATTATCTCTTAAGACTTAAGCTCGAAAGTGATTTTCAATTAAAGTTGAACCTGTCTCCTTCCACCTACCGAGACTCGCTGAAGGCTATCGATAATTTACTCTTCTTTCTCATTGCGATCGAATAATTAAATTGTTGTTTATTATTCTAACTATTTTTTAATAGTTGTCAATAACTTTTTTAGAATTTTTTTATTTTTCCTGGTAATTAGCCATGTCTTCGCTAGTTTGTGCGTAGGCTGGATCACCGTTTAAAGCACGCGCCACTGCCCGTTCAACTGCAGTATTGGTTGTAGTGTTAGCAATAGCTAATGGCTTGTCGTACCGCTTAGCGTGGTGGTTAGCAAGTTGACTAATTCGGTGATGGATTTTATCGATGCAGACAACTACAAAGTCGGCTTCACGGATTTCACGCTTCATCTTGCTGCTCGATACTTTGTCTTCCATTGAAGCATCGAGGGCGTGGTAAACACCGTGGTGCTTGTCAATCACTGTCTTTAATTCTTGTGAATGTTCCCGATCGCCAGTAATGACAAGGACGATTCGTTGCTTCAAATCATAATCAAGTTTCTTTTCGTAGTCATGACGAGGGTGAGTAGCCTTCTTAACTTGCTTTGGCTTTTCAGGCTGCTTAGTGGTGTCAAAGTCTTGCTTTTCATGGATCCAGCGGATGGAACCGTAAACCTGGGCCTCTAAAATACCGACATCCAGTTGACGGACCAGGGCGCAATCAAGGTTGATCCTCATCTTCATACTACCGTTCCAAATGTTTGGGCCATCGGCGACGTAAAGGGCGGTCCCCCAGTTTACCTACATTTCGTTAGACGACTTTCGGATCATCAAGGACGAACTCTTTGGTGACGGGACGCGCCAAACGACCAACCGGGGTGTGGTTCCGACTAGCGTCTTCATCGAGCCGCCACTGTCACAGGTGGGCTTAACCGAAAAGCAGGCCCAGGCGGCGGGGAAGGCTTCAATGATTTATTGAAGAAGCCGGTAAAATAAAGATAAGGCACTAGCTTCATGAATTTGGCGCTAGTGCCTTATTTCTATGCATTCTTACTCTGAACCGCGGCAAATTTTCCTGCTGTCAATCGAGACGGGGAGCGCAATCGTCAGGGTCTTGATCAGGATTATATCCATGATAGTGATAAAGGTGATCGTTAACAATGTAACCGCCGTTTGAATGATTAACAGGTGGAAGCCACCGCCGAATAGTAGGCCGTTGGGTACCTGGTCACTGATCTGGTGACTCGCAAAAATACCGGTCGCAATGCTTCCCCAGATGCCGCTGATTCCGTGACAGCCAAATGCGTCAATAACATCATCGATCGCTAAGTGTGGCTTAACCTGGGTAATAAACGATTGGCTGATCATGGCCCCGACCATGCCGATGATCATCGAACCACCTAGTGTAACATAGCCGGCGCTGGGAGTAATGGCGACGAGCCCGGTGACTGCCCCGTTGCAAACACCGGCAAGGGTAACGTGGTTCAACCGGTAGCGGTCCAGCAGCATCCAGGTAACCATTGCCGTTGAGCAGGCAATGGTGGTCGTTAACATGGCCTGAACCGCGGTATCATCCACGGCCAAGGCGGATCCGGCGTTAAAGCCATACCAGCCGATCCACAATAGCGCTGTCCCGATTAGGACCCAGGAAAGGTTGTTGTGGTGGGAGTAAACTTCCTTGCGGCGGCCGACCCATGCGGAAAGGATCAAGGCGGTGATCCCGGAATTGACGTGGACGACCAAGCCACCGGCAAAGTCAACCGCCCCGAGGCTGGCGAGAAAGCCGTGCGGTGCCCAAACCATGTGGACCAGCGGATAGTAGACGAAGATCGACCAGCAGATCGTGAAGATGATTAGGAAGTGAAACCGTCCGTGACCAACCACCGACCCACAAAAGATTGCTGGGGTAATGATTGCAAACATCATAAAAAACATGGCGTAGTCACCGATCGGGATCCCGGTTTTCGTGACTGCGTTAATGGAGACGTTAATCATCAGTATGTTATGCAGGTTGCCGATTATCCCCCAGTGGTTGCCGGAGAACGAGAGGGAGTAACCGACCGTAATCCACAGAATGACGGCCAATCCACACATCATAAAAATAGTGAGCAGCATATTATTGGCATGCCGGTGATTGATTAGACCACCGTAGAAAAATGCTAACCCTGGCGTCATCAGTAACACCAGAATACTAGCAATCATGACGAATAATGTGTTTGTTTGTGACATGTAGACCATCTCCTCGTATTATTGGGAATAATAATACCACCTTTGCACAGCAGTCACAATGGCTTGTGCGAAATACCGTGGAATCATTTGTGTGAAGTGCTTTCACTCTGAAAAATGATTAGTATCTGGGGCAATTTGTTTAAGAATGTATTAGCCGCCTGCCATGCGTTCGCTGTATAGCAGTATTACAATTAAGTAATACCGTAATTATAGGATCGCACCTACACTTGTAAGTGAAATAATCTTTGCGATGAGTAGGTGAAATTAAAATGAAGATCTTTATTGCCGGTGCATCCGGTCACGTTGAAACTAAATTAACGAGTGATTTACTTTACCGCTGGATCGGGCGCCACGGACTTGCTACAGACGGATGCCTTCGGGGCGGTGAAACTGATGCAGGCGGCCGCTAAAAATGGGATCAAGCGTTTCGTAATGTTGAGCGCCCTGTTTTCACTTGAGCCGACGAGATGGCGGCAGCTAGTTCTGATTTACCTTGCTTCTTTGGGATTTCTGCATAGGCAGTATTGAATTGACGATAGCCATCTGGTTTTAGGATTCCAAAGACATCACGAATAATTTTTTCTTGCCAGTCGATGAGGTCAAAAGGCTTACCAGCCCAGGTTCCCTTGGTATGGCATAGGCATTCGATAAATGAAACTGCAAAATCGGCAGCGTCTTTGTTGTAGACCGAATTCTTAGCCATGAACTGAGTGGGTTTATAATCTTTTAGTTTTCGCAAGAGGGCATCACATCCTTTCAGTTGTACTAAAAAAGCACTGAGAATTAACTCAATGCTTGGCTGATGATTAATTAAACTTGCCAGTTAATATCAAATTTACGTACCCGGCACGGTCAGTGGTCAAATAGTCGATCAGATCGTGGCAATTATAGTAGTAAGCGAGTCGTTTTACGTTTTCGACATCAAACATATTTACTTCACCGGTATTGCGAATTTGTAAAACCTGTTGGCGAATACGATCACGTTTGGCTAATTCATCTTTGATTCTGTTCATGACTAAGTCTCCTGGTTCTTAAAAGCAGCCGATCCAGTTAAATTTTTGAGTAGCACTTTCCGTTGTGCCTTGTATTGGGGACCAATAAAACCCAAACGCAGTAAAAAGCAGCGGAAAGCATATTTTTCATTACTTTCATCACGGCGCGTTGACATAATTCGCTGGTGACTCTTTGCGTATCGCACTAACTTATCGACCAATTGTTGATAAGCTGGAGCGTCATCGGTGTTAACTTCGGTGAACCAATCGAAGGTTACTTGTTGGTCATCAATTGTGAGAGGCAACGAGTTCAGTTGGCAAGCGTCTTTGATTAATTATCCTTTTGCCCAGATTAAATGGCGTAGGTTATCTAGATCTTGGTAAGTAAGCTCATTGCGGCGATATGTTATGTTCAACTTGACCGTCTCGCTGGGTGTGAATACCTGTTGCTTAAGATGTGTTACTAATCCAGCAGGAATCTCATCTAGGGATAAAAGATTGCCATCCTTGCCAATCTGTTTGCAAGCAATGAGAGTAGATCCAGAACCACCAGATGTTCTTTACTTTGCTTTGGCCGGTCAAGTTCCCAGATAGTGGATTCTTTCCGACCGGTGTACCATTCGTGTTTGCCAGTTTGTTTCCAGCCATAAAGAACTGGTTCGTGTTGCCATTGATAGGGCGAACGTCCTAGGACTAGGGATTATTTCTTCCAGATACAACAACCAGATAAATAAAAACCAGCATCTTGAAATGCTCGCCAAAAGTTTAATTCCTCAGTATCGGCATGTAAAATATAGATGCTGGCATCATTAGCCATTGCAGTATTCATATTTTGAAAAGCGGCTAGTAAAAATTGGTAAAACTTATCATCATCTTGATGGTCGTTCTTAATCTTGCCGGCTTTGCCTTGATAATCGACATTATAAGGTAGATCGGTAAGGACAAGATTAACTTGATGATCATCAAGTAACTTTTGATAACTCTCTTTTTTCGTGGCATCACCGCACAGTAGGGCATGTCGTCCCAAGTGCCAGAGATCGCCTACCTTAGAGAAAGTTGGCTTATTCAATTCGCTACCCACATCGAAATTGTCGTCATGAGTATCATCTTCGGCAGCAAGCAAGTCAGTCATCAACAAAGCTAACTTATCCTTATCCCAATCACCGCTGATCTTGTTGAGCGCAATGTTCAGCGCTTTTTCTTTCTCTTCGCCTAAGTTGACGACTACACACTCAGCTTCTTTGATTCCTTCATCCTGGAGAATCTTTAATCGCTGGTGTCCACCGACTACGTGACCAGTTTGTTGGTTCCAGATTATTGGATCAACGTAGCCGAACTCTTTCATTGAACGTTTTAACTTTTCGTAGTCGAGATCACCCGGCTGCAGATCCTTACGTGGATTGTAGTCATCGGTCATAATCTTGACTATTTTTTCTAATGAACGATCAGCTGGAGCATCAATCACGGCGAAATCATGAATGTGCATGACAATAGAGTTACTAGTAGCTTCTAAGCGTCGCATTGCTTCAGCTAACAAGTCACGACTGGCTGCTTTGACAATGTTTTCAACGAGCTTTGCCCCATAGGTTTCAATACGGGACCACTTTTTAACAGTGTTAATACCCATAAAGGTAATTGATTCGCTACCAAAACGGTTAGTACCAATCTTGGGTTGTGGGGGTAGCAAAGGTTGCGACCTGACCGTAATCGTAAGAACATACAGCCACTACGATAAATAAACTTCATTCCGTGAGTGGTTTGCGGTAGATGTGTTTTAATGCATTCTTTTGCTGCTCTGTCGATATCCCACCAAAACTGCACTATATGAGGGCTGGCATTACGCCACATTTGTACTAACGGGGGTAATTCTTCCTCGGTTAAACCCAATTTAGTGGCACCCATCGCTTTGAGTGCACCGATGGAACCACCATAGCCTAGTGCAAGCTCAGCAATCTTACCCTTTTGCCGGAGTCCACCATTAACCCATGCTTAACAACGGGAACCCCGAACATCTGACTAGCGGATGCACAGTAGATGTCCTCTAAGTCAGGCATTGAATTTCGAGGAAGGTTTTGTACTTGTACTAAGTGCCCAGCCCACCGGCCAGTCCGATTTGGCACCATAAAATTGCAGGAGTCCATGGACACGACCATCTTGGCACATTGCTTTTTACATTGCCTGATACTTCTTTACACTAGATTTTGATAACAGCTGACGCAGACTTAGAACTTGATGGACCGTACCAGTAGTAGTATGTAAAAGCTGAGTTACTGCAGCCTTCGAGAGCGAATTAGTTTTTACTCCCTGTTGATGAAGCCAATCCTTCAACTGTAATGGTGGGTTGGGATTGGCTAGGCCAGTTAGTTTCTGCGAAACTTGCAAGTATTGATCGTGGAAATTTTTCTGGCATCTGATGGCGTTGTTAACCAGTTGTTGATCAATCCGAATACCACGATCATTGATATCCTGATCCATCCAGTAGTTTCCCCATTCATTTTTTGGAACGGGAAAGCGTTCGAGCTTCTGGGTGATTTCCATTTCAACTTCAACGTCACGTTGGTTGTACTGTTTGAATTGCTGCCATTTGTTAGGTGCATGATAAGGAAAGTTACGTGTGCGCTTTTGCTTAGATTTGGTTGGCTTGCAGGGAGTACAAAAGTAGTGTATGAGTTCTTTCCCAGCCGTAATTTTCTAACGAGAAAGCCCTAAAACAGTACCCACGTCGCGTAATGATAAGGGTAGACCAAGGGTAGCGGACCAGACTCGTGAGCAGTGCCAACCGACTGGCTTTAGGCGATGTCCCACAAAGCGTGATAGGCAAACTCGTTCAAATTGAGCGTTAAAAGCACTCTTAATAATGTCCTTTTTATTTTTAAAAAGACGAACAATTAAATGGATATTATTCTAATAAATCTGTAAAAATATGAATAATTTATCTAAAAGTTATGAAAAAAGTCAATTTATGTGGTAAAATCTGATCATTAATTAATCGAGAGGAAAAAAACAATGAACAACGATATTGAAAAAATTTTATTTAATCAAGAGCAATTAAATAAGAGAATGGACGAGCTGGCTCAGCAACTGGATAAGAAATACAAGGACCAACAGCCAATCGTTATCCCAGTTATGAACGGAGCAATGATTTTTGCTGCGGACATGGTTAAACGCCTCGATTTTAAATTAACCGTTGATCCGATCAAAGCTTCAAGCTATGCTGGAACTAGTTCAACTGGCAAGGTTACTGTCACTCAAGATATTAAGTCAGATGTTAAAGGACGCCCGGTTTTGTTCATGGAAGATATTATTGATACGGGCAGAACCTTGAAGTATTTGTCCGATTTAATGAAAAAGCGTGGTGCTAAGAGCGTCGAAACTTGCTGCATGCTCGACAAGCCAGAAACCAGAGTAGTCGATTTTCACGCTGATTATTTTGGCTTTACGGCACCAAACGCATTTTTAGTTGGCTATGGCTTGGATTATAATGGTCTTTACCGCAATTTGCTTTATATTGGTGTTTTGAAAAAAGAAGTATACAGCAAGTAGGATAAAAGAAGAATTTAGCTTATAATAAAAATGATTCATTAAAACACATGTGTAATACATGTGTTTTCTTTTTTCAAAAAGCGGGGCAAATAATGACTCAAAAGCAGATCAAAATGGTAACCATCGCACTGATGCTGGGAAATGTGATGGCCGGTCTAGATGGAACTATAACCAACACGGCTATTCCAGCAATCGTCTCAAATTTGCATGGGATACAATTCATGGGGTGGATCGTTGCCGTTTACTTGTTAGGGATGTCGGTGTCGATTCCAATCTGGACCAAAATTGGCGAAAAAATTACGAATAAAGCAGCCTTTCAAATTTCTTTGTTGTTGTTTGTTCTTGGTTCGGCGCTTGAAGGCATTGCACCAAATATCTACTTCTTCTTGGTATCAAGAATGATCATGGGAATTGGTGGCGGCGGTATGGGTTCGCTGCCATACATTATTGCTGGCTATGTCTTTAAAAATATTAAACGCAGGACACAAATTTTAGGCTTGCTGACTGCTAGTTTTAACGGTGCTGCAATTCTCGGCCCATTAGTGGGCGGATACTTGATTGATGCCTTATCTTGGCGCTGGGTCTTCTACATCAATATTCCAATTGGGGTTATCGCTTTACTGATTTGTTTAATCTTTTATAAGCCGGTTTCGCCTAAGACTTCACCAGTCTTTGATTTGCCAGGTGCTGGTTTATTGGTTAGCAGCCTAATTTTGTTTTTGCTAGGTATTCAATTGTTGGGGATCACTTCTAACTGGATTGTTGCCTTGTTGATTTTGATTAGTATTGCAGCGACCTTTGCGTTCTTTAAGAGAGAAAAAAGAGCACAAAATCCAATTATTCCGTTAACAATTTTTAAAAAGCATGATCTAAACGGTGATTTCATGCTCTTTGCCTTTACATGGGGAGCATACATTGCCATCAATGCTTATTTGCCAATGTGGGCCCAGGCATTGCTAGGAATGTCGGCTCTAGCTGGTGGGATGACGCTGATACCTAATTCAATTGTAGAAATTACCGCATCGCAGACTGTTGCAACCATTCAAGAGCATGTGCGTACTTTTACCTTGGTGATGATCGGGATTATCACGATGCTGATTTCTTCAGGCGGGATGTTTTTAGCAACGTTGCAGACGCCTCTGTGGCTGTTAACAGTTTTAGCTGCCTTTTCCGGAATCGGAGTTGGCTTTATTTTCGTTGCACTGCAAGTTAAAGTACAGGTTGATGCGGGAATGAAAGATATGCCAACAGCAACGTCTACTTCATATTTGATCAGAATCTTGGCACAAACAATGATGGCCGCGATTTATGGGGTCATCATGAATCTTTCGCTTGAGCACGGAATTGCCAACCATCGAGATATTACGATGAGCACGATGAACAAATTGAGTGACGCGACAACTGCAAAAACATTGCCACAGCATTTGCTTCCAGAAATGAGAGTGATTTTTCATTCAGGAATTAAAGAAATCATGCTTGTATCCTGCATTCTGCTTTTTATTGCCACAGCGCTTAATTTTTATTACAACTGGAAGAAATCTTCCCAAAAATACTTGTCATAATTAGAATTAGCAAGCATAATTATTGATAGAGCATAAAGAGGTTGAGAAAAATGTCTCAATCTTTTTATTTTTGGCATTTTTTAGAAAAGGGTAAGGTTATGACTAAGAAGCAGGTTACCATGGTAACTTATGCGATGATTTTGGCGAATGTCATGGCTGGATTAGATAGTACGATAATCAACACGGCTATTCCGGCTATTATTGCTGATTTGCATGGTATTAAATTTATGGGTTGGATTATTGCACTTATGTTGCTCGGGATGTCGGTTTCAACGCCGATTTGGAGCAAAGTGGGTGAAAAAATCGGCAATAAGGCTGCCTTTGAATTATCTCTGCTTTTATTTGTCTTAGGTTTACTCTTTCAAGGACTTGCTCAAAATATGTATTTCTTTTTAGCTGCCCGGACGGTCATGGGAATCGGAGCCGGTGGTATGGGATCGATTCCGTATATTATGGCGGGGCAGATTTTTACCAATATTAAAAAGAGAACGAAGATCTTGGGCTATATTGGTGCCAGCTTCAGTGTTGCAGCAATTGTTGGTCCATTAGTTGGCGGGTATCTGGTTGACTCCTTTTCATGGCATTGGGTTTTCTATATCAATATTCCAATTGGCTTAATTGCGGCACTGTTGTCTGTTTGCTACTATCGAGATACTGCAGTTAGAGAAAAATCCCACTTTGATCTTTTGGGTTCACTCTTGGTAGTTTGCGGTTTAGTATCATTTTTACTAGGAATTCAGTTGCTGGGGATTGCCAGTCTGCCGATTATTCTTGGCTTGATTATTTTAGGAATTGTCATTCTGATTTTCTTCTTCAAATACGAAATTCATGAAAAGAATCCGGTAATTCCAATTAGCATGTTTAAAAATAGGGCTTTGGTCGGCGATCTGCTTCTTTTTACTTTTACTTGGGGCGCCTTTTTAGCGGTAAATACTTACCTGCCAATGTGGGCACAGGGGCTATTGGGAACCACAGCCTTAATCGGTGGGATGACTCTGATCCCCAACTCAATCGCAGATACAGTTGGTACTTTGGTCGTTAACCCGCTTAAAGAGCGCTTTAACGACCGAACATTAATCTTCATGGCAATTATCTGCATGCTGATTTCTAGCCTCTCAATGGTCCTAATACCGAGCGATACAAGCTTCTGGATAATTACGGCTTTAGCTACTTTTTCTGGCTTTGGTGTAGGTTTTATCTTTGTTTTATTGCAGGTAAAGGTTCAAGTTGATGCGGGTGAGGAAAATATGGCACCTGCAACTTCCTTGTCCTATTTAATTAGAATTTTGGCTCAAACGGTTATGGCTGCGATTTATGGCATAATCATGAATTTAGCCTTAGCTAGAGGCGTGTCAACGAATCATGAAGTAACGATGGGCATGATGAATAAGTTGAGTGATGCCAAGGCAGCGGTTCACTTGCCAATTGAACTGCTGCCAATCATGCGCAATATTTTCTATACTGGATTGCGAGACATTATGTTGTGCTCAACTATTTTATTGATTATTGCGCTGTTTTTAAATTTCCACTATAACCAAAAGAAGAATTAGTTAAAAAGCATATTCTGTTTACGGGCAAGAATGTGCTTTATGATGAAGACAAGTTTTGTGGTATTGCCTATTATGTCATTAGCGATTCAACCGTTTATTTGACTTACTTAGCCGTCAACAAGGATTTGCGAGGTCAAGGCTATGGTACGAAAATATTATCTCTTTTGGAGAAGCAATATCCGGACCAGGCAATTGTGATTGATATTGAGCCGGTTGTGCCAACTGCCAAAAATTATCAGCAGAGAGTGAGTCGTCTCAAATTTTATGAGCGTAATGGCTTCTATCGTACCGATCAAAAATTAAAAGATCAAGATGGAGAGTTTGAAGCTTTGACTACAGGCAAAAAATTTAATAAATCTGGATTTGTTAAAGCTTTAAAGCAGATGAGCTTTGGCTTTTATTAATTTAAAGTAGAAAACTAAAGTGTCAAGCGTCGCTGTCGTCTATGCCAGCGACGCTTTCTTGTTTGACAAAAAGAGTCGACCTAAGATTCTAAATGAGAGGTGAAAAAATGGAATTTAGTGATCAAATTAAGCAGCTGCGCTAAGAAAAGGAATTATCGCAAAGTCAGTTTTCCAGCAAGCTGCGTGTTTCTAGACAAGCCGTTTCTAATTGGGAGAATGACCGTAATTTGCCTGATCTTGAAATGCTGATTGAGATTAGTTCTATTTTTCATATCTCTCTAGATAAATTGATTTTAGGAGACAAGAATATGAACAAGATGACAGAAAAGCTAATCAAAGATATGGATGAAAATCGCAAGGCAAAGTTCAATATGGTTACCATGATTATTGGTTTTGCCATTATGCTAATGGGTGCGTTGTGCCTTTTTATTAAATCCATTTCAGTGGAATATGTTGATAAACAAGGATTTCCGCACGAGAACTTTTCCCTGATACCCATGGATTATCTGTTTGCTTTAGCGGGCTTAATTGTAATTATTACCGGGGAAATTATTTATCTGCACCATAAACATTAAAAGAAATAAGAAAAAAAGAGAGGCAAATTGATTGCCTCCCTTTTTTTGGATATTCAAAATGGGTAATTTTATTGGTAAATTTTACCTTCTTTTTTTTCCTTGTTCTTTTCTTCCAAGGCTTTTTCACTGGCAGATTGTTTTGGCAAAATCCAGTTAAGTATCATACCGATAATGGTTGAAAGAGCAACAGAAGTCAATTGGAAGTTGCCAAGTTGCAAGTAGGCACCACCGATACCGATTACTAAGATAACTGAAGCAATCAGCATGTTGCGTTTTTCACCAAAATCAATCTTGTTATCAACTAGGATCTTCAAACCGTTAGAAGCAATTGTTCCGAAAAGCAGGAATGAAATCCCACCGATTACTGACATTGGAATTGATTCGATGACAGCGGCAAGCTTGCCTACGAAACTGAAGATGATGGCACAAACAGCGGCACCAGCTAAAACGTAAACTGAGTGAACCTTGGTCATTGCCAAGACACCAATGTTTTCACCATAAGAAGTTGTAGGAGGACCACCAATGAAACCAGCAATAATCGTTGACAGACCATCACCCAGCATTGTCCGGTGAAGACCTGGGTCTTTGAAGAAGTCACGCTTGGTCAAGGAATTCAAAACCATAATGTGACCCATGTGTTCAGTCATAGTAACAAAGGAAATTGGAGCCATTGCTAAAATAGCAGCTGGATACCACTTGAAGTGGTAGGAAATACCAGGCACATCAAGTGCTGGCAGTGAGAACCAGGCAGCTTTTTGTACGCCAGAGAAATCAACGATTCCCAGAGCGCAGGAGAGCAAGTAGCCGCAGATGATACCAAGCATGATTGAAACCAAACTAGTGAAGCCTTTAAAGCACATTTGGAAGATCAAAGTCATTACCAAAGTGAAGATTGCGATGCCGAAGTAGGTTAAATCGTATTTTTCATTCTTAAGCATGGCATCGTTAGCAGCAGTTGTAGCCAATGAAAGTCCGATAACTATGATGATTGGACCAACAACGATTGGTGGCAAAACTTTATTTACCCAAGCTGAACCAATTTGGCTGATGATGATTGAAACGACTACGTAAACCAAACCAGCAGCAATCGCACCTTGGGCTACGGCTGGATATCCATCTGTTTTCATTAAAGCTTGCATTGTAGCTACAAAGGCAAAACTTGAACCTAAGTATGCAGGAATCTTGAAGCGAGTGCAAAGCATGTGCACCAGAGTACCAACACCTGAAGATAAAAGAGCGATACTTGGACTAATTCCGATTAAAATCGGTACTAAAACCGTTGAGCCGAACATGGCAAACATGTGCTGCAATGAAAGCAGGACACCTTGCGCAAATTCCGGCTTTTCATAAACATCTAAAATCGCATCCGGATTGCGAAAGTTTTTCATATTATTCTCGTTCATTTTTACTCCCAATTTTGTTAATCATTACTTGATTAAAGAAATTGCATCCTGATCGTCAACTTCGGTTAGCGAAACCTTAACTTGTTCATCGACAGCAGTTGGAATGTTTTTTCCAATAAAATCAGGTCTGATTGGCAATTCGCGGTGACCACGATCAACTAAAATTGCCAGGTTGATTTTGGCAGGGCGACCTTGATCCATTAAAGCATCAAGTGCAGCTCTGATTGTCCGACCGGTGAACAGGACGTCGTCAACTAAAATTACGTTTTTGTCGGTAATATCGAAATCAAGCTGTTGATTATGAATCATGCTCTTTTTTTCATCTTCTGGCAAATCATCACGATACTTGGAAATATCGAGGGCACCTACAGGAATGTCGACGTCTTCCAGGCGTTTTAAATTTCCGGCAATTCTTTGGGCCAGATATAAACCACGAGTTTTAATTCCAATCAAAACCAAGTTTTTGGTTCCTTTGTTGCGTTCGACAATTTCATATGTCATTCGCATCAAAGCACGCTTAATTCCGATTGCGTCAACTATTTGTTTTGACATAACATCTTCCTTTCATGATGATGACCGGAAAAGAAAAAGACCATTCTGGACACTGAGTCTAAGATGGTCTTTCTGGAGCATGCACAAAAAGCATGACTAACGCAGATTTCCTTCTTAGCCTCACGGGACTAAATTTAAAGGTCATCATTCCTATTTGCCTCTTATTTAACTAGCTTTTAATAAATTTGTCAATTACTATTTTAACTTTTGCCTGCAGGATTATTTGTAGTAAAAATTTATCCCATATTTCTAATAACGTTGATTCTAAACAAGATTAAATTCAAAACCACGATTCCGGCAGTTACGATGAAGACCATGCTGTAGCTTGAAAAGCCGGAAATCGTCGATCCCAGAAGCGGTCCAACGATATTACCGATATACATTGCAGACTGATTCCATGAAAAAATTCTTCCTGTAACTTTGCCTGGTGAATTTTTGGTTAGCATAGTTTGCACTTGAGGAAACAGGCAAGCATCGGTAAAGCCAACCAAAAAACGCAGGATACCCAATTCCAAAGTATTTTGCACAAAGGCCGTTAAAAAGAAGAGAATTGTAGCACCAATAAATCCAGCAACGATTATCTTTTGCGTTCCGATTTTATCGCCTAATGCGCCAAAACGTGAAGCAGCTAAGAAGGTTGCAATTCCCGGTAAGGCGGCAATAATGCCTGAAATGAAGACGACATTGCCATGATTGTTCATTAATTGTCTGACATAAAGGGAAACAATTGGATTAATAGAGTTATTTGCTGCTTGAATAATCAATGTAGTAAGCAACAGTCCAGAAATAAGGGCAGGACTCTTAAGTTCATGAATAACGCCGCTTGCTTTGTCCAATTTCTTCTCTGTTACTGGTTTGAATCCCTCTTCATGGACAAAGAAGAGGGAAAGCAAGAAACAGATTAGTAAAAGACCACCAGTGACAAAGAATGTAATCCGATAGCTAAACATTGAGGCTAAGGCTCCACCAACAAAAGGCCCGAGCAAGTTGCCTGCCGTAAAGGAAGATGCCATTGTCCCTAAGGCTTGTCCGGAATTTTGTTTAGGCGTTTCAGTGGCAATCAAGGCATTGGAGTTGGAAACAAAGCCAGCAAAAAATCCCTGCAGCATTCTCAAGAAGAACAGTTGCCAAACATTTGTCACTAATCCCATTGCAGCAAGAACAATCGCCATTCCCAGTGAAGCACGCAAAGTCATCAGCTTGCGTCCTTTTTTATCTGCAAGCTTGCCCCACCAAGGTGATACAACTGCCGAAACAAAATAAATGCCAGAAAAGACAAAGCCGGACCAGAAGTTTAATTGCTGATGAGTAAAAGTCCCTAAAGTGTCAATATAGAGCGGCAAAAACGGCATAACTTCCGAAAAGGCGATTCCAGCGATAAAAACCGCAATTGAGAGCACTAGTAAGTTTCGTTTCCAAATTGGCTTTTTGTTGTTCACGTAAACCCCTCCTTATTTGATAATGCATTTATCTTACTACATAATTTCTAAGAAAATTTAATGAAAATTAAAAGCTACTTGCTTCTTTTTAATAAAAACGAATATTAAATAAATAAAAACCTAAAATGTTAATAAAATGTGTTGAAAGCTATGACGAGCTTTGCTATACTCGATGCATAAATTCAAATAATACGAATTTTAGGGAGAATAAAAATGAAATTTAAGAGATTTATTGTTGGCATCATCTTGCAGGACTTCGTTATGGCAAACCTGATGCTTCAATGGATGCAGTGATTGCTGGCCAAACGAGTTTTGTTATTGCCCACCGCTTAAAGACGATCCTGAATTCAGATAAAATTGAAGTACTGAAAAACGGTACGGTAATTGAAGAAGGCAGCCATGAAAAACTGCTAAAAGAACATGGTTTCTATTATAAGTTGTATACTGATCAAACTGCTTTTGATTAAATACGTTATAATAAAAGAAATGAATTAATGAATAGTAAGTCGCTAGGGGTGCTGTTAAGCTGAGATGATACCCTTTGAACCTGAACAAGATAATACTTGCGCAAGGGAAGTGAAATAATGCAAATAACTTGTACTCCTATTTGGCTTATTAATATTAGCTAGTTAGGAGTATTTTTTATGTTTAAAAGATCATCGAAATGGGATGTTAAAGCAGTTATTTTGGTAGCACTGATTGGAATAATCATGGGCGTAGTCTATACTTATGGATTCAACAATTTGTATAATCTGTCTAAATTAGCGCTTTTGCCCACAGGTTATGCACCAGTGATGGATATGATATTTTCTGGTCTGTGGTTTATGGCAGCACCGCTTGCAATGTATTTTGTTCCCACGGCCGGATCGGGCACAATTGGCGAAGTATTGGCATCTATTGTTGAAATGGCAATTGGCGGGCAATGGGGCGCGCTGACGGTTTTGGAAGGATTGATTCAGGGTGCTGCTAATGAAATAGGTTTTTTCCTAAGAAAAAGCGTTATATCAACTTTTCATGGGCAAGCGTCTTAACTGGTGCCTTTTTTGCCAATCTTGGTGCTTATATTCCACAATATTTCTTGTATGGCTGGTATAAATACAGCTTCAACTTACAAGTTGCAATGTTTATTGCTGGAATTGTTTCTGCCTTACTGTTTGATGGTGTCCTAGTTAAGCTGATTACTAATTTGTTTGATCGAATTTTGAAGCCTGAACTTGCATAAGCGTTTTTTTACTTCTCTCTTTTAGTGCTACGATAGTATAGGTAGAGATAAGCGCTTGCAGTTGCGAAAGGGAGAGGATTTTTTTGACCAGTAAGGAAAAACAAGAGGGAGCGGAGGCTATAAAGAACTGGAACCCGCGTTATAAACGAAATGTCATCATTTACCTTTTGATATATGGCATTTTAGGTGCAGTCACTGGAATTACCAATGATGCAGCTCTTTCTTACTACAAAATTGTTGCACCACAATTAATTTCAAGTTTGAATATTTTTAATGCCGCAACGGCAATCTTGATGTCTTTGATGATTGCCACGGTTCACAAATTGGGTTACCGCAAAATTTTGTTGATTTTGCCACCAATGACGGCAATTTTCATGGCTTTAACGTGTGTTACCAGCAATGAAATTGTGATTATGTTTGCTTATACCATCTCATGGACGGCAATCGAGGTTTATGACTTAATATACCCGTTAATGTGGACTTCTTATGTGCCTGGCAAAATCAGAACTAATAGGCTTTTTTTGTATTCATTATTTGTGGGAAAGAACAGATCTGACTTTCGTTGTCAGCATGTCAATTGCCACATCGTTTTCTCCACCTTCAGGCACGATGATGTCAGCATAGCGCTTGGTAGGCTCAATGAATTGATGATACATCGGCTTAACTGTGCTTAAGTATTGATTGATAACGGAGTCAAGAGAACGGCCGCGCTCCTTCATATCCCGCTCCAATCGTCTGATAAAGCGAATGTCGTCATCAGTGTCGACATATACTTTAATGTCCATCAGATTGCGGATAGCTTCATTGAATAAAACCAGAATCCCTTCCAAAATAATGATATCGGATGGTTCAACATGGATGGTCTTTTCACTGCGAGTATGGGCGGTAAAGTCATAAGTTGGCATTTCAATTGGCTTGCGATGAAGCAGCTGATTGAGCTGATCTTCAAGAAGCGGCATGTCAAAAGCATCTGGATGATCATAATTGATCTTCTTTCTTTCAGCCATTGGAACGCCAGTATTATCTTTATAGTAAGAATCCTGCGTCATAATGGTGATATGGTCATCAGCATTAATTTCATCAGCAATTTCATGTGCGATCGTTGTTTTACCACTCCCTGAACCACCGGCAATGCCGATAATTACAGGTTTATCAAGTTGTGTCATGTTATTCTCCTTTTTTCATTTCAATATCATCTTAACTATAAAGACTGATCATGACAATACTTTGTGCAAAAGAATCGACTGCAAGCAATTGAAGGCCGGATAATTGAGTGTACAAATTTAAAAATGATTAGTAAATAATGAACAATAAGTAGAACGCATCATCAAAATGTTTGGAAATAAATTAAGATTTCTTTTACATTTTCTGAAAAAAAGGTAGAATAATAGTTATATGAATTTAAAGGAAGGGATAAGGACCCATGACACCAATCATTGAATTTAAACATGTTGATAAATATTACGGCAAGTTTCACGCTTTGAAGGATATTAATTTAAAAATTAATGAAGGTGAAGTTGTTTCTATTATTGGACCTTCTGGTTCAGGTAAAAGTACGCTTATTCGTACGATGAATGGTCTGGAAAAGATCAATAAAGGTCAATTGCTGGTTACTGGCTATGATTTGGCTGATAAAAAGACCGATATCAATAAAATTCGTAAAAATGTGGGCATGGTTTTCCAGCACTTTAATTTATACGATAATCACACCGTCCTTGAAAATGTTACTTTAGCCCCAAAGATTGTTTTAAAGCGTCCTGATGATGAAAATAAAAAGATCGCGATGCAATATTTGGAAAAAGTTGGTATGGTCGATAAGATTAACTCTTATCCAAGACAATTATCTGGTGGTCAGAAGCAGCGTGTTGCAATTGCGCGTTCACTTGCAATGAAGCCAAAGGTAATTTTGTTTGATGAACCAACTAGTGCCCTTGACCCTGAAATGATTCAGGATGTGCTTGATGTTATGAGATATGTTGCTGAACAGGGAATTACAATGGTTGTTGTAACTCACGAAATGGGCTTTGCTCGTGAAGTAAGCAATCGTTTGATTTTCTTTGATGCAGGTCATGTTTTGGAAGATCGGAAGCCAGAAGAATTTTTCGCACATCCAAATACCGAACGTGCACGTGAATTCTTAAGCAAAGTCATTTCCAAAGATTAAGGGTGTAAACCATGAAAAAATTAAAAAAGATTATCCTGCTGATGCTAGGATTCATGATGGTTTTTGCCTTGGCAGGTTGTACGAAGAAAAACGATAATACATACGAGCATGTAAAGCAAAGCAAGACGATTGTTTGGGGAATTAGAGCAGATACTCGGTTGTTCGGCTTGACTAATATTAAAACCGGAAAAATCGAAGGTTTTGAAATTGATTTGGCCAAAGCACTTACTAAACAAATGTTAGGCAGCTCTGCTCATGCTGAATTCTTAACGACAACTGCCAACACTAGAATTCCTTTGCTTAAGAATCATAACGTTGATGCTGTTTTGGCAACGATGACTATTACTAAAGAAAGAGCCAAGCAAGTTGATTTTACTAATCCATACTTCCCAGCTGGTTCTTCATTATTGGTTCCAAACAGCAGCAAAATTACTAATGTTAAACAGTTGAATGGCAAGACCGTTTTAGCCGTTAAAGGGACGACGGCGGTTGACGACGTCCATAAATATGCACCTAAAGCTAAAGTGCTTCAATATGATGACTATGGTCAGGCAATGTCGGCTTTGAAAGCTGGACAAGGTGTTGCTTTGACTACTGATAATGGTTTGCTTGCCGGTATTGCTCAAGAAAATCCTGGCTATAAATTGGTTGGTGGCGTTTATACAAATGCTCCATATGGAATTGCCATTAACAAGGGCCAGACACAAATGGTAAATCATTTGAATACTGCGTTAGCTGAACTTAAGAAAAATGGTACCTACAATCGTTTAATCAATAAATGGTTCAAAGGTATTCCAGGCTTTGATGTGAAGGAGTTGTTGAAGTAATGTGGTCGATTCTTACAAACAACTGGTCTAGTTTTCTAACAGGTTTTTGGAATACGATTTTGTGTAGTGTGATTGCCCTAATTTTTAGTTTAATTTTGGGAATTTTCTTTGCTATGCTTGAAGTTGCCCCACCAAAATTTGTACGCATTATTGCACACATCTATATCGAAGTTTTCAGAAATATTCCTTTGTTGGTCATTGTGATGATCTTCTATTTGATTGTTCCGCGCTTTTTCTTTAAGCTCTCTGGTTTTCAATCAGGTACGATTGGCTTAACCTTGTATACTTCCGCATTTATTGCTGAAACGGTTCGCTCAGGTATTAATTCAATCGGTGAGGGCCAAATGGAAGGTGCCCGTTCAAACGGAATGACTTATATACAAGCAATGCGCTATGTTATTTTGCCACAGGCAATGAAAATTGTTATTCCGCCACTAGGCAACCAATTTGTTAACTTAATCAAAAACTCTTCAGTTTTAGCCTTTGTTGCCGGTTTTGATTTAATGTATCAGGCTCAGTTGATTGCCTTTGCGTCTTTTCAAACAATTGACACTTATATTGTAGTTGGCTTGTTCTATTTGGTTTTGACCTTGCCATTAAGCTACTATTTGCGCCACTTAGAGAAGAAACTCGCAAACTAGGATAGGAAGGAAGAAAAATGGAAACTTTTATTCATGCTTATTCATGGGTTGATATCCACTTCTTATTACAAGGTTTGTGGGTAACAATTTATGTTTCGCTGATTTCGATTATTTTAAGTTTTGTCCTGGGATTGATTTTCGGTCTCTTGCGTTATATGAAGATCAAATATGTTTCAGCAATTGTAGGTTTTGTTATTGATATTATTCGTAACTTGCCTTTGCTGCTGATTATTTTCTTTACATATTTCGGTCTGCCAGAATTGGGAATTGTTACCAATCAAACGGCGGCTTCGATTATTGCCTTGGTTATTTTTGAAGGCGCAATGCTGGCTGAGATTGTTCGTAGTGGTATTTCATCAATTGATCCTGGACAAATGGAAGGAGCCCGTTCCAACGGAATGACCTTTGGTCAGGCAATGTATCACGTTGTGATGCCACAGGCTTTGCATAACATGATTCCAGCTTTATTGTCACAGTTTGTTTCCTTAGTTAAGGATACTTCTTTGGCAACGATTATTGTTTTGCCTGAACTTCTTTACCACGCACAAATTATTTATAGTCAAAACACTACGTATATTATTCCAATGTACGTAATTATTGCGGTAATGTACTTCATCGTTTGCTTCTGTTTGTCGATGTTTGCCAGCTACCTGCAAAAACGTTTTAAGATGGACTAAAAAAATACAAATAAATACAAAAGAAAATACTAAGTTGCATGCTAAGATTAAGTAGGTAACTAGTATTTTTTTGCAGGAAAAAAGATGGATATTAATAAACAATTAACTGATCGACAGCGAATTGAATTAACCAAGAAGTCTTACGAAGAACTGAAATTGGGACAAAAAGTTGAAATCGATCATCATTTTATCGGAATTGTCACTAATTCAGTTTATGAAGAAGATGGTTTGCGAGCTTTTGTAATTGCTAATACAAGAGAAATTACTATTCTTTTTAAGGGCTCATACGGTATCGCAAAAGGCAATCCTACCACTTGGAGGGATGAATGGCTGCGAACCAACTTACCGATTTTGGTCGCATTACTGGCCAATGAAAGAAAGATTCCTAGTCAACTAAAAAGTGCGGCTCATCTGCTTAATCAGACTATTCATGAATATAAGGGTGAGCACTTCTACGTTTATGGTCATTCTTTAGGCGCTATCAATGCGCAGTATGCTTTAGCTAATTGTCGTCACCCAGATCGAATTGCCGGGGCATATCTTTATGAAGGAACCAATATCTGGCTTCTGCTGGATCAGAGGCAGCGCCACCGCGTGAATGAGATGAGACAGAAGATTTATAATTATGTTGATATCTATGATCCGGTAACTTTAGGAATTACTGCCAGTCACCATATGATTGGCAAATTGTGCTATGTCGATAGTGAAAAGATGCCACCAATCAAACAGCACTTATGGGGTGGTTATCAATTTGATGAAAATGGCAATGTGAAGCTGCGGGAAGTTGATGACGCCTTTTTGCAGGAAAGCATGAGTGAGCATAAATTGTTGTCCCGTTCAAATGATTTGGCACACTCCGTTGAAAAAATGGGCCAGGCTGGCGAAATACGGCAGCTTGCCAATCGCAAATTTAAAGAGTTGCAGCAGCGTTGGCCAGACAAGCGTGGCTGGTCAAAAATTAATGATTTTTTGAACAAGTCAGGCCCTTTAAAAGATAAAAATGACTAAAAAAGGCTTAGCCTTGAAAAACTAAGTCCTTTTTGTTTACTTTAATATTCTATTGATTCCAAGAACTGTCCAGTTTGCTCTTGCCAGTAGTAATTGCACTGTTCCAGCTTTGCTTTTTAGCAGCTAAAGCGAGGATAAATTGCATATTGGCATTTACTTGGTCATAAGCAGAGGTAGCGTTCTTAGTTACAGGTAAGAAGTATAGATTCTTGGTAGTTTTTGCTAAAATTGCAGGTACCTTGCTGCTTTTATCGGCTTTATAAGTTGATGAATTTAAAACGTCTGAGTTAACAGGCATATAACCGGTTTGTTGAGCCCAGTAAAGTTGAGAAGATTTGCTGGTTAAGAATTTCATATACATGAAGGCGGCTGCCTTTTGAGTAGCAGTAGCGTGACTAAACATGTAAATATCAGTACCTTGTTGAACGTTCAATTTGCTTGGACGTGGTGCAATGCCGTAAGTGTATTTCTTTGAAAGACCTTGCTTAACGTAAGCTTCGTTAGCAGTTGAACCGATAAACATCGCAACTTGAGCGTTGCTGAATGGTGTAGACATGTATTTTTCAGTTCCGGCTTGCATGAAGTAGCCAGCTTTAACGCCATCGGCATAGTAATTAATGACTTTTTTGGAAGTGGAACTAGCAAAGTTAAGATTCTTGTTGAAGCTAACGCCGTTTTCCTTCATTGAAAGCATGTAGTAGTTGTTCAAAGCATCGAAGCCCATGCCCCGAACCTTGTGATTGCTCTTTTCATAGATCTTTTGTGATGCTGTCTTTAATTCTGCCATTGTGGTTGGAACTTTGACACCATATTTGTCAAGCAAAGTCTTGTTGTAGAAAAGCACTTCAACGGACTTGTTAAACGGAACGCCGTATTGAGTTCCACCGATTTTTGCACCGTTCCACAGTCCACTTTGGATCTTGCTGTTCTTATATGAACCCCAACCGATTTTCTTATTTTTAACATAAGGAGTGAGGTTGACCAGCATCTTATTTTTGGCTGCATTATATAGCCAATCTGGATAAGCTTGAGCAATGGTTGGCAAATCTTTTGGCGATTGCAGACCAGAAGTTAACTTGGCTTGCAAGTCAGAATAGTTTCCACCCTGGCTCTGCAACTTAATAGTAATATTCGGATTCTTCTTTTCAAATTCTTTCGTTAATTTCTTTAAGGCACTTTGTGAGGAACCTGTTAATGAATACCAAAAAGTAACAGTTGTCTTCTTAGTAATTTTGGTTGGAATTTTAGTAGATGATGAACTGCTTTGGCTATTTGAGCATGCACTCAAGCCTAATGCAGCTGCTGCTAATGCTGCAACTGCAGCTGCTTTATGAATAAGTTTCATGATAATAACTTAATTCTCCCTTCTTTTTAAAACCTTACAGCGTTCATTTTAGCATAAAAAACGTACTTTTGAAGTGACTATTTAAATTAATGTTCCTATGACAGTTGACAAAATAAAATTAAAATTAAGAATATAAATATTGTGTAGATAAATTTTATTTTTTAGGTGAGAATATGGACAAAAATCCCTTAGTATATAATTATTCAATTGGTAAACGTAAGCCTTACGATTATGATTATGGCAACCGGCAGGGCAATAAGAGTGTAGGCTGTCCTTTCTGTGATGTAGCTCATTTGGAAAATATTTATGATAAAAAGGGCGACATGATCTGGCTCAAGAACAAGTATCCAACTCTACAGGATACTGACCAAACCATTTTAATTGAGTCTAGCGATCACCAAGGGGATGTTTCCACTTATACCCGTGAAGAAAATGAAGAATTAATGGCTTTTGCACTCAAATGTTTTCAAAAAATGAATAATTCTGGCAAATATGAGAGCGTTCTTTGGTATAAGAACTTCGGTCCTAAGTCAGATGGTTCTTTGACTCATCCGCATATGCAGATCGTTGGCTTATATCACAAAGATGGCTACCAGGATATTGAAGCTGGAAACTTTACAGGGTTTGAAGTAGGCAAGTCCGGGGATGTTGAAATGAATTTGTCGGCCTATCCGGTGCAAGGCTATCAAGAAGTTAATATTTTGACGCACCATAATCAAGATTTGAATATCTGGGCAGATTTAATTCAAAAAGGAACGCAGTATGTCCGCTCAGTTTTATCACATGGTGTGGATTCTTATAACTTGTTTTTCTATCCAATCAATGATGGTCAAGGCACATGCTGCAAGATTATTCCACGTTTTTACGCTTCCCCATATTTTGTTGGCTATAAGATTTCTCAAGTTGATGATTCCAATACTCTCAAGTGGGAGGCTAAACGCCTGCATGGGTTTGTAAATGGCGGCATTTTGCTTTAAAGATAAATGGTAAAAGAATGGAAAAGGCACCGATGAAAGTGCTTTTTTTGTTATAATTGACTTGATAAAAATGCTTAATTAAGAGGATTGCATAAGATGAAAAAAATTGTTGTTGTTGGATCAAGCAATGTGGATACAACTTTGCATGTAAAGGATTTTCCTAAACCAGGCGAAACCATCAATGCTTCTGAGGTAACGATGGCTGCTGGTGGAAAAGGAGCTAATCAAGCTGTAGCTGCCGCAAAAAGCGGTGCCGAAACACAATTTATTTCGCGTGTTGGTGAAGACAGTACCGGTGAATTCATGCTTAAGCAGTTGAAAAATTATGGTGTTAGCCTTGAATATATACAAACAACTGCTGGACAAAATACAGGTCATGCTTACATTACCTTAAATGACAATGGTCAAAATGACATTATTATTGATCATGGCGCCAATTATAGTTTGAGCGTTTTAGATATTGATGCTGCAAGCAATTTGCTTGGTGAAGTAGATTGCGTCATTGCTCAGTTTGAAACTCCGCTTGAGGCAACGATTGAGGCTTTTAAATTGGCAAAGCGGCAAGGTGCAGTCACAATCTTAAACCCAGCTCCAGCAATTAAAAATATTCCACAAGAATTGTTGCAGTTAACCGATGTTATCACACCCAATGAGACTGAAAGTGCCGCAATTACTGGGATTGAAATCAATGAAGAGAATGATTTAAAGCTTAGTGCTGCCAAGTTGCATGAAATGGGCGTCAGCAATGTAGTAATCACCTATGGTGACAAAGGTGCTTATATTTCTACTGCCGTTTCTGAAAAATTAGTGCCAGCATTTAAAGTAAGCGCCGTTGACACGACTGCTGCTGGTGATACCTTCCTTGGATTTTTGGCTGGCAATTTAAATAAGGATTTAACCAATATTGAACAGGCTGCAGTAATCGCCAGTCGAGCATCCTCAATTGCCGTTCAGCGTTTGGGAGCTCAGCCTTCAATTCCAACAGCAAAAGAAGTTAAAGATTTAATGGAGAAATAAAATGGACAAAAAGCAACAAGATCAGTTAAAAAAAGAAGCAGCCACTAAGGCAGCCGAAATTGTTAAGCCGGGTTCGGTTTTAGGCGTTGGAACCGGTTCAACCGTTGCCTTCTTTATCGATGCCTTGGGACAGAGAAAAGAAAAAGAGGGCTTCACTTTAAAGCATATCGTCACCACTTCCAACCGTAGCAAGAAGCAGCTTGAAGGGCTTGGCTTCAAAGTAGACGAACTGGCCGATATTGATCAAGTCGATTTGACGGTAGACGGTGCCGACAGAGTGGCTGATAATTTGGACGGCATCAAAGGCGGCGGTGGTGCATTGACTTTGGAGAAAAACGTCGCCATCAATTCCAAGAAGATTATTTGGATTGTCGATGAATCAAAATTAGTTCATCGTTTGGGCGGCTTCCCGCTTCCAGTGGAAGTATTGCCAATTTCCTGTGAACAAAACTTCAGAAAGTTCGAGCAGGAAGGATTAAAGCCGCAATGGCGCAAGGATGAAAACGGCAAGCGCTACGTAACGCACTATGGCAACTACATCATTGATTTGGCCGCTGATCCGGTACCAGCACCACATGGATTGGCTGACTATTTGGATCATACGGTGGGCGTAGTTGAACACGGCTTGTTCTTGGACATGTGCGATGAAGTGATCATTGCTCACAGTGATGGCAGCATCGAAGACAAGAGAAAATAAATTATAAAGATTGAAAAGGAATGGTTGCCCATTCCTTTTTTATTTGAATAAAAACAACAAGTCCAGTCGAGTTTTGGTATGATTAACTTACACGAATAAATGCTGAAAGGACGATTTAAATGACAAAACAGCCATTAATTATTTCTACAGATCCCGGAATTGACGATATTGCTGCCATGACTATCAGCTTGTTTGCTTCTGAGTTTGATGTCAAAATGCTGGTGCCAACTTGGGGCAATGTTGCACTAGAATATACTCTGCAGAATACTTTAAATTTAGAAGAATTTTTGCATACAAAAGTTCCGGTAGTTGCAGGTGCAAATCAACCACTAGTCGCACCAATGATTTCTGCCGCTTCGGTTCACGGCAAGACTGGGGTCGCAGGTTATGATTTTCCTGAGGCAAATGAGCAGTTGCTTGTCCCAGGTCTGGCTGCAACCCTTATGCACAATGCCATTATGGATAGTCCTAAAAAGGTAACTTTGCTCGGCATTGGACCGTTAACAGATTTTGCGCTTTTAATAAAACAATATCCAAACGTTGTAGAAAATATTGCTCAAATCGTAATCATGGGTGGCAATATTGGACGCGGCAATCACAGTCCACTTGCAGAATATAATATTGCTGGCGACCCAGAAGCCGCTCAAGTGGTTTTCCACAGCGGGGTTGAAATTAAGGTAGCTCCTTTGGAAATTGGCAATAAAACTCACATTACGCCGCAACAAATGGAAGAAATTAAAAATTGCGGTGAGGTTGGCAAGATGCTGTACGGCTTGTTTTCGCATATTAAAGAACCAGATGGCGATCCAAGAATTAAGATTTTCGATCCAACCGCAGTAGCACTGATTCTTTGTCCTGAGGCTTTTGTGATAAAAAAGGCGAGAGTAGAGATTGAACTTGCCGGTCGTTTTACTTATGGAGCAAGCGTAATTGATTTTATGAGTGGTCAGCCGAATGCCGAAGTGGCAGTTGATGTTGATCTTGAGAAATTTAGTCGCTGGTTTACTAATAGTATTAACCAAGCAGATCAAGGAATAAAATAAATGGCAGATTATGTTTATCGCAGCGTGATGCACGATTTAAAGCACAAAATTTTGAGTAATAGTTTTAATGGGATGCGCCTTCCTGATGAACGGACTTTAGCTCAGACTTATCAAGTAAGTCGTTCTTCAATGAAGCGGGCGTTAGCGCTGCTGGCTGATCAGGGAATTGTTTTTAAAAAACGCGGCAGCGGCACATTTATCAATCCGCTGTATTTGAAAAACCAAGCATTATTTCGCTATGAAGGATCAAACTTGGGACTGACAGATAGTTTTAAAGTTCCAGGCAAAAAGCAGCAAATTAAATTGCTGGATTTTCATGTTATTAAGGCTCCCAAGGAGATTGCCCAGGACCTGTTTCTGAATGAAAATGATTTTGTCTATGAATTTAAACGTCTGCGTTTGCTAGATAAGCAGCCTTTCCTAATTGAGCGCGGCTATTTGCCGATCAAGATTATGCCGGAACTAAAACCAGAAACCTTGCAGCAGTCTTTGTTTAATTATTTGGAAGATGAACAGAATAAAACAGTAACGAAATCCTTTTTGAATATTACTGTTGAGCCATCAAACAAAGAAGATCAAGAAAAAATGAAGTTGAAGTCAACAGAACCTGTAGGGGTAATGGAAGGGATTTTCTTCTTGGATGATGGGACGCCATTTGAAGTTTCTAATATGCGCGTTCATTATCATTACATGCGGTTTAATACTTTCGTCAATTTAAATCGTTAAAAAAGAGTGCAAACCATGTGCGGCTTGCACTCTTTTTATATTCATCGTAATTAGAACAGGTCTTTAGAAAGGCATGAACTGTTTGGCATCATTCAGGGGACTGGTGTAAACATAGCTCAAGCTTACCCGCTTTGTTTTTAAATTCAATTCGTTCATCAGCTTTTGCTGCTGACTCGTTAACGGCAAATGCTTCATGGCCATACATATTGCCAAAAAAGCTATCATAAAATTTTTGCAATAATTGATAAACTTCATCGGTTTCTTTTTTGCTGATTAGGATTAAATTTGTTAAAGAGACTAAGCATAACTATCCTTCCTCATCACCGGAATAATTTGCGTCCGTTCAGTAAACGCATTTCTAAATTCAGTAGGAATTGGCGTGTCAGTAATGACGACATCAATTTTGCTCAATGGAGCTGATAAGTAAGGGGAAGAATTAGATACCATCTTGACAAACTTTGGATGTTCCGATAAAAGCTGCGCTTCAACGCAGCTTTTTTATTTGCTCTAGAGCATCAGATGAAGCAAGATAATGATCTTTTTTATAGAGCTTGCCACCTAAAATCGTTACACCAGGAAGTGGAGAATTCATCAAAGCAAAAGCATTATCAACTGAATTAGTGACAACTTGTAAATCAATGCCAGCAATCATATGGCAAAGCTGCTCCAAGGTTGTCGAAGGAGCGATAAAGTCTAACTGCCCAGGATGAATAAAACGCTTGGTTTTTCTAGCCATTTTTTCTTTAAGCGGGGGATTGAATTTGACTTCTGACTAAGAAGTCTGGAACGGTATTATGTTCAAGCTCCATCAAACCGCCGTGAATACGAACGGCTTGACCGCTTGAAGTTAATCACAATACATCGCGTCTTGCTGTATCAAAGGCGACGCTAAAATGTTCAGCTAGTTTTCGTGTAGAAAGCCGATGCTGCTTTTTAGCATTTCTTTAATTTCTAGCAAACGTTCTTTTTGAGTCATTTTTCTTCCTCCATCTCAAAGGCTAACAGCTTTTCAAAAAGTTATTTAGTTTAGTAAGCATTTTAGCAGTATTAAATAAGCATTATTAAGCATATCGCAAAGCAAACACTTAGCCCAAAAATGATAAATGCTTTTATAACAATCTTTTAAGCGTGACAGCAGAAATAAAGCACTTATCATAATTGGAAGGTACCAATTTAAAAAATAGTTGAACTTTTGCTAGAAATTGGTATTATATAGTCGTAGTCAAAATATCAATATAAATGTATCAGCTTTTCAAAATTATTTAAAAGGAGAAGAAAATGTCAGTCGATTACGATTCAAAAGAATACTTAAAGAGTGTTGACGCGTACTGGCGTGCAGCCAACTATCTGTCAGTTGGGCAGCTTTTCTTAATGAAGAATCCTCTTCTTAAGACCCCTTTAGTTGCTGAAGATGTAAAGCCAAAGCCAATCGGTCACTGGGGAACAATTGCTCCACAAAACTTTATTTACGCTCACTTAAACCGTGTACTTAAGAAATATAATTTAGATATGTTCTATATTGAAGGTTCCGGTCACGGTGGCCAAGTAATGGTTTCTAACTCATACCTTGACGGCTCATACACTGAACGCTACCCAGAAATTACTCAAGATGAAAAGGGTATGGCAAAATTATTCAAGCGCTTCAGTTTCCCAGGTGGTGTTGCCTCTCACGCTGCTCCAGAAACTCCAGGATCAATCCACGAAGGTGGGGAATTGGGCTACTCACTTTCACATGGTATCGGTGCAATTTTGGATAATCCTGATGTAATTGCCGCTGTTGAAATCGGTGACGGTGAAGCTGAAACTGGCCCACTTGCAGCAAGTTGGTTCAGTGACAAGTTCATCAATCCAATCAAAGATGGTGCCGTTCTTCCTATTTTGCAAATTAATGGTTTCAAGATTTCTAACCCAACAATCGTTGCGAGAATGAGCGATGAAGAATTAACTGAATACTTCCGCGGCATGGGTTGGGATCCACATTTTGTTTCTGTCTTTAAGGGTGGCCGTTTCGATGGTGAAAAGGATCCAATGCAAGTTCATGAAGAAATGGCTAAGACCATGGATGAAGTCATTGAAGAAATCAAAGCTATTCAAAAGCATGCTCGTGAAAACAATGACGCAAGTTTGCCACATTGGCCAATGATTATCTTCCAATGCCCAAAGGGATGGACTGGCCCAAAGAAGGACTTGGATGGCAACCCAATTGAAAACTCATTCCGTGCTCACCAAATTCCAATTCCAGTCGCACAAGGCGATATGACACACAAGGATATGCTTGTTGATTGGCTTAAGAGCTACAAGCCTGAAGAGTTGTTCAATGAAGACGGCTCTCCTAAAGAAATCGTTACCGAAAACACTGCTAAGGGCGATCACAGAATGGCTATGAACCCAATCACTAATGGGGGTAAGAACCCTAAGCGCTTGAATTTGCCAGATTACCGCCAGTATGCTTTGAAATTTAAGCCAGGTCAAATGGAAGCACAAGACATGGTTGAATGGGCTAAGTATCTGGATGAAATTGCTAAACTTAACCCTGATACATTCAGAGGCTTTGGACCTGATGAATCTAAGTCCAACCGGTTGTTCAGCTTACTTGATGATCAAAAGCGTCAATGGGAACCAGAAATTCATGAACCAAATGATGAAAACTTGGCTCCAAGCGGCCGCATCATTGACTCACAATTATCAGAACACCAAGATGAAGGCTTCCTTGAAGGATATGTTTTGACTGGTCGTCATGGCTTCTTTGCAACTTATGAAGCATTCGGTCGCGTAGTTGATTCAATGCTTACGCAACACATGAAATGGCTTCGTAAAGCTAAGGAACAATATTGGCGTCACGATTACCCAGCTCTTAACTTCGTGGCAACTTCAACAGCATTCCAACAAGACCATAATGGGTACACTCACCAAGATCCAGGTATTTTGACTCACTTATATGAAAAGAATCGTCCAGACTTGATTCATGAATATTTGCCATCAGATACAAATACCTTGCTTGCTGTATCTAATAAGGCATTTCAAGATCGTGAATGTATCAACGTCTTGGTAACTTCTAAACAACCTCGTCCACAATGGTTCTCAATTGAAGAAGCTGAAAAACTTGCTGACAAAGGCTTAAGCTACATTGATTGGGCTTCAACTGACAAGGGTGCAAAACCAGATGTTGTCTTTGCTTCAACTGAAACTGAACCCACTTTGGAAACTTTAGCAGCGATTGATATTTTGCACAAGAAGTTCCCAGAACTTAAGATTCGCTACATCAATGTTGTGGATGTCATGAAATTGATGAACACGACGGATAATCCTAACGCTATTTCACAAGAAGAATTTGATCGTCTATTCCCAAGCGATGTTCCAGTTATTTTTGCATGGCACGGCTACAAGAGCATGATGCAATCAATCTGGTTCGGCCGTAAACGTTACAATGTTCATATTCACTGCTATGAAGAAAATGGTGATATCACTACTCCATTTGATATGCGTGTCTTGAACCACCTTGATCGTTTCGATTTGGCTAAAGATGCTGTTGAAAGCATTCCAAGTTTGGCTGGCAAGAATGCGGACTTTGTAAATGAAATGGATAACTTGCTTGCTAAGCACCATCAATACATTCGTGATAATGGTAAGGATATTCCTGAAGTTACCGGATGGAAATGGGAAGGTCTTAATTAGGACAAAACAATAGAATAGATTAATAGAAATCACAGTTGAAAGGCTGTGATTTTTATTTTGTCTTTATTTATTAGAGCATGTAAGAGTTTCGTAAATACTGAAACGAATTCCAAGCATCAAAATTGACGGTCAAGTTATAACTCAAATAAAATAACATTTGTACCAAAAGAAAGCACTTATACATCAGTTTATTTTAGTCTTAAAATAAAGGCTTAATAATTTTCTTTAGCTTTGAAATATATTTCATAAAATGAAACAAATCATTCAAACGCTGAAATAAATTTTCAATAGTCAGAGAAAGCGATTACATAACTCTAAAATTATGGTATAAATAAAACTGTAAGTTAGCTGACTGCTTAATAAGGCTTTTCAAAAGTTGATATCATTCGATTTAGCCTTAGGTTTTAGATATATTGAGAGGTAATTTTAAATGGCTAATGATAAGAAGTATTCGGTAGTTATCGCCGGTGGCGGTAGCACGTTTACACCAGGCTTCGTGCTTGACTTGATCAAAAGTCAAGACATGTTTCCACTTAGACAATTAAAGTTCTATGACAACGATGCAGAACGTCAAGAAAAAATTGCAAAAGCCGTAGAAATCATCATTAAAGAAAGAGCGCCACAAATTAAGTTCTCATACACCACCGATCCAAAGAAAGCCTTTACTGATGTTGACTTCGTAATGGGTTCAATTCGTGTTGGTAAGTATCATATGAGAAGCTTAGACGAAAAGATTCCTTTGAAGTACGGTGTTAATGGTCAAGAAACGACCGGACCCGGAGGAATGGCCTATGGTTTACGTTCTATTCCAGCAATTATTCAAATTATTGACTGGATGGAAAAGTATTCACCAAATGCTTGGATGATTAATTATTCAAACACAATTGCCATTGTTGCTGAAGCTTGTCGTCGTCTTCGTCCAAATGCAAAGGTTATCAACATTTGTGACATGCCTATCGACATTATGAACAGAATGGCTAAGATCTGTGGTTTGGATTCATTCCACGACTTAGACTTCACTTACTATGGTTTAAACCACTTCGGCTGGTGGAAGTCAGTTCGCAATAAGAAGACTGGCGAAGACTTAATGCCTAAGCTTAAGGACTACGTTTCTAAAAATGGCTACTGGGTTGGCGGCGACTATGATAAAGATACTGAAGCTAGTTGGGAAGCAACCTTTAAGAAAGCTAAAGACTGCTACTCATTAGATCCAACCACTTTGCCAAACACTTACATGCAATACTACTACTTCCCACAATACGAAGTTGCTAATGCAAATCCAAAGCACACTCGTACTGATGAAATTCTTGAACACCGTCAAAAGATTGTCTTTGGCGAATGCAAGAGAATTGTTGAAGCTGGTACTGCTAAAGATAACATTTGGGACATTTCAGGACTTCACTCAGAATATATTGTAGATATTTGCCACGCAATTGCTTACAACACTCATGAAAAGTTCTTAGCCAACTGTCCTAACAATGGTGCTATCTCCAATATGGATCCAGATTCAATTGTCGAAGTTCCTTGCCTCTACGGCGCAGATGGTATTCAACCACTTGCTACTGGTAAGGCTGGTAGATTCCAACGCGGCTTGATGATGGAACAACAAACTTGTGAAAAATTAGTTGTTGATGCATATGTTGAACATTCATACAACAAGATGCTTCAAGCCTTCACTTTGAACAAGACTGTTCCAGATGCAAGCGTTGCTAAGAAGATTCTTGATGACATGATGGTTGTTAATAAACCATATTGGCCAGAACTTAAATAGTTTTTAGAGGTGAAATAATTATGATGCAGAAAATACAGCGTTTTGGGGCTGCGATGTTCGTCCCAGTTATGCTATTCTCATTTGCGGGTATTGTCGTAGCTCTTGGTAGCTTGTTCAATAACGCAACGTTGTTCGGTTCACTTGCAAACCCAGGTACCACTTGGTACAACATCTGGGATACAATTTCAGCCGGTGGTTGGACAGTCTTCAACCAAGAAGGAATTTTGTTCACGGTAGGTTTACCTATTGGTTTAGCTAACAAAGCTAGAGGTAGAGCTGCCATGGAGTCAGTAATCACTTACTTGACTTATAACTACTTTATCGGTGCTATGTTGTCACACTGGGGCAGCGCATTTGGTATTCCAAACTTTGACAAGATTCAAATTGTCTCAAACGCTACTAACAACGGTTTGACTACCATTGCCGGTATTAAGACTCTTGATACCAGTATCTTGGGTGCCTTGGTAGTTGCCTTGATCGTTGGATGGCTTCACAACAAATACTTCGATAAGAAGTTGCCTGATTGGTTAGGTATTTTCCAAGGTTCAGTTTATGTTTATTTCCTTGCATTCTTTGCAATGATTCCATTAGCACTTCTTACTTGCTGGGGCTGGCCAAAAGTCCAAAGCGGTATTGCCGCTATGCAAAACTTCATTGTAAGCAGTGGATTTATCGGTATTTGGGTTTATAACTTCTTAAACCGTATTTTGATTCCTACTGGACTTCACCACTTGGTATACATTCCATTCCAGTTCGGTCCAGCCGTTGTTGCCGGTGGTTTGCAACCATACTGGTTGAAGCACTTGGCAGAATATGCCGCAAGTTCTCGTCCTTTGGCTCAATTAGCACCAATGGAAGGATTCCAGCTTTACGGTAACGAAAAAGTATTCTTAGTTCCATTTATTTGTCTTGCCTTCTACGCAACTGCTAAGAAGAACAAGAAGAAGCAAACTTCAGCTTTGCTTATCCCAGCTGCTTTAACTTCAGTTTTAGCAGGTATTACTGAACCTATTGACTTTACCTATTTGTTCGCAGCTCCAGTTCTTTGGGTTGTTTACTCAGTAATGTCAGCTACGATGAACACTGTGATGTACGCATTTGGTTTAAGAGGTTTCATGTCAGACGGTGCTATTGGTATCGCATCCCAGAACTGGTTGCCATTGTGGGAACACCACTGGAAGATTTATGTAATGCAATTTATCGTTGGTATTATCTTCGGTATTATTACTTACTTCGTCTTCAAGATTATGATTGAAAAGTTTAACTACATCACTCCAGGTCGTGAAGCTGATGATCAAGATGTTAAACTTATTAACAAGAAAGAATACAAACAAAAGATGGCTGCTAAGGAAGCTGGCAAAGATGCTAGCGATCCTTACATTGCCAGAGCTACTGCTTACCTTGACTTATTAGGTGGTGCTTCAAACATTACCGAATTGAGCTCATGTGCTACTAGATTACGTGTATCTGTTGCAGATCCAAGCAAGGTTGCTCCTGACTCAGAATTCAAGGCAAACAAGGCTGTTAACGTTGTTCACCATGGTAAAGCTATTCAAGTTATTGTAGGTCTTGATGTTCCTCAAGTTCTTGATAAAATGAACGACTTGATAAAACAAAGCGGAAGCGCTGCTCAAGTATCAACTGCTCAAGATAATCCATATATTGAAAGAGCTACTGCTTACCTCGACTTGCTTGGTGGCGAATCCAATATTAATGATTTGATCAGCTGCTCAACTAGAGTAAGAGCTCATGTTGTTGATATGAGCAAAGTTGCTAACGATGTTGACTTCAAGAAGTACGATGCTAAAGAAGTCGAACGTAAAGATAATGAAAAAGAAGTTGACATTGTAGTTGGCTTAGACGCAGATCAAATTGTCGATAACATGAAGAGTTTAATGTAATTGTAAGCGATTGTTAACTTGTGCTAAAATATATTTACATTTTGAATGTATTTAAAGGCACGAGTTATGGCAAATCTAAAAACAATGATTTTAAATAATAACGATAAATTGAATGATTCTGAAAAAAAGATCATTCAATTTGTTGTAAATAACCCAGAATCTTGCAGCAAACTCAGTTTGTCTAAATTAGCAAAAAAACTGTATGTTTCAGAATCCGCTATTTTCAGACTCTGCAAGAAATTAGGACTTAGTGGTTATAGTGAATTAAAGTTTGATCTCCATGAACTTGCTTCGTCTGAGAATCGAGCAATTAGAGCCCATAGTGATTTTGCTCATGATTTGTTAAAGGCAACAGCTGATGTTGTAAAGTATTTTCATAGCTTGAATTTGAAAAATCTATATCAAGCTTTTGATAATGCAAGCATGGTCTATCTTTTTTCAACTGGATGGGAACAGCAGCTAATTGCACAATACATTTCACATGAGTTATTCATGGTTGGTTTACATACGACAATTTTGCCTTCTGCTGTCGATGAGCTTAAGGCTGCAAGTCGAAATGCTAAAAAAGGTGATGTACTATTCATTATTTCATTTTCGGGTGACAGTAAGATCATCAATGAAGAAATTGCAAAATTGAAGTTGCGGACGGATAAGTTTGTTTTGGTTTCATTAACCAACATGAAGCAAAATAAATTAGCATCTTTAACGAAATACAATATGTATTTTCCAACTGTAGTTTTTTGGAAGGACCTGAAGATAACCAAGAGGTTGCCTTTACTCCAGCCTATTGTTTAGTTGATCTATTGGTTAGTGATTATTCAGCCTTTCATAATGAAAAGAGGAACCGTGATGTGGGCAGTAAGTAAACGCAAATTTTCGAATCTACTTGACCGAATTGCAAGAACGGTACATTTAGATGCAAATCGAACCATTGAATGGTATTCTTACATCTTGTTTTTAATCCCAATTGCTCTTTGGTTAATGATTGAAATGCGCATTCTCGCTAGCAAGCAATCATGGACAGTAATGTTCAAACAACCAGCGGTTGCAGTGGGTGTGATCATCGCATTCGTTGATTTGATGACAGGATACTATTTATTACTGAAGGAACAAGAAGTGCTTGAAACTTATGAGAATTATCGTTTCTTCATGATGTGGCAAGCTATAAGTCAAATTCTTGTTGGCAATTTCCTTTGTTTTGTGATGGCTTTAATTGGAATTCACGAAGCAAAAAGTCTTAAGAATGGGCAGCGTGATGCAACAGTAACAGTTGTCAGCATTGTTTCCGGTTTGTTTTTAGTAATTTGTTTCGGATTTATCCTTTTAATGAGTTTATAAAAAGTTGAGGTTATAATTATGTTCAATTTCTTTAAGAAAAAGAAAGCTACTGGTACTGAAGTTTTAGCAGCAGTAAGTGGTGAATTGATGCCAATTACTGATGTTAAAGATGACGTCTTTTCAACAAAGATGTTAGGTGATGGCTTTGCAATTAAGCCAAATGATGGCAATGTTTATGCTCCTGTAAGCGGTGAAATTTCTACTGTTTTCCCAACTAAGCATGCAATTGGAATTAAAACTAAAGAGGGTCTTGAGCTTTTAATTCACTTAGGTCTTGATACAGTAGAGTTAAAAGGTGCTCCTTTCACTACTAATGTTAAACAAGGCGATCAAGTTTCAGCAGGTGATCAGTTAGCCACAATGGACCTGAAACAAATTACTGATGCCGGTTATGATGACAGTGTAATTGTTGTTTACACTAACATGGATCTGCTTAAGGCTGTTGATCCAATTGAAAAGCGAAGCATTCAGCATTCCGAAAAAGCACAAACTATTCATTTTAACTAATTGTTTTGTTAAATATTTTTCCCCCCCGAGAGTTAAATTAACCTCAATTTGATAATAGGTAATTTGATAGTTTTGAAGTTCCGACGTTTAGTCGGGACTTTTTTGTTATAAAATAATAAGTAGAGTAAATATGGAGGTGTTCAGGTGAAAAAGGGACTAGTTCTTGAAGGCGGTGCAATGCGTGGAATGTTTACCGCTGGCGTTCTTGATGTCTTGATGAAAAACAATGTAACTTTTGACGGAGCAGTTGGCGTATCAGCTGGTACGGCTTTTGGCGTTAATCTGAAATCTAAACAGCCTGGACGAGTATTGCGTTATAATTTACGTTTTGCTGGCAATCCACGTTATGCCAGTTGGAAGTCTTGGTTTCAATCGGGCAATTTATATGCGGCAAATTTTTGCTACCATTTGATTCCTGAAGAGTACGATCCGTTTGATAAAAAAACTTTTAGAGAAAATCCAATGGAATTTTGGAGCGTATCCACTGATGTTGAGACTGGTGAAGCTGACTATCATCTTTTAAGGGATGGCAGTTATACGGACCTTGAATGGGTTAGAGCTTCGGCTTCTATTCCATTTTTTGCACATCCTGTCGCCATTAAAGGACATTACTATTTTGATGGTGGGGTTTCCGACTCAATACCATTGACCTTTGTAGAAAAGCATTATGATTTAAACGTCGTGATAACTACTCAGCCTAGAGAATATCGCAAAGGCAAAGATAAATTGTGGCCAATTGAGAAAATGGTTTTACGGCAATATCCAGCCATTTTAAAGAAAATAAAAACACGATCACAAGATTATAATCGCTGTCTTGATGAAATTGAACGGCAAGAAAAGGAAAAGAAGATTTTTGTGATTCGTCCGCCATATCCGCTTGAAATTGGTACGGTTGAGACTAATAAGGATGAATTAAAGCGCATTTACCAGATTGGAATTAATGAAGGGCAGAAGCAGGTAACAGCCTTAAAGAAATATTTGAAAGAGTGATTTTATGAAAAGATATAGACCAAGTACCAAAAGTGTTGTTATAGGAATTGTAATTATGATTGCAGGAATTCTCTGTTGGGGGATTGTTGCGCCATTAAAAAATAATCCGCATTTCTTCTTTTTGTTTCCATTAGGTCTAATATTAATTTGTATTGGTGGTTTAGAATTGACAATAACGGCTCTTAATACTGTTCACAAGAATGACTTGGCGATGCGAGAAGCAATTAAAAAGCGAGAGGCCGAAAAAAAAGCAAAGAAAGAAGAGCAAAAGTAAGAAAAATTATTCTGGTTTTAATATAATTTAAACTAAGAAATAAGGAGGGCCTTCTAAATGGATTTTGATGAAGTTTTTAAAAAGGAAAGAGTAACCCGTAAATTTACTAACCGGAAAGTAAATGAAAGATTGCTGGCTAAAATTGTTAAAGATGCGCAGCATTCACCATCCTTGCTTAATTCTCAACCATGGCACGTCTACATGGTAACGGGTGGCAGTTTAGCTAAATTAAAGCAGGCACAAATGGAAAACGCTGATTCTGGCAAAGAGCCAAGCGAAGACTTTGCATCAATGCTTTCGCTTGATTGGGATACTTTTCCAAGTCGCAACATGGCAACAATGGGTGCTTCGCAGACATACTTTTTTTAGAAATAAGCTTAATTTGTTTAATGAAGCAAATAAGGAAATGTTTAATGCACCAGCAATTGCATTTTTGACCATTCCTAAGATTTCCCCAGCTTGGTCTGTTTTTGACTTGGGAATCTTTGCACAAAGCTTGAAGCTTTCAGCAATTAATAACGGTATTTCAGTAATGCCCGCGCACTCATCGGTTTCTTATCCTGACCTGGTTCGCAAATATGCCGGCATTTCTGAAAATGAAATGGTCGGAATGGCAATTGCACTTGGCTATCGCGACAATGGTGCAGAAGTAAATGATCCAAAGTTCTACCCAGACAGAGTACCATTTGAAAAGATTTATAAGTTGAGTAAATAAGTTTTTATAAGAATGGTAGAATGAAAGTAAACGGAAGATTTTATAAATTCTTATTAAAAAGGTGACAAAATTTTGAGTGATCCTGAAATAATTGAAAATTTGATTGCAACACTGATTATTTTTATCTTTGCTTCCTTTTTCGTTGCTGCCGAATTTGCGTTAGTGCAGACTCGTGCCAGTCAACTTGAAGATATGCTTAGTAATGGTCAGGGCAACAAGAAAAAAGTAAAACGGGGATTGCATATGGTTCGCAATCTGAATGAGTATTTGTCAACTACCCAGGTTGGTACTACTTTAGTTGGTGCTATTTTAGGTTGGTTCTCGGGTGATACAATTGCTGCCATTCTTGAAAAACTATTTAAGTTGACGCCAATGAATCTTTCATTGGTAAAATCAGTCAGTACTATTTTAGCTTTGATTTTGTTAACTTACTTGGAAGTTGTCGTTACCGAAATCGTGCCTAAGAATATTGCAATTGATATGCCGGTCAAAATTTTAATGGGTATCATTACGCCGCTGCAATGGTTCCATACCTTGGTTTATCCGTTTGTTTGGCTTTTAAACAAGAGTTCCAATGGACTATTAAAGTTAATGGGATTCCAGCCGGCTGACGAAGAAAACGAAATTTATTCACAGTCTGAAATTATTAAGTTATCGCAAAATGCCGTTCATGGTGGATCACTTGATAAATATGATTTAACTTACATGGAACGTGCCTTTGAGCTTAATGATAAAGTTGCAAAGGACATTATGACTGACCGGACACGCTTAACGGTTCTTGATTCAACTGACACAATTAAACAAGCCCTTAAAATGTATTTGGATGAAGGATTCAGTCGTTTTCCAGTTGTTCGTGATAATGATAAAGACGACGTCGTTGGTTATGTTTATGCTTATGACATAGTTCAGCAAAACCAAGTGGACAACAACGTCCCTGTAACCAGAATTATTCGGACAATTATTGCTGTACCTGAATCAATGCCAATTCAAGATATTTTGCATTTGATGATTCAAAAACATACACCAATTGTTTTGGTAGTTGATGAATACGGTGGTACGAGCGGAATTGTAACTGATAAAGATATTTATGAAGAGCTCTTTGGTTCCGTTAAAGATGAAATTGATGATGTTTCTGATGATTACATCATTAAGGATAAAGAAGGCAATGTTCACGTTTCTGGTAAAACTACCCTGTATGATTTTGAACGCTACTTCCATACTAATTTGAAGAGCTTTCAAGATAGCGATATTATTACTATTGGTGGTTATATGATGGAACATTATCCTGATCTTAAAAAGGGTGATTCCATCACAATTGAAGGTTACAATTTCAAACTTGATAGTATTGAGCAAGGTTTTATGAGATGGTTTATTGTTAAACCTGAAAGTGAAAAAAATGCTGATCAAGAATAAGCATAATTTTTAAAAAGGTTAAGAGAAAGCGCTGAGACTAGCGCTTTTTTATATAAAGATGTTATAATCACTTTTATCGAGTATTTATTAATGATTATTAGTAAAGGAATATTTAAACAAAATGGCAGATAATATTAATCAAATTATTGATCATAAGTTATTCACTGAAGATGACATTCATGAAATGTGCGTCCGCTTGGGCAAGCAATTAACTGAAGATTATGCTGGCAAAAAACCATTGGTTGTTGGTGCTTTAAAAGGCGCAATTTATTTCTTAACTGATGTTACCCGGCAAATGGATGTTGCCCATCAATTAGATTTCCTTGATGTTTCCAGTTATGGCAATGGTTTTGAATCTACTGGAAAAATTAAAGTAGTGACAGATCTTAGTGCCGATGTCAAAGATCGCGATGTGTTGATTATCGAAGATATTGTTGATACTGGCTTAACGTTGAAGTTTATGAGGGACCTAATTAAGGGTCGCGGAGCTAAGAGCGTTAAGTGCTGTGCTCTTTTGAATAAGGACGCTCGCAGAACAACTGACGTCACAGTCGATTATTATGGTTCAAAAGTTGGCAACGAATTTGTTGTTGGCTACGGTTTAGACTTTTTAAACATGTATCGTAATATTCCTTATATCGGTGTATTAAAGCCAGAAATTATTGATAAATATGCCAAGTAATTAAAAAAGGTAAATAAAAAACCTTGCCCAAAAGCGGCAAGGTTTTTTTACAAAAATTAATTCTTTAAATTATTGTTGGCCTTATTTTGTTTTTGCTTGTAATAATAAATTGGCATTCCTAGCAAGGTTAAGCCAATTCCAATCATTGAAAGAATGAATTGGTTGATAATTGTGGAAACAACAATGAAAACACCACCGATAATTGAAATTAGTGGAATCAATGGATACCAAGGAACCGAGAATGGTCTCTTTAATTCAGGTTCCCGCTTGCGCAAAACAAGAACTGCAATTGAAAGCATTGTATTGAAGGTCCACATGACAAAGACCAGCATGTCAGTTAGAACATTAAAGTTGCCTAGCAAAATCATAATGATTGCAATCAAATTGACGATTACGGCGCCAATAATTGGTACACCAGTATGGATATTAGTTTTACCAATCTTATTAGAATAAGGGAGCAAATTGTCCTGAGCAAGAATATACGGCGTTCTCATCCCTGTTAGCATAAAGGCGTTAAAACTGCACCATAGACCGAAATCAAAATGCCGACAGTTACCAATTTGCCGCCAAATTGACCAAATAATTTACTCGATGCTTCAAAAGCAGCGTTGTTGTTATTGACTAATTGATGAATTGGCAGAACAGTCAAAAAGGTATAATTGATCAGTACGTAGATCAAAGTGATAATGGACAATCCAGCAATAATGGCTCTTGAAAGGTCCTTTTCAGGATTCTTTACTTCGTTGGCGAGATTAGTAACTACAATCCAGCCTTCAAAGGCAAAAAGTGCTGAAAGAAGACCTTGACTTAGGCCACCAGCCATTGATTTGCCGGCACCAACTGTAAGTGGCAAAATTTGAATATTGATTCGATTTTGATTGAAAATTCCCCAGATAATGATTAAAACAATTGGAATAATTTTTAATACCGTAATTACTGATTGCATTTTACTGGAAACTTTCGTTCCAATTAGGTTAATTCCAAATAAGAATAGAACCAGTAAAATCGCAATTAGATTGGAAAATTTATTGGAGATGCCAAACAAAGAAACAAATTGAACGCCAAAGATAGAACTTAAGGCTCCGATTTGGGCGGGAAAGTAGACGATCATTTGTGCCCAACCGAAGAGAAAGCCCCACACTCTGCCATATGTATAGTCTAAATATTTAATTGCCCCGTTGACTTTCAAACTGGCCGCAATTTCAGAAACGGTTAAGCCGGAAGCAATTGAAATTACTCCGGCTAATATCCAGACAAACAAGGTCATTGAAGTACTGCCTGTCTGGGCCGTAATTGTACCTATTTTGAAAAAAACTCCAGCACCAATGACTGATCCGACTACGGTCGCCAGAGCCTGGGTGAAGGAAATCTGTCTTTTCATTGTATCAACCTTTCAGAAAAGAACATAAATCAAACTCTTTTTATTATACAAAATATTAAGGGCTTGGTATAGAAGAAAAGATTGGTTAAAATAGTTAGTTAGGGAGGAAAAAGCGATGAAGAGGTTTCATCATAAATTTACTTTGCCGTTGATTTTAACGTTGCTTGTTTTAGCAGTGGCAGGTCTTTTCATCGGTTTTCTTAATTTTCGCCGGCAAACAACCTTGCCCAGCAATTCGAATACCAGTGTCATCGGCGTAGAATTGACGCAGGATTTTGATTACATTGATTTGCATAAATTGCAGGCAAACGGAATTTCTTTTGTTTATTTGCGCGGCACACAAGGACAATCTTATTTTGATGATAACTATCTGTCCTATCGTGATCAGATTCAAGGAACGAAGCTGGCTTTTGGCACGGAGATTTACTTTAGCAATCAGTCAACACCTCAGCAGCAGTATCAATATTTTGTTAAAAAAGTCGGCAATAATTCTGGCAGTTTGCCAATTATGCTTATTCCGGCTGTTGCCAGTACAAAGAGCAGCTACCTAAGCAAAATGGGGCAGCTTGCAGAAAAATTAATGCAATCAGGTAAGAAAGTGATTGTAGCGGTCGATTATCATTATGCAAAATTTTTCCCGGCAAAAACGCAATTTATCACGTCTGGCAGCAAGCAGCCAAATAAAATGAAATATGCATTTTGGCGTTATACTACTAATGGTCGAGTCAAGGATGTTAGTGGCTTGGAAAAGGGAGTAACGATGTTTTCTTATAACGGTTCGGTTACTCAATATAAACAGAAATATGGACAATTAACACAATAATGTATCAAGAAAAAATTAAAGCAGTTCTCGCAAAAGAACATAAAGAAACACCAACCTTAATTCAAAAAGAAAGCTATGACGCCATTTTGAATGGTGCCAGCTGTGTTTGCCTGGCTAAAACAGGAACTGGTAAAACATTAGCTTATGCGTTGCCGGTTTTGGAAAGAATCAAAAAGGGCGAAGCAAATAGCGCTGTAATTATTGCGCCGACTACTGAATTAGCCGTTCAAATCAGACATGCAATTAATCCTTATTTGCATGCCCTAGGCTTAAGCGGAGTGTCCTTGGTAGGTGCTGGTAATCGCGGGCGTCAAGAAGATAAACTGAAGAAAAAGCATCCAGAGGTAGTTGTTGCCACTCCAGGACGTTTTTTTGACTTCTTTTCTAGCGGACGTATAAAAGTAGCCCAGATTAAGTCATTGGTTATCGATGAGGCTGATGACATATTGGAATTTACTAAGATGGAATTGCTTAGTTCATTAGGGCAGAATCTTGCAAGTGAGGCACAGATTTTGCTGTTTGGCGCAACTGATTCCGAAATAACGCAGGATGCCGAAGATGTTTTTGCCCGCCGCTTTTTACTAATTGATGTGCGTCCAGAGCAAAAGACGACAACCAAACACTACTTCTTGCAAGTCGATAATGCTCATAAAATAGAATTCTTGCAAAGAATGACCAAACTTGATCAATTTAAGGGGATTCTCTTTTTTGATTCAAATCAAACTATGGTCCGATTTGCTGGAATTTTCGGCCACACCAAAACCAAATTTGAATTGTTGGCTAATGAATTTAGCAAGCAGCGTCGCGAAGAAGCCTTGCATGATTTAGCAAATGGCAAAACCAAATTGCTGCTGGCAACGGATTTAGCGGCGAGAGGTTTGGATATTCCAGGTTTAACTTATGTAATTAACTATGAGATTCCAAGCGAGGTTAATACCTACCTTCACCGGGCTGGACGAACGGGTCGGATGAATAAAGAAGGCTATGTTGTTACTTTAGGCGATGATCATGATTTTCGTGATCTGAAAAAGCTATTGGCTGGAGAAGTTGAAGTTAAGCGAGTTTATTTTGCGGGCTATCATTTGACGCAAAAGAAGCCAAAACTAAAGAAAAAAGAGGCAACGGCAGTGGTCACTGCCAAAGTTAAAAAGCATAAGAAGAGAAAGAACAAGAGTAAAGGTTATCATCCACATTATTTGAAGGTGAAAAAATGAATCGATTAGTTTATTGGATGGAGAATAATCTGTTGCCAATTGCTAACCGAATCGCTCAAATTCGGTGGTTGGTAGCTTTGAGGAATGCTTTTGTTTCAGTAATGCCGATTACAATTGCTGGATCAGTAGCGGTCCTGATTAAAAGCTTGATTGATGCTGCTAGAACACAATTGGGTTGGGATACCTTTGCTTTTGCCATGCAGCCGTTGACCAGAATCAGCAATATCGTTTGGCGCGGCAGTTTTGCCTTGTTTGCGTTATTCTTATCGGTTTCCTTGGGTTATCAGTTGGCAAAGACATTTGAAGCAAATCGTTTGGCTGGAGCAATTATTTCATTGTCCAGTTTTATGATCAGCGTTGCCAATTATGCACAGATTAAGCTTCATGGTGAAAACGTTACGGTCAAACAAGCTTTTGGCATTGAGCAATTTTCAACCACGGGAATATTCACTGCCATTTTATTCGGCTCACTCGGCTTTGGCATTTATGTATTATGTTATAAAGCACGGATCATGATTCATTTGCAGGCCAATTTGCCGCATGCTGAACAAGCTGCATTTGATTCCTTGATTCCAGGAATTCTTGCAATCTTTGGTGTAGGTGCAATCAATTATCTTTTTCAGACATTTGTGGGCACTTATTTTGGCAACTGGCTCTTGAAAGCAATTCAAATTCCTTTAGTCAAATTAGGTCAAGGCTTTGGTGTGGTCATGCTTGTCACGCTGCTAGTTCAAGTCTTTGGCTTTTTCGGCCTAAATGGTCTGGCTGTTTTATCGCCAATTTTGGATTCAATTTGGTTAACTGCGCAAAATGTCAATGTCACGGCTGCTCGAAATGCTCAAGTTCCGAAATTTATTTGGGTAAGAGGATCATTTGATTCTTTTGCCTGGTTTGGCGGAACGGGCGGTACATTGATGCTGATTATTGCGATTCTGCTATTTTCAAAACGTAGTGATTACCGCACGATTGCCAAAGTTGCACTTGCTCCAGGAATTTTCAATATAAATGAACCGGTTGTTTTTGGTTTACCCATTGTTCTGAATCCAATTTACTTTATTCCATTTATACTGGCACCCTTGGTTAATGTCGCTTTCTCTTATTGGATAACCGTTATGGGCTTGGTCAATCCGGTTCAAGTTGCCGTTCCATCGGTTGTGCCGCCGATTTTTAATTCCTTTTTGGCCTGCAATTATGACTGGCGAGCAATTATCTTGGCAATAATCAACATGTTAATTGCATTGGCGATTTGGGCACCGTTTGTTTTTGCTGCTGATAAAATCGCTGATACGAATCATCCGCGGACGTTCTTTAGTCGGAAATATTAATCTATTACATAGTGAATTAACTGTCATTTTATGATAAAGTTAATTTGTGCTGGTCCTGTAGCTCAGCTGGATAGAGCATCGGTTTCCTAAACCGTGTGTCGTGGGTTCAAATCTCACCAGGATCATATTTTTTAATAGTTAGGATAAGAAAGAGACTTATGCTTTATTTATTATTAGCAGCTGCCGCAATTATTATTGGTTGTTTTTGCCTGGTTTTTGGTTTGGATAAAAATCGGCCACCAAAGACAAGAAAATATTTGTTATACACAGCATTAATTTGTGTATTTCTTGTTTGGGGCTTAGTGACAGTGATCATGCTTAATCCAATGAAATAAAGGAAAAAAAGCGTAATGAAAAAAATAAAAGTAATGACGGTTTTCGGTACGCGTCCAGAAGCAATCAAAATGGCACCGCTTGTTTTAAAACTGAAAAAAGATGAGCGTTTTGATGAAGTAACGGTTGTTAGTGCGCAGCACCGTGAAATGCTGGATCAGGTTTTGGATATTTTTAAAATTAAGCCTGACTATGACTTTAACATTATGCACAAGAACCAGACTTTGGAGGATATTACTTCAAAAGTTTTGAATGATTTAGCTAAAGTCATCCAAGAAGAAAAGCCAGACATCGTTCTAGTTCACGGCGACACCACAACAAGTTTTGCTGCCAGCTTAGCCACTTTTTATGAACAAACGACTTTGGGCCACGTTGAGGCCGGACTTCGTACTTGGAACAAGTATTCACCGTTTCCTGAAGAGATGAACCGGCAAATGACTGATGATATGGCTGATCTTTACTTTGCACCAACTGAATTGTCTAAGTCTAATTTGTTAAAAGAAAATCACAAACCAGATGGCATTTTTGTGACCGGTAATACTGCAATCGATGCTCTTCATGAAACTGTGCAAAAAGATTATCATCACGCTGTGATGGATGAAATTACGCCTGGGAGCAAAGTGATTTTGGTAACCATGCACCGTCGCGAAAATCAGGGTGAACCAATGCGCCGCGTCTTCAAAGTCATAAAGCAGGTTATCGACAGCCATGATGATGTGGAAATCATTTATCCAGTCCACTTATCCCCAAGAGTGCAAAAAGTTGCCAACGAAGTTCTTGGCGGTGACCCGAGAATTCACTTGATTGAACCATTGGATGTGGTCGATTTCCACAATTTGGCTAAACGTTCATACTTCATCATGACCGATTCCGGCGGTGTACAAGAAGAAGCACCAAGCCTTGGCAAGCCCGTTCTTGTTTTAAGAGATACCACTGAGCGCCCAGAAGGAGTCAAAGCCGGAACCTTAAGACTTGTGGGTACAGAAGTGGATAAAGTCAGAGAGAACATGCTTGAGCTTTTGGAAAACAAGGATGCCTATGACAAGATGGCCAATGCAAAGAATCCATATGGGGATGGTCATGCGGCTGATCGGATCATGGATGATATTGCATACTACTTCTCAGACAAGACAGGTCCAAGACCAAAGGATTTTGAATAAAAGAAAAGCAATGAGTTTTGATTACTCATTGCTTTTTTTGTGTTCATGTTTTTCTTTTTGTTGTTCCAGCCGAATTTTTGCTCGTTCAATCATTGTATGTTCTTGCTTTTGGAAGACTGATCTGGTCGTCAGATAGTTGAAAATTCCGACTAAAATTTGATCAATAATTTTGACAAGCAAGGCATTAAGATGGAGCCATGAAAGACCAACCAACATAATCAATGTATCTGGAATCAGTGAAATGATTCTATAAGTAAAAAAGGCTACTAGTTTATGCCAAGTTGAATGTTCATGGTCGACATTGTTGATAAAGACAGCTTTTTGATTAAAGTAAAAAGAAGCCAAATTAGAAACGATGAAAGCAATCGTGTTGGAAATCACCACGGCACTGTGCCACCACTGATGCAAGATCATGAAGGCCACAGTATTGATTAGAGCCGCGACAAAACCGAAAAGCATGTAAACACATAAATTTCTATGACGTCTCATTAGCTTTTGCCCCAAATGACGAATATTTTTTTCGTCGCTAACCACAGCCCGTTTATTTTGCTGCATATTTTTATCCATTTAGTTTTTCATTCATTTCCTTTGCGGCTTGATCGATTAACGCAATATCGTCATCATCTGGAGCATTTTCAATGGTTACCGGTGCTGTGATTTCTTTGGCGCCGCACTTTTTAAATGCTTTTTCGAAGTCAAAAACATTTTCACAGAAGTGTTCACCATAGGTTTTGTCTCCTGAACCCATCACCGCAAAAGCTTTGCCGTTTAAATCAATATCTTTCAGTTGGTCGTAAAAGTCAGCCAAATCATCGGTCATCGTGCCTTCGCCGTAAGTGTAGGTAATGAAAATGCATAAATCTGCATCCTCATATTCACTTGCATCCGCAAAACTGACGTCGCTTGAGTCTGTTTCAAAGCCATAGTCTTGTAAATCTTCTTCAAGCATGTCAGCTATATCTTCGTCATTACCAGTCAGGCTGGCATAAACAATTTTGGCTTTCATGATAACTCTACCTTTCATGCGTCTCATATATAACCTTTATTATACATAATTTCTGATAATTATCGTAATCCTTTAGCAAACTTTTAAAAAACGCTATAATAAAAATAACTATTTTTTTGATGAGGAGAGAATATTTTGATAACGATAAAATCTGTTCGTGAATTGCAAGGAATGCAAAAGTCCGGCCGACTTCTTGCATCAATGTTTGAAGGCTTGCGTGATGTAATTAAACCAGGTATTTCAACTTGGGATATTGAAGAATGGTGCCAAAAATACGTTAAATCAAAGGGTGGCCGTCTTTCAGAACAAGGTTTCGAAGGCTATAAATATGGTACCTGCATCTCAGTTAATGATGAAGTTGCACACCAAACTCCAAGAAAAGATCGCATTTTAAATGAAGGCGACATTGTTAAGGTTGACGTAACTTGCAACCTTAATGGCTATGAAACTGATTCATGTACTACTTATCCTGTAGGCAAAATTTCAAAAGAAGATCAAGATTTGATCGAAACTACCAGAAAAGCAATGTATCTCGGGATTGATCAAGCTGTTCTTGGCAACAGAATTGGTGATATCGGCCATGCTATTCAAACTTTTGTTGAAGATGAGCATCATTATGGTGACGTTCGCGAATTAGTTGGTCATGGCATTCAACCATCTATTCATGAAGATCCTGAAGTTCCACACTGGGGGAAAGCCGGTCATGGTCTTCGCCTGCGTGAGGGCATGACTATTACATGTGAACCAATGGTTGAAGCAGGCGGCGATTGGCATATTGATCAAAGAACTGTTGATGATCCAAATGATGATTGGGTTTACTATGCTACTTCAGATGGTTCAAAAGCCGCCCAATTTGAACACACTTTTGCAATTACCAAAGATGGTCCTAAGATTTTGACTTTGCAAAAGCCATATGATGGTTATGAAAAATACTTGCCTCATTTTGATGAGATGGATGACTAAGGTATATGGATGAAGACTTCTGTCAGGCGCTTTAGAGAGCAAGCAGGTTCTTTTTATAAAAAGTTGTCTTCAGTGCTTGCTGAAGGTGAAATTTTTCAAAGTTCAATTGTAATTGCCTATTATATTTTGTTTTCAATCTTTCCAATCATAATTATTGTTGGGAATGTTCTGCCACTATTTCATATCAATACAGAGCCAATTGCAGACTATTTGGACCTTATTTTTCCGGATCAGGTTTCCAAATATATCATGCCAATTATTAACACTTTACTGAAAAATAATTCGACCGGATATATTTCATTCGGTATTATTTTGGCCATTTGGTCTTTCTCGAACATGGTAAATGCAATTAGAGTTGGAATGAACCGACTCTATGGCGTTCATGCAGTTGAGTTAAAATTATCCTTTCTGAATTTTTTGTGGACAAGGTCATTTACTATTCTTTTGACGGCGCTCATGATTATTGTCTTTACGGCAATTGCTTTAGTAATGATTTTTGGTCAGCAAGTATTGGAGTTCTTGCGTCCAATTATGTCCATTTCAGTTGGAGAGATTAAAAAGATATTTAGTTATCGCTATCCGGTCATCATTCTGATGATGGTAGTTGCGGTAGCTTATCTTAATTATGTTTTGCCGAATATTAAGCTGCGGAAAAGAATTATTTGGCCTGGCGTAATTTTTACGGTTCTTAGCTGGTCAGCACTGTCTTATTTGTTTGGCTTTTATTTGCATCATTTTCCTATCAGTTGGGAAAACTATGGCATTATTGGAACCTTTATTATTTTCATGTTGTGGCTGAACATTATTTCTTTGCTTTTCTTATTTGGAACAAGCATTAACGCGACAATCACTAGAATCAAATATGGTGATTTAGAATATTCATCAGGTCGAATTGCTTCTTACATTCAGCAAAAACGTCATCAATAATAGAAAGTGTGTATTTATGAAAGTTAGAAAAGCAGTTATTCCAGCTGCAGGTCTTGGCACCCGTTTTTTACCAGCAACTAAGGCAATGCCAAAAGAAATGCTGCCAATTGTTGATAAGCCTACGATTCAATTTATCGTTGAGGAAGCCAAAAAATCAGGTATCGAAGATATTTTAATCGTAACTGGCAAAAATAAGCGTTCAATTGAGGATCATTTTGATTCCAACCCAGAACTTGAGCAGGACTTAGCCAAAACAGGTAAAAATAAACTCCTTAAGTTAACGCAAGATATTACCGATTTGGGTGTTAATTTGTACTTTACTCGGCAACCATATCCAAACGGCTTAGGAGATGCTATTTTAAAGGCCCGCCGCTTCGTTGGGGATGAGCCTTTTGCTGTTATGCTTGGCGACGACTTAATGGATGACAAAGAACCATTAACCAAACAATTGATTGATCGTTATGATAAAACCCACGCATCAACAATTGCCGTTATGAAAGTGCCGCATGAAGAAGTGTCTAAATATGGTGTCATTGAACCTTCTGATGAAATTGAACCAGGCTTAATCAACGTTAAAGCATTTGTGGAAAAGCCAGATGTGGATAAAGCGCCAAGCGATTATGCAATTATCGGCCGTTATTTGCTGACGCCAGAGATTTTTGATATTTTAGCTCATCAAAAACCAGGTCGTGGCGGCGAAATCCAATTAACTGATGCGATCGATACTATGAACAAAACCCAAAGAGTATTTGCTCACGTCTTTAAGGGTGAGCGTCATGATGTTGGTAACAAGGAAGGTTACCTTGAAACTTCAATTGAATATGGTTTGCATCATCTTAGGACAAAAGATGAATTGCGCGAATACATTATCAATTTAGGCAAGAAATTGGCTGCTGAAAAGAAATAATTTGAAGAATTAATAAAACTTAGACAATCATGCCTGAGTTTTTTCTTGGTTTTATTTATAATATATGAGGTATATATAAAAACAGCTAAAGGGGAAATAATTTTAGATGAGAGATATTTATATTGTTGCAGCCAAAAGAACGCCTTTTGGTCGTTATAAGGGCTTTTTTAAAGATCAAACTGCCGTTGATCTCGGCGTAATGGCCCTAAAAGAGACTTTAAAAGCGATTGATCTGGATCCGGCTGAAGTTGAAGCTGTCTTCATGGGAAACGTCATAGCAGCCGGTTTAGGCGAAAATATGGCGCGGCAAGTAGCACTTAATTCAGGTTTGCCTGAATCTACGGTCGCAACAACTGTTAATGACGTCTGTGGCTCGAGTTTAAAAGCAGTTCGTCTAGCTCAAGGACAGATGATGATGGGCGATCTGGATTTGGTAGCCGTTGGTGGTGCTGAAAGCATGACCAATGCACCGTATGTACTTGACAAAAAAGATAAAGAAAATCCAAGCGGTCATTTAAGAAATACTCTGTTTACCGATGCTTTGATTGATGCTTTTTCCGGGCAACACATGGGTGTCACGGCGGAAAACGTTGCTGAGAAGTATCATATTTCTAAAGAAGAAATGGACCGTTTTAGTGTTGAATCTCATAGAAAAGCCGTCAAGGCGGTTGAAGAAAATGCGTTTGCGGATGAAATATTGCCAATTACGCTTAATGGCGAGACTTTAGCTCAAGATGAGAGCATTCGTCCGGATACAAGTATGTCTGCCTTAGCTAAGCTGAAAACCGTATTTAAAGAAGGCGGCAAAGTGACAGCGGGCAACGCTTCACCTTTAAATGATGGCGCAAGCATGTTGATTTTAGCTACTAAAGAAAAATGCGACCAATTAGGTCTAAAGCCACTTGCTAAACTTGGAGACTTCGCAGAAGCTGGATTTGATCCAGGTTTAATGGGCTATACGCCATATTTCGCCGTTAAAAAATTGCTAAAAAAGGCTAAAACACAAATTAATGACTATGATGCCTTTGAAGTTAATGAGGCTTTTGCGGCACAAGCTGTCGCTCTTAAACGCGACTTGCATATCCCGGCTGATAAGCTGAATATCTTAGGTGGAGCAATTGCCTTAGGCCATCCCTTGGGAGCAACGGGAACCCGTCTAATTACAACGGCAATCAGCGATTTAAAAAAGGTAAACGGGCAAAAGGCATTAGCCACTCTATGTATCGGTGGTGGACAGGCAATTGCCTATGAAATCGAGCGCGTATAATGAAATTTTATCAACTTAGTCCTGAACAAAGAAGAGAAAAACTGCTTGCTGCTGGCATCAAGTTAGATGCAATTGATCATGCAGTATTGTCGCGGCTGGATAAATTAAGTGAAAATGTCATTGGCCAGTTGCGTTTGCCGGTTGGCCTTGTTCAAAAGGCAATTGTCAATCAGCAAAAATATGTGGTACCAATGGCAACAGAGGAGCCATCTGTGGTTGCAGCTGCCAATCATGGCATGAGTATTTTTGCTAAAAATGGTGGCGTCATAGCTGATAACAAACGGAACGGGATTTTTGGTCAAATCATTCTAAAGATTAATAAACACTTTAGTTTAGAAATGCTAAAAACAACCTTCCCCGATTTGATTAAAAAAGCCAATCAGCAATTCAACTCCTTGGTTAAGCATGGCGGCGGTCTAAAGAAAATCCAGGCCGAAGTCAAGCAGGACCTTCTTTATCTAAAAGTATTGGTTGATCCTGCAGAGGCGATGGGTGCCAATAAAACAAATTCGATTTTAGAATATTTGGCGGCTGAACTAGAAAACTATGCTGGCATTGATGAAAAAATGTTTGCAATCTTATCCAATTATCCAAGTCAATTGACAACGGCTAAAATCGCATTAGATCCAGCCAGCGTTGGTGGACTTGAAGTTGCCCAAAGAATTGCTTTGCTCAGTCAGATTGCTCATGATAATCCTTATCGGGCTGTGACCAATAATAAAGGAATTATGAATGGCGTTGATGCGGTCCTGCTGGCAACAGGCAACGACTATCGCGCCGTTGAAGCGGCTTGTGGTGTTCTAGCTAATCAGGATGGACAATATCGCAGCTTGTCAAAGTGGATCGTTGCAGATAACAAGCTCTGCGGAGAAGTAACTCTGCCTTTAGCAATTGGCACGGTAGGCGGCTCCATTTCGGCTCGTGAAGATGTTCAGCAGGTTTATCGAATTTTGGGTAAAGTTGATACTAAGACTCTAGCCGAAATTATTGCCAGTGTTGGTTTAGCGAACAATTTGGCGGCAATTTTGGCAATTTCGACCAGTGGTATTCAAGCGGGACATATGAAATTGCAAGCACGTAACCTTGTTGCCACTTTAAAGGCGAATGACGAAGAAAAAAAGCAGGTTCTGAAATTGATGCGCAAAGCAAAAAAATATTCAATGAAAGATGCAGAGGTTTTTTTAAAAGAAGTAAGAGGAGAAAAATAAGTTTTATGCAAGTAGGAATTGATAAAATTGGCTTTTTTACGCCGAATAAGTATGTGGACATGGTAGATTTGGCAAATGCCAGAAATGAAGATCCCAATAAATATCTAATTGGAATTGGCCAAAGAAAAATGAGCGTTGCCGACCAAACTCAAGATGCTGTGTCAATGGGAATTAACGCCACCTTGCGTTATTGGAACAAGATCGAGCAGGATAAAGTTGGTTTGCTTGTTTTTGGAACAGAAAGCAGTGTTGATCAATCAAAATCTGCTTCTTTATTTGTTAAAACTGCTCTTAAAATGAAGCCAGAAGTAAGAACTTTTGAAGTTAAGGAAGCTTGTTTTGGTCTAACAGCAGCCTTGATGATTGCGCGCGACTTTGTTCGTGTTCACCCTGAGCAGACTGCGATCGTGATCGGCAGTGATATTGCCCGTTATGGGATTAAAACTCCAGGAGAAGTAACCCAAGGTGCCGGTGCAATTTCGATGCTGATTAAGAGTGAACCTAAGATTTTAGCCTTAAACGATGGTCATAGTGCATATAGTCAAGATATTAACGACTTCTGGCGGCCAAATGATCATTCTACCGCCTTAGTTGAAGGCAAATATTCGACGCAAGTTTATTTGGATTTCTTTAAAAAGACGTTTGATGCTTATAAAGAAGAAAAGGGCTGGAATACGCAAGACTTTTCCGCTATTATTTATCATTTGCCTTTTACTAAGCAGGGATTGAAAGCTAACCGAATTGCCATTGAAGATCAAGATGAAAGAACGGCTGAAAGATTAATGACCAATTTTGATGCTTCTAAGCAATTTAGCATGCAAGTGGGGAATATTTATACAGCATCTCTTTATATGAGTTTGCTTAGTTTGCTTGAAAATGCTGAATTGTCTCACAACGCATTAATTGGATTATTCTCATATGGGTCTGGTGCGATGGCTGAATTCTATTCTGGCAATGTAATTGATAATTATCAAAGACAATTGGATCCAGAAGGCGATCAGGCTTTGCTTGATCGCAGAAGCAAGTTGAGCATCGCTGAATATGAAAAGATTTTCAATGAAGCCTTGGAATTGCCCGCAGATGGCCAAGAATTAGTAAGCGATGATGAAGCTGGATACTGGTATTTTGCTCGTACGCAGAACCATGTTCGAATTTACAAGCAGAAATAGAAAAAATAAGACAAAAAATTGCAGTTGCTAATTAAAGCAGCTGCAATTTTTATTTTATTCATCAATATGATTTCTTCTTCTGGAAACTTCATAGAAGATCCAAGCAATTAGTGCAAAGAAGACAGGACCAAAGCCGGTCCAGAATGCAGTAGCGTAATTTCCTTCAAGGATTGGCTCTACGATCGTGAAGACAATTCCCGTACATACAATAATTTCAACAAAGACAACTAACGCAACAGTCCACTTGTAATTGGTGAAAACTTCTGAATTTGCATTTCCATGAAGAATATCTTGTTGATAATTGACTGAAAAGCCGGTCATAAAGATCATCAAGACATAAGAAATAATGGTGAACAATGAACCGATGATTAATCCACGTGGGAATTCTTTCTCCGGTTTTTTCATATTGTTGATCACACCGCCGACCGTTTCCATTCCGCCATAAGCAAAGATAGCATAAACGACGAACGAGATAATTGTAATCGGTGTTTGAAAACTCTTGTTAGGAGAAACAATGAAACTAGAAATGCCGTGAATCGGTTCAGCTAATTGTCCGCGATTAAGGCATAGGATCAAGATACTGGTCAGAATAAAAATGACATTCATCAGGATCATAAAGATTCCACCGATCGAAGACATAATTTTAATACCTGTCATTCCGCGAGAGCAGAGATAGGTAGATAAAAGCATGAATAAAATAGCTAGCAAGCCAATTAATTGAGTTCCATGCAATCCAAAAATGCTCCAGCTTTGTGTAGTGTCTTTTCCAAAGAGCAAAGCTGAAATGGAAATCCATAATCTGGAAGCACTAGCGACTAACCATAATACCCAGTTTGTCAGCCAAACGAAAGTACCGATAAAGGCCCATTTTTCTCCGATTGAACCGGCTAACCATGAATAAATGCCACCTTGAGCGTCGTGAAAAGCAGAACCATATTACGCCATCATTAAACCAGCTGGGAAGAAGAAGCAAATGCCAGCTAAAACAAACCAAATAATTCCCGCATAGGTCATCTGCTCATAAGAAATAGAAACATTTCCGAAACCGTAAACGGTCGTAATGATCATTAGAACTAAACTAAAGATCGTTATATTTTTCTGTTGTTTATTATTTTCAAAAACATGCCTACTTTCTAAATAGTTCTAGCATGTTCATTGTATCATTCTATAAAAGCGGTTTCACATTAAAGTAGCAGTTCCTTTTTCAATTGAAATTTGCAAGCCATAAACGGGTAGTTTTTGTCCGTCATTGTCAATTCGTAAAGTGAGTCCGCGTTGATGCATCTTACCAAAGAGCTGCACGATCTGCTTCTTGGTCATGCTACGTTTGCCTGGATTTGCCAAGAATTCATTATGAGCGACAGTTATTTTGCTTAAAGGAAAAGTTTGTTGCTCGATTCTTATATAAAAATGGAGATTTTCATTCAAATTATCAATTAATTCTAGAAAGTTGCTAAAGATCATAATTGTTCTTTTCTATACGAAGTGCTAAGTGCTATACTTGTTGATATTAAGTATTGAATAGAATTAAAGAGGATAGTTATGAAGCACAAAAAGATTTGGCTTTCAATTGCTACTATTATAACAGTAATTTGTCTTGCACTAGTTGGGGCAGGTTTTTATTTTTTCAAGGTTGCCTGTGTTCCTGGTCAAAAAAGTTTTATTGCTGCGAATACGACCCAGATTAAAAAGACAGATCCATTATATAAAGAGAAGAAATGGTATGCCGCAGCTAAAAAGCAAAAATGGTATATGCAGTCGGCTGGTGGCAATTATCGTTTGGATGCTAATTATATTCCCGATGGCAAGTCAAAAAAGACAGTAATTATTTTGCATGGCTATATGAATAATAAGGATACAGTCGGCTCTTACGCTGCTCTTTTTCATAAGTTAGGCTATAATACATTGCAGCCAGATGCTCGTGCACATGGTCAGAGTCAAGGCAAGTATATCGGCTATGGCTGGGTTGAAAAGGCGGACGTTAAAAAGTGGATTAAGAAGATCATCAAAAAGACGAGAGCCAAGCAAATTGTAATTTTTGGCGTCAGCATGGGTGGTGCTACTGCAATGATGACTGCTGGTGAAAAACTGCCGCATCAAGTAAAAGCAATTATTGAAGACTGTGGCTACAGCAATGTTAAGGCTGAGATTGAGCACGAAGCTCAGGACTTATATAGCATGCCGGCAGTTCCGCGTTTTCCATTAGTTGAAATTCTGAGTGGGATCAACCGAATAAAAGTTGGCTACTTTATGGGGGATGCTTCCTCAGTCAATCAGTTGAAGAAAAATAAGCTTCCGACTTTATTTATCCACGGAAATAAAGATACTTTTGTACCGACGAAAATGGTTTATGCAAATTACAAAGCAAGCAACGGCCCTAAAGAATTATGGGTGGTTCCAGGAGCTAAGCATGCAAAATCTTTTGTTACGCATCCTAAGGCCTATTATGAACACGTTAAAAAGTTTCTTGCTAAATATGTTAAATAGCTTGTAAACGTTTACATTTGCGGTATAATAAAAGCGTGGAAGAGGTAGAAATAAAGTTTAACAATATAAGTAAGTTTTTATCTCCAGAAAGAATTGTATTATTGTTGGAAAAATCTCTAATTATAGAGAGGAGTCAAGCTATTATAGATTTACAGATCTGTTCAATGGTGAGACGCGATGATTCCAATTTATAAAAGTTACGTGTTTTACGTAATGACCCGAACAAGTGAACGTTAATGTAGGTCGCGACCAGCCAATGTTTATACGCTTAATAAACATTAGAAAAATCGTGACTATCAATTGATGAGTTTACCTCGTCCACTGCATTAAAAAAACGATTGCCAAAAGACGAAAAGCCCGACAATCGTTTTTTTATTTGTTTTATTTTCTAAGAACCAATTTAACAACACATTCGCAGCGAGGCGTTTGTGGCAGCATGTCTACGTTTTCGATTAAGCGAACATCATAAGATTCAGTCAAAAGAATTAAATCTTGTGCTAAAGTTGATGGGTTGCAGGAAATGTAGACGAAAGTTTGTGGCTTAACGCGTAATAAAGTCTTGATTAAGCTTTTAGCCAGGCCAGTTCTTGGTGGATCCACGATCAAAGCATCGATTGGCAAACCACCTTTTTGCAGTTCAGGCAGAACTTTTTCAACGCTGCCTTGGAAATAATCAGCATTTTTGATGTGGTTGATTTGCACGTTGTGCTTAGCATCTTCTACAGCCTCTGGGATAGTTTCGATGCCAACTACTTGTTTGACCTGATCAGCAGCCAAGATTCCCAATGTACCGACTCCACTATAAGCATCAATTAAAGTTTGATCAGGAGTGAGATCCAAGAATTTTAATGCTTCGGAATAAAGAGTTTCTGTTTGCACAGGATTTAATTGGAAAAATGCTCTTGGTGACAATTCGAATTTTTTACCTAAAATGACTTCAGTAATTTGATTTTTGCCCAAAAGCTTCTCCGTTTTATTACCCCACACTTGTGGATTGCGCCAATCGGTTTCATTTTGATAGACACTGACCACATTAGGCAGATTCATAATCTCTTTTGCTAAGTTCATTAGATTCTTGATCTTATGGCCAACTGTAATTAAAGTTACTTGAATTTCTTTAGTAGCTTCGGATTGACGGACGACAATTGTCTTGATGCCATCTAAATGCTTGCGTCGGTCAGCTATGAAGACGTGGTTTTTCTCAATCAAATGCTTAATATCGCGTTCCGTTTTTTGCGTACCCTCACTTTGGGTAGGCATAACGGGCAAATCGATTAAACGATGTGAGTTGGGAGCGTATAAGCCCAATTTGTTCTTGCCATGGTCGCGTTCAATTTGATATGAAGCTTTAGCACGATAATGCCATTGATCAGGAGCTGGAATCGTGTTCTTAACCTTATACTTGTCGTAATTGCGAGGGTGAAATTTTCGCAAAGCCTCAATTACATTCGCTTTTTTGAACTCTAATTGCTTGGCATAACTAAGATGAGCTAATTCTAGGCCACCGATTTCTGGATCAACGTCTTTAGGAAAGTCAACCCGATCTGGACTTTTCTCTTTGACCCGTACGAGTTCGCCTTGGATATAATGAGGATATTCTTTAACGATTTTTGCTACAACAACTTCGTTTGGCAAGGCTCCGGGAATAAAGATAATTTTCTTGCGGTAGTACCCAATTCCTTCACCATTGATTCCTAGGCGTTTTATGGTAATGATAACGTCTTTTTCTTTTTCTTGTTTTTTATTTTTTCTGAAATTTTTGCGCATTGCTAATTCTTTCTACAATAAATTATTAATAATTTGGTTTGACTACTATTTTACTCCCTGAAAAAAGTTCTTAGCAAGAAATATTGTTTTCTGCTAAGATTAAAGGCGGAAAAAGAAGTAGAAAGGCTGACAAAATGGCGATAATCACTAAAGTTAGCGTTCAAAGAAGACCGGGACGCTATAATATTTTTTTAGATGGCAAGTATGCTTTTTCAGCTAGTGAGAAGACATTAGCCGAGTTTGTTTTACTCAAGGGCAAGGAACTGAGCGATTCACAAGTTGAAAAAGTAAAGCAGTTTGATGCTGATGCCAAGGCCAGTGATCTGGCGGTTCGTTTTTTGAGCTATGAGCCGCGAACCGTTTATGAAGTTCTGCAGTATTTAGCCAAACACGAAATTTCAAATGAAGCTGCTTCCAATGCAGTTGCAGAATTAACTGAATTGGGCTATTTGGATGATCAGCAGTATGTAGCTTTGTTTTTGAAAAATAATCTGCAGGTTGGTTCAGATGGGCCAAAATCTTTAAAACGAAAATTGGCACAAAAAGGCGTGGATCCAGAAATAGTTCAAAACCAGCTTGATAAGGTTGCTGAAGAAGATTGGCTTGAAATAGCTGAGCGTGTTGTGAAATCAATGCGACATCAGGTGGGAAAATTGTCTGAGCGAGAATTAGAGCTTAAAATTAAAACTAAGCTAATTAGTCATGGCTTTAATGCTGATCTGGCAGCAGGCGTGATTGATCGATTGGATTTGAAGCCTAGTGAAGAAGAGCAAGATGAAGCATTAAAGAAGCAAGGGATTAAGGCCTATAAAAAATTCCGTCGTTTTGATGAGCAAGAACGCAAGTTTAAGATAAAACGTTATCTGTTCAGTCATGGCTTTTGTAGTGGCGAAATCGATGCCTTCTTAAATGGTGAAGTTATTGATTTAGACGAATTAGCAGAATATTAAGGAGAAAAAATGGCAAAAAAAGAGATTGAGAGTTTAACTTTTATTGGTCGTCCTTTTCCTTATACAATGATGGATGATCAAAAAACTTTTGGCAAAGTTAACATGCAAATGGAAAACGATGAGGATTTTCAAAAGTTTCTAAAAGAGAATGGCTTTGAAAATCAGCGCTCCAGCATGTTTGTTTTTGGACCGGAAAGCTTCATGTATTGGTATGGAATCGTCACAAATAAAGACATTGAAACTCCAAAAAGCATGATGAAGTATGTTTTGCCTAAAGGTGAAATTGCAGAGGAAGAAAGCGATGCCCAACTGAATTATTTCAGTTTGCCAACACACTATCTTGTAGAAACTTTCTTTAAGAAGCTGATGAAAGAAAATATTTCCGTTTTCCAAAACCCTGGCGACAGCGATACGCCATATCTTGTTCAAGATCTTAATTTAGATAGCAAAAAATTAAAGCAATTCTGGTATTTATCCGCAAAATAAAAGTCTAGCTCTTGCGGGCTAGACCTTTTTATTATCTTTAATGTTGTTGCGGATCAATCGATAAATTGTCGTATTCAATGTAGGCTCCTAAGCAGGTGGAGACAAACATTACTAGCAAAACAACGCCAGTAGCATTGCCTACGATATCATCAAGCGTGAGGTAATATCTTACTAATGACATTGCACCAAAGCAGAGAACAAAATCCAAAATGACATTTGCAGTTAGTAAAAAGTAGCGCCGGCGGATACTGAAGAAACGTAAAAGCTGTTTTAACAAACCATCGTTGGTTTGCATTGCTAATAAGTCAACCGGTCTTTGAATCGTGGCTTTAATCCCAAACATAACTAATGAACCGACAAAAGCACCGATCAAACTTCTGAATAAATCGCCTGAGTGCAAAACCAGTGCGTTGTAGCCGATTCCGATGATTGTCAGACTGCAGATATATGGAATTAGCAGCAAAAAGAAGAATACTAATAAAACATGACTTTTCTTCATAATATAAACCTCGCTTCTTAATTGCTATTTTAGCATATTAACGGTTGCGCTATGCTATAATATGATTATTTAAAGACAAGTTTTAAAGAAGGAGAGCAAACTATGAGTAGCGACCCCGCAGCGGAAAATTTATTCGATCGCTTAAAGAGTAAATTTTCTAGTGACAAGGGAGAAAATAATAAAGATCATTTAACCAAAGAAGTAGAGCAGCTGCATGATCATCATCAAATTAATGATACTGAATTTTCAATGCTTGAAGGAATTATGAATTTCCAATCAAAAACAGCTCGTGAAGTGATGGTTCCTCGTCCTGATGCATTTATGGTTGATGCCACGATTCCTTTTAGGGATAACTTGGATGAAATTCTGCGACAGCCGTACTCTCGAATCCCAGTTTATCAACAGGATAAAGATAAGGTTATTGGAATAATTCATATTAGAACGGTGCTGCGTGAAGCAAGAAGAAAAGGCTTTGATCATTTGGATTATCAAGACGTCATGTATGAGCCGTTGTTTGCGCCTGAAACTGCGGAGCTAGGCGAGTTGCTGGTCGAAATGCAGCAAACCCAGCGCCAATTGGCAATTTTGCTGGATGAATATGGCGGGGTAGTGGGCTTAGCCACGATCGAAGACCTAATTGAAGAAATTGTGGGTGACATTGACGATGAAGTTGATCACGCTGAAATTTTGTTTAACAAATTAAGCACTAACAAGTACGTCATTTATGGCAAGATGCCGCTGGATGATTTTAATGAGCAGTTTGATATTAAGCTTGAGATGACTGACGTTGACACTGTAGCAGGCTATTTAATTACTCGTCTAGGAGTCATTCCTGCAAAAGGTGAGAAGCTCAGTATTACATTGGAGAATGGAATGATTTTGACAACTGGGCGCATGAAGGGCTCAAGATTGTTAACGATTTTATTAACTATTCCAGATCAGAGTGAACAAAAGGAAGAAGACAATAAGGATTAATGGATAAAGAGTTAGAAGATAAAGTTAAGAAGAGAAGAACTTTTGCGATTATTTCCCACCCGGATGCCGGTAAAACAACAATTACCGAACAAATGCTGCTCTTTGGTGGTGTAATTAGAAAGGCCGGTACTGTTAAGGCACGTAAGACCGGTAATTATGCTACTAGTGACTGGATGGAAATTGAAAAGAAGCGTGGGATTTCCGTTACTAGTTCAGTAATGCAATTTGAATACCAAGGCAAGCGGATCAATATTTTGGATACGCCAGGACACCAGGACTTCTCTGAAGATACCTACCGGACCTTGATGGCAGTTGATGCTGCCGTTATGGTAATTGACTCAGCTAAGGGTATCGAGCCACAGACTAAAAAACTGTTTAAAGTTGTTAAACAGCGTGGTATTCCAATTTTTACCTTTATGAACAAGCTCGATCGTGATGGCCGACCACCTTTGGATTTGATCGCTGAACTTGAAGATCTGCTTGGCATCGAAGGAGTAGCAATGGACTGGCCAATCGGCTCAGGACAAACACTTAAGGGCCTTTATGATATCGCTAATAACCGAGTAGAGCTGTATCACAAGGACGGTGCCGATCGTTTTATTGCCCTAGATAAAGATGGAAAATTGCCAGATAGCGAACCATTAAGTCAAGATCAGCAATTCCAAGAAACTTTAGATGAAATTGATTTGATTAAGGAAGCTGGCAATAAGTTCGATCGTGAAAAGATTGCATTAGGCGATCAAACGCCAGTCTTCTTCGGCTCAGCTTTAACTAACTTTGGGGTTGAAACTTTCTTAAACAGTTTCGTAAACTTAGCTCCAGCTCCAGAGAGCCATACGGTAAACGAGGATGAAGAATTAGAACCTGATGATCCACAGTTTTCAGGTTTCGTCTTTAAGATACAGGCTAATATGAATCCGCATCACCGCGATCGAATTGCTTTTGTTCGTGTCGGCAGCGGCGAGTTTAAGAAGGGCTTGGATGTAACTTTAGCTAGAACAGGTAAGCCAATTCGCTTAAATAACGCAACTGAATTCATGTCCAGTGAACGAGTACAAGTTAGTGATGCGGTAGCTGGTGATATTGTTGGTTTATATGACACTGGCAATTTCCAGATTGGCGATAGTATTTATTCTGGAAAGCGTAAAATTGTTTATCCACCATTGCCGGAATTTACACCTGAATTATTCATGCGTGTAACTGCCAAAAACGTGATGAAGCAAAAATCTTTCCACAAAGGGATGAATCAACTGGTTCAAGAAGGAACAATTCAGCTTTATCGTAATTATCAGACGGATGAATATATTCTTGGGGCAGTTGGTCAATTGCAATTTGAAGTTTTTAAATTCAGAATGCAAAATGAATATAATTCTGAAGTTGAAATGACAAGTATTGGTCACCGTGTTGCTCGTTGGATTGATCCGGATCAATTGGATCCATCAATGTCTAACATGCGTAATTTGCTAGTTAAGGACCGATATGGCAATCCTTTATTCCTGTTTGAAAATGAATTTGCCGAAAGATTCTTTAAGGATAAATATCCAGATGTTAAACTAACAGAAAAATTATAGGAAAGAAAAAACCTGGAAGCTCAGCTTCCAGGTTTTTGCATTTATTTATCGATATGAATTTCGATAACATGCCGACTGTTGTCTACGGTTAATGTATAACTGACGTTTGGGTCTTCAACTAACCGATTGATCACAAATTCAACTTCTTTTTCAAGGATGCGACGATCGTGGTTTTCCAAAGCAATACCGATTGAATCTTGGCTCTCTGTGTAGATAACCAAAGTATTTCCTAAAGAGTAAACCTTTACATAAATTGCATCAGTAGTATTAAGCTGACTGTGAACTAATTCTGCATAACTGTTGGTTACATCTATTAAACGCATGGATTTCACCCGTTTCTGTTCAAACTTTCATCATCTATAGTATAAACTAATTTTGATACTTTATTTACAAAAATACATGAAAAAAAGGAGAACAATCTGTTCTCCTTTTTTACGCGTTAAAGTGCCTTTTTACTTATCTTCGGCAGCTTGATCTTCATCACTGATAACAATCTTGTTGTCTTTGACATCTGCCAAAAGATTCTTGCTGCTTGGATGATCAAGCTTGAAGTCGGCGACATTGTCCTCGATTTCTTCTTGGATGGTTCTGCGAAGCGGACGAGCACCCATAGCAGGATTGAAGCCATCGTCAACAAGCTTTTCCTTTGCCTTGTCAGTGACATCGATATGCAAGCCTTGATCCTTAACCATGTTGTTGGTGTTGTTGAGCATCAAGTTGACGATTTTAATCAAGTCCTTCTTAGTTAATTTATTAAATTCAATGACATCATCAAGCCGGTTCAAAAACTCTGGCTTGAAGTATTGCGTCATTGCGCTTCTCGCAGAATCTTGATCTTCATCACTGTTTTCAGCAGCAAAACCAACACTGGCATTACTGATTCCTTGACCAGCATTAGAGGTCATGATGATGATTGTATCTTTAAAGGAAACAGTTCTGCCTTGTGAGTCGGTTAAACGACCATCGTCAAGAATTTGCAAGAAGAGGTTCATGACATCAGGATTTGCCTTTTCAACTTCATCAAGCAAAATCAAGCTATATGGATTGTGCCGAACTTGTTCAGTTAATTGACCAGCTTCTTCGTAGCCTACATAACCAGGAGCTGAACCGATCAATTTAGAAACTGAATATTGTTCCATGTATTCGGACATGTCGAAACGAATCATCGCATCTTCAGAACCAAACATTTGCTTAGCAAGTTGTTTGGCAAGTTCAGTCTTCCCAACACCAGTAGGTCCTACGAAGAGGAAGGATCCGATTGGTCTGCCGGACTTGTTGAAACCAATTCTGTTACGACGAATTGCCCGAGCAACTTGATCAACGGCCTCGTCTTGTCCGATAACTTTACTCTTCAAATCACTGGCCAAGTTTTTCAATTGGTTTTCTTCTTGCTTTTGAATATCGCCAACTGGAATGTTAGTCTTTTCCTCAACAATCTTGTCCATGATCTTATCAGTAATGATAGGAGCTTTATCAGGGTCAACCTTTTGATCCTTCATCTTGTCATACTTTTCGATTTGATCGCGGTAGTAGGCAGCCTTTTCATAATCTTCATTCTTTAAAGCTTCTTGCTTTAATTCTTCTGCTACTTTAATTCTTTCCTTCATCTTATCTTGATCAATGTAAGGAATAGTCAAATTCATTCTTGAACCAGCTTCATCAAGAAGGTCAATGGCTTTGTCTGGCAAGAAACGGTCTTGAATGTAGCGAGCAGAAAGCTTGGTAGCTGCTTCAATGGCCTTATCGGTATATTTAACGTGGTGATAATCTTCGTAGCGCTTTTGAATGCCTTTTAAGATTCTGATCGTTTCATCAATTGAAGGCTCTTTAACTTCTACAGGTTGGAAACGACGTGCCAAAGCAGAATCCTTTTCAATTTCACGGTATTCTTTAATCGTAGTTGCACCAACTAATTGTAGCTCGCCACGAGCTAAAGCTGGCTTAATAATGTTGCCGGCATCCATTCCGCCTTCAGCATTACCTGCACCAACGATTTCATGAATTTCATCAATGAAGAGAATAACATCTTTTCTAGATTGCAATTCTTTAATTAATTGTTCCATTCTTTGTTCGAATTGACCACGAAAGCCAGTTCCTTGTACCAATGAAACAACATTTAATGAAATAATTTTCTTATCTTGCAATTTAGCAGGGACGGAACCATCAACAATTTGTTGAGCTAATCCTTCAACAACAGCGGTCTTACCGACACCGGCTTCACCAATTAAAACAGGGTTGTTTTTGGTTCTTCTGTTTAAAATCTCAATAACACGTGAAATTTCTTGATCACGTCCGATTACTGGGTCAATTTTTCCTTTTTTAGCAAGGGCAGTAAGATCAGTACCATATTGATCAAGCAGAGAACGACCACCGTTTCCGCCATTTCCACCGCCCATTTGCATTTCGGGCCCTTGATTATTCATATTATTATTGTTTGCGGCATTTGAGTTATTGCCATTAATGGCATTGAATAGGTCATCAAAGTCGCCAAAGAATCCATTATTATAGTTATTCATATTGATATTACCTAAATTACTTAAATTTCTTTGTTCATTTCTTAATTCTTGATAACAGTGTTGACATAAATCAATTTCACGGCTCTGTCCATTTACCTTTGCATAAAGATGGATGGAGGCTGGCCGCTTGTGACAGTTTTGACAAATCAATAATATTACCGCCTTTCGCTTTAAACATACACAAATTTTAAAATTAGCACTCTTTAAAGTCAAGTGCTAAGCATTGCAATCGAATATTAAAAAAGATAAATATACCTTATTAATGAAGAAAGTGATTTTTACCTGAAAATAGGATTATTGCATTAGTCATTTTGAATGAAGTAGAATAAAAAGGGCGGAAATTATAAACTCAAGATTGAGAGCGGTGATGTAAATGGATTATCAAAAGATTCTTGATCAAATAGTCAGTGGCGAATTGAAAGAATATAAAGTAGAGCCAAAAGATGCTTTCGACTTTCAAGAAGCATTGCGCAACTATGGAAAAAGACAAAATATTACTGGTCGTGCTGAAAGAGGCGGTACAATTATATATACCGCCAACAAGAGCGATGACTAAATAATGTAAGCTATTACATAATTGTTGTGTCAACGGCGAAAAAATGATAACCTATTATGCGGATGGGTATTTATTACCGATTAATTTGTTTAAAATTAAAGGAGATATTCAAAATGGAAAAACGCGATTTTCACATTATTGCAGAAACTGGTATTCACGCACGTCCAGCTACTTTGTTGGTACAAACTGCTTCAAAGTTTGGTTCAGACATTAACTTGGAATACAACGGCAAGTCTGTAAACTTAAAGTCAATCATGGGTGTTATGTCACTTGGTGTTGGTCAAAACGCTGATGTTACTATCACTGCTGAAGGTGACGATGAAAAAGACGCATTAGACGCAATTGCAGATACTATGAAAAAGGAAGGTTTAGCTGAATAATGACCAAGACTTTAAAAGGAATTGCTGCAAGTGACGGTATTGCTGTTGCTCCAGCTTATCTTCTTGTTGAGCCTGATCTTTCATTCACTAAACATTCAATTAATGATGTTGATTCAGAAATAAGTCGTTACAAGAAGGCTGTTTCTGATTCAACTGCTGAAGTGGAAAAAATCCGTGATGTAGCTAAGAAGAGTTTGGGTGAAGAAGGAGCTCAAGTTTTTGAAGCTCACTTAATGATTTTGAATGACCCAGAATTTACTGGTGCTATTGAAACTGAAATTAAGAACTCCAGCATTAATGCTGAAGCTGCATTGGACGAAACTGCTCAAAAATTTATCAAGATTTTTGAGGGCATGACTGATAACCCTTATATGCAAGAACGTGCTGCCGATGTACGTGATGTTTCAAAGCGTATCATGGCACACCTTCTTGGTAAGAAGTTACCAAACCCTGCTTCAATTGATCACGAAGTAATCGTTGTTGCTCATGACTTGACTCCAAGTGATACTGCACAACTTAACAAGAAATACGTTAAGGGCTTTGTTACTGATGTTGGTGGTCGTACCGCTCACTCAGCAATCATGGCTCGTTCATTGGAATTGCCAGCCGTAGTTGGTACTGGTTCAATTACCAAAGATATTAAGGATGGTCAAAACATGATCGTTGATGGCTTAGACGGTGTTGCAATCGTTGAACCAAGCGATGACCAAGTTGCTGAATACAAGCAAAAAGGTGAAGACTTCCTTAAACAAAAGGCTGAATGGGCTAAATTGAAGGATAAACCTTCAGTTACTGCTGATGGTAAGAAATTTACTATTGCAGCCAACATTGGTACTCCAAATGATATGCCTGGCGTTCATGAAAACGGCGCTGAAGCTGTTGGTTTGTACAGAACTGAATTCTTGTACATGGATTCTTCGGACTTCCCGACCGAAGATGACCAATTTGAAGCTTATAAGGCTGTTATCGAAGGTATGAAGGGCAAGCAAGTTATCATCAGAACTATGGATATTGGTGGTGACAAGCACCTTGATTACTGGGATTTGCCACAAGAAATGAACCCATTCTTAGGCGTTCGTGCTATTAGACTTTCACTTAAGAACGAGAACATTTTCCGTACGCAATTAAGAGCTTTGCTTCGTGCATCTGCTTACGGCAAGTTGGGTATTATGTTCCCAATGATTGGTACCTTAGCAGAATTACGTCAAGCTAAAGGTATTTTGAATGAAGAAAAGGACAAATTGATCAAGAAGGGCGTTAAGATCGGAGACGACTTACAAGTTGGTATGATGATCGAAGTTCCTGCTGCTGCTATTTTGGCTGATCAATTTGCTAAAGAAGTTGATTTCTTCTCAATTGGTACTAACGACCTTATCCAATACACTATGGCTGCTGATCGTGGTAACGATAACGTTTCTTACTTGTACCAACCATACAACCCATCAGTATTACGCTTGATTAAGCACACTATTGATAGTGCCCACGAAAATGGTATTTGGTGTGGTATGTGTGGTGAAGCTGCTGGTGATAACACCATGTTCCCAATTTTGCTTTCAATGGGACTTGATGAATATTCAATGAGTGCAACTTCAATCTTGAGAATCAGAAGCTTAATGAAAAAGTTAAGTACTGCTGATCTTAAGGAATTAGCTAACCAAGCATGTTATGTTTCAGAAACTGCTGAAGATAACGAAAAGTTGGTTAATGACTTTATGGCAAAGCTTAACAAATAAAAAAGCGAAAAGCATTCGAGTATAAAACTCGAATGCTTTTTTAAGCCTTTTTAAGCCTTTTTTAAGCTGCTCTTATATAAAAATTCACACTTTCTTCACGAAATCCAGGTATTCTTAGAACATACAATTGATTAAACATAATTTGTTAAAAATAAATTAATTGTGACTTACAAAAAGAAAGTAAATGTGTTATACTTAATAAAACACGAAAAAGCGTATACGATTATTTGTTCTGAGGAGCGTGAAAAAATGGTAGATTTATATGTATCTCCTAGCTGTACTTCATGTCGTAAAGCAAAGGCTTGGCTTGAGAAGCACAACATTCCATACAAGGAAAGAAATATTTTTTCTGAACCATTAACCAAACGTGAGCTTCTTCAAATCTTGCGCATGACTGAAAATGGAACTGAAGAAATTATTTCGACTCGCTCAAGAGCCTTTCAACAATTGAAAATTAATCTGGATGATTTATCTATTGATAAGTTGCTTGACTTGGTAGAAAAGAATCCAAGTTTATTAAGAAGACCAATTATTATGGATGATCGTCGACTTCAAGTTGGTTACAATGAAGATGAAATTCGTCGTTTCTTGCCTCGTAAGGTTCGTCGTTTAGAACTAGCTGAAGCCCAAAAAATTGCTGATTTATAATTTTTAAGCGCTAGTTTTGATTAACTAACGCTTTTGTTTTATTTAAAAAATATTGTAGTATAGTACTATATAACTAACGAAAAACCGGAGGTGAATTAAATGCAAGTTGAACATATTGATGAAAATACAATTCGTGTTCGAATTGATAAGGAAGAACTTGCCGCACGCGGTTTAAAAGTTTTAGATTTGCTAGGCAATAAAGAAATAATTCAGCATTTCTTCTATTCAATTTTGTCAGAAGTTGATACCGATCACACTTTTGCTAAAGATACGCCTGTTTCTTTTCAAATAATGCCTAATAATAGTGGATTAGATTTGTTAATCAGCAAAGTCAAAAACGCAAATAACAACAATTTGCAAAAAATGCTCGGGGACAATAATCTGCAACCTGAAACAAGTGAAAATCATGATGAGCTTAGAAGAAGCTTCTTTGATTTAAATCCTGATGATGATGCGAAAACAGAAGTTGATCCCGTAAGCGTTGAAAATGACAGTTTTGTCTCACCACAGGCCAAAAACGCCTACTGGAAGTTTCAAAGCAGTCATTGCTACCAATTCAAGGATTTAGGCGAAGCCGTTGAATTGGCTGACAGTTTACATGCCAGTGATCTGGCTTCAAGCCTTTATTTCTTCAAAGGATCTTATTTCATCAAATTATTATTTTTAAATGAAGATTATACTGAATTAAATCCAGCAGATGCTTGGGCAATTGCGAATGAATATGGCATTAAAATCACTGATGATCAAATGAAAATGGTGCAGGATGAAGGCAAATGCATTATTGAACGAGATGCGTTAGGCAATTTGCGTCATTATTTTAAACAACAAAGTCGTTAAAAATTAAGAATTATTAAAGAAGAAAAAGAGCAGAAAAATTCTGGCTCTTTTTTTCGTATTTAATAAATGGGTGATTAATTTGTATGCAGCATTGCTGAATGAAAAACTTGTTTTAGCCATAGAAGAGGAGGGGCTGGTTCGTCTGAAAATAAAAAAATTAAATAGTGACGAATATCGTTGTCCGCATTGTCAAAAAAGGGTGATACTGATTGTCTCCCAATCGAAGGCGGCATTTTTTAAACATTGGATTCACTATCAGGACGGGCAAGGTGAAAAAGAAGAGCATCATAATTCAAAAATGCTGTTAAAAGCAGCCTTTACAGCAGCAGGCTTTCCTGCGCAAACAGAAATTCCGCTCGCTGATGGGCAGCTTAGAGCTGATGTGCTTGTGTCAAGCAAAATCGCACTTGAAGTTCAGTGTGCGCCTCTGTCTGATGCCGAATTTAACAAGCGGCATCGGCTATATCAAAAAATTAATGTACTGGATTTGTGGATTGTTGGCAGCCGACATTATTTGAAGCAGCGAATAAAAAAGACGCAATTGATCTTTTTCCGTGAAAGTCAACGCTGGGGTTGCTACTATTTGGAAGTTGACCCGCAGAAAAATCAATTGTGCCTGAAATATAATATCTGGCAAGAACCAGTTACTAGGAAACTTCGTTATCAACAAGCTAGATTTAGTTTAGATGAATTTGGCGTCAAAAAATTTTGGCATTTTAAACCTGTTTTTAAAAAATTTACTGTTAATTCTCAAAAACAGGAGGAATATTTGAGACAGCAGATGCGTACCAAAACTGAATTTGGCTTAAGAATTGCGGCCCAGTTATATGATCATCATTTTACTCTAGAAGACTTGCCAGCAAAGATTTTTCAAAAATGGCGCAAACCAGGACAGATTGATGCTGTCAGTTTTTATCTACAAAAAAAGCCAACCGCGCTAGATTAAACGCAAATGGTTGGCTGAAAATAATTCTGTAAATGAATTTTTGGGTTGAATATAAGGCTGAGGTCTGAAGATATTAGCTAATTGATCTTCGTTAATTAATCCTTCTAATAAGATTCCGCTTTCTGAAGCATCATTTTCATTAAAAATGACCGTTGTCGGGGTTTTCTTAATATTCCATTGAGCTGCCAAATTACGATCTTGTATAATTGAATCCTTGACGTAGTCACTAGAACGCAATTGATTGATCTTTTCAACATTTAAATTTAGCTTTTGAATTACTTTTTCTGACAATTCAAGCGGACAAAAAGCTACTTCTTCATTCAACTTCTGCTGCAATTCCCGCAGAAAACGACGAGCTTTCTTATTGCCATATGCGATTTTGATTGCATGATATTCCTCTAATGCACGGTTGGTAGCCACAGTGCAATAAGAAAAACTGCCAAGTTTTTGTGCCATCATACGACGGCGAATCATATCGTCCTGAATGACATTCACATTTGCAAGTGGAATGAAGTGGCAGCAGGCATCTATTTCTAAATTATCAATTACTTTTTTGACTTTATTCTCAATATCGTAACAATACAAGCCAATTGGATTTATGAAGAGAAAAATCTCAAACATAGCTTTAACCCCTCTTGCTAAAATTCTCAGTATTTACTTTAACAAGAAATAAAAACTCATACAAAAAATACGCCTTATTTTCTATATGTTATTTTCGGTGAGCGGTTGCACGCGCAATTTTATTTTGATTGGTACTGGCTGCTGTTTGTTTAAAGTGATATTTTCTTTCCAACTTTTCTTGGACTTTTTTGATTAAAGCAGGATTAGTATTTTCAATCTCTAATTCATAGTCACAAAAGCTATCTGGATAACTGGTAGAATCAAGCGTTAATTCACAATTTTGTGGACCATTTGCTAAAATACGCCGCGTTTTGCTCCAGGTAAATAAGACTAATTTGCTGCTTTCTTTGGCAAAATGCTCTTGAAGATAGATGCCAACATTGCCGGCAAAAGTAAACATTTGCCCATCTTTAGCTTGCTGTACCATCTTTTTTGCTTTTTGAACAGACAAATCATCGTTAATTTCAATTACTTCATGAAAGTCTGTTTGAACAGGACGAGGATCAGGCACTTTCATTGTCTGTTCGGCGTGATCGCTAAATATGCGAATTCTGAGACCGATGTTGTGCGTTTTTAATAACCAATCAGGGGTGTCAAAATAATAGTTTTCCTGTTTAAAATCAGCTTTGTGGTCGAAATTTTTAACTAAATCATCGTAGACTTCACGTTTTAAAATGGTTTTTGCTTCGATTTCACGATTTTTACTCAAATAAGTTCACTCCAATCTCTCTTATACGATTATATGTTAAAATTTAGATGTTTGTTGTAAGAAAGGAAATTTTTCATGGACATAGATTGGGATAACTTCTTATGGCCTTATGATGAGGCAGTACGTGAATTAAAAGTTAAGTTTCGTTCCTTAAGACAAAGTTTTTTAACCAAGGGAGAACATTCACCAATTGAATTTGTAATTGGAAGAGTAAAAACGATCGATTCAATTAAAGAAAAGATGACCCGCCGAGTTATCAGTCCCGAAGTAATTGAAACCGATATGCAGGACATTGCAGGCATCAGAATCGTAACGCAATTCGTGGATGATATTTATAATGTTGTCGATTTGATTCATGCTCGTGATGATATGGAAGTTGTTGAAGAACGCGATTATATTCAAAATGCGAAGCCGTCTGGCTACCGTTCATATCATATGGTCATTTCATATACTGTTTACTTGCCTGAAGGTCCAAAAAAACTGATTGCCGAAATTCAGATCAGAACTTTGGCAATGAACTTTTGGGCTACGGTCGAGCATACGCTTAACTACAAATATCAGGGCGAATATCCGGATGACGTTTCAGAGCGACTAAAGTCAACAGCAGAAGCTGCTTACAAACTTGATCAGGAAATGTCTTCGATTAAGGATGAAGTACAAGAAGCACAGAAGATTTTTACGAAAAATAAAGGCAAGGAAAAATCATGAAAGTAGCGATTGCCCACAATAATAATCCGGAAACTTTAAAGGTTGTAGCTCATTTAAAAGAAAAACTAAAAGATCGCAATTTGATATATGACGCTAAATATCCAGATATTGTTATCACTGTCGGCGGTGATGGAACGCTGATCAATGCTTTTAACCGTTATGCTAATCAAGTTGATTCGATTCGTTTTATCGGTGTGCATACTGGGCACCTGGGCTTTTATACCGACTGGCGCAATTATGACGTGGATAAAATGGTAGAAGCTTTGACTTTGCAAAAGGCAGAAGCTGCCAAGTATCCCTTGCTTGATATTGAAATGATCACCGAGGCTGGTGAAAAGAGCCACTATTTGGCCTTGAATGAATCGGCGATTAAACGAGTTTCTCATACTTTGGAAGCTGATATTTACATCGATGATCAGCCTTTTGAAAATTTCCGTGGCGACGGTCTCTGTGTTTCAACGCCCACTGGGTCGACGGCTTATAGCAAATCATTGGGTGGAGCGGTTATTCACCCTGAATTAAAAGCTTTGCAGATGACGGAAATTGCTTCGATCAACAATCGAGTCTTCAGAACTTTGTCGTCACCAATCGTTATTGCACCCAGGCAGTGGATTACGATTATTCCTAATACAGACCATTTTGTTATGACAATTGATGGTGAGTGCAAGGCTGTTCGCAATGCCAAAAAGATCGTTTACCGCATTTCCAAACACTCAATTCAGTTTGATCGTTTTGGTCACCACCATTTTTGGTCGAGAGTTAAAACAGCCTTTATCAGTGATAACAATGACTAGTTTTAAATTATTCGTTCAAGAAAAAGACCCTAAAAAGCTGGGTTCTTTTTTGCTTAAAAACGGCTTTTCTCATCAGGCTTTGATTAAAGCGCGACATCATGGCGGATTAGTGCTGGTTAATCATAAACGACGCTACAATAGTTTTCATCTAAGGGCAGGGGATGAAGTGATTTTTATTCCTGGTCATGAAAAAGAAAATCATTGGCTGAGGCCTTCCGAGGAGCCAATAAAAATCGTCAAAGAGACTCCAAATTACCTGATTGTGAACAAAGAAGCTGGGGTTTTATCGATTCCATCGCGCTATGAAGACTCCGATGCTTTGGTTAATCGTGCAATGTGTTATTTTGAAAAACAAAATGAAGCAGGTCTAAAGCCACATGTCGTTACTCGCTTAGATAGAGATACCTCTGGTTTGGTTTTAATTGGTAAAAATTCGGTGGCACATGCGCGTTTTAGCAAGATGGATAAAGAAAATTTTGTCAAAAAATATCATGCTATCGTTGCCGGCAATTTTTCTTCAAATGAATTAAAAGGATTGATTGATCAACCGATTGGTAAAGAAGGCAGCGGGGTCAAGAGACAAGTAATGTCAACCGGACAAAAAGCACAAACTGAGTATCAGGTTTTAGCACAAAAAAATAATGCTAGTTTAGTTGAGCTTCGTTTGTTGACTGGACGAACGCACCAAATTCGGGTTCATATGGCTTATATCGGTCATCCTTTGCTAGGTGATAAATTATACGGTGGCAGCAATATTTTTTTTAGACAGGCGTTAAATTGCTTTTATTTGGCTTTTACAGATCCCTTTGATCAAGAACAAGTAGAGGAAAAAATCTCTGATCCTGCAGATATGCAGAAGTTATGGAACAGTCTTTAAAGGACTGCTTTTTATTATGTCTGTGTTATCCAATTATTTAATTTCCTTAATAATTTTGCAAAATCATTGCCATTTAAAACCGCTTTTAATACAATAAAGGATGAGATCTTGAACTATTCTAATACAGAAAAGAGGACAAACATGTATTATTCTAATGGTAATTATGAGGCCTTTGCTGACGCACAAAAACCAGCAGGCGTTGATAACAAATCTGCTTATGTTATCGGTAGCGGCTTAGCTGGCCTTGCTGCCGCCGTCTTCTTGATTCGTGATGCTAAGATGAAGGGCGAAAAGATTCATATTTTAGAGGAATTGCCAGTTGCCGGTGGTTCACTTGATGGTACGGAGCGTCCTAATGCCGGCTTTGTTGTTCGTGGCGGACGTGAAATGGAAAACCACTTTGAATGCTTATGGGATATGTATCGTTCAATTCCTAGTTTGGAAATTCCTGGTGCTTCTTATTTGGACGAATACTACTGGCTCGATAAGAAGGATCCAAACTCTTCTAACTGCCGGTTAATTCATAAGCGCGGCGAGCGTTTGCCAAGTGATGGTCAATATGGATTGGGCAAATGTGCTAATGAAATCGTGAAATTGATTATGACGCCAGAAAGTGAAATTGAAGGTGAAACTATCGAAGATTACTTCTCTGATGACTTCTTCAAGACTAATTTCTGGGCATACTGGTCAACGATGTTTGCCTTTGAAAAATGGCACTCATTAGCTGAAATGCGCCGTTACGCAATGCGCTTTATTCACCATACTGATGGTTTGCCAAACTTTACCGCTTTGAAGTTCAACAAATACAACCAGTATGAATCAATGGTTAAACCTGTTTTAGCTTACCTTAAAGAACATAAAGTTGATATTCAATATGATGTGCATGTTCAAAATATTTTAGTTGATCATGAAGGTGATAAAAAGATTGCCAAGAAGATCGTAATGACCAAAGATGGTAAACAAAGCGTTATTGATTTAACCCAAGATGATCTTGTCTTCGTAACTAATGGTTCAATTACCGAATCATCAACTTATGGTGATCAAAACACGCCAGCTCCAATTAGTCACGCAAAAGGCGGTTCATGGAAATTATGGGAAAACTTGGCAGCACAGGATCCTGCTTTTGGCCATCCTGATGTCTTCTGTGAAAACATTCCAGAACGCAGCTGGTTTGTTTCTGCAACTACAACAATGAAGACTAAGAAGCTTGCCCCATATTTTGAAAGACTAACCAAGCGTAGCCTTTACGACGGTCGTGTTAACACCGGTGGTATTATTACCGTTACTGATTCAAACTGGGGCTTAAGCTTTACCATTCACCGTCAACCACACTTTAAGAGCCAAAAACCAAATGAAATTGTAATTTGGATCTATGCTTTGTACTCTGATACTGAAGGCAATTACATTAAGAAGAGGGTCACTGAATGTACTGGTAAGGAAATTTGTGAAGAGTTGCTTTACCACTTAGGCGTACCTGAAAACGAAATTGAACAGGATGCAAGTGAAGAAAACATGAACACTGTTCCTGTTTACATGCCATATATTACTAGTTACTTCATGCCTCGTCATGACGGTGACCGTCCAGCAGTTGTTCCTGAAGGTTCTGTCAACTTAGCCTTTATCGGCAACTTTGCTGAAAGTCCAACAAGAGATACGGTCTTCACAACTGAATATTCAGTCAGAACTGCGATGGAGGCAGTTTACACAATGCTGAATGTTGATCGTGGCGTGCCTGAAGTTTATGATTCAATTTATGATTTGCGTCAGCTTCTTAGAGCAATGTACTACATGTCAGATAAGAAGAAACTGCTTGATCAAGAAATGCCATTGCCAGAAAAGCTTGCTTTAAAGACAGGGATGAAGAAGATTAAAAAGACATGGGTTGCTCAATTGCTGAAAGAAGCCAACCTGATTTAAAGAATAGGCAATTATTGAAAAACAATTTGGATTTTTCCAAATTGCTTTTTTGTTCGCCTAGAAATTTGTACTGACATGTTTTACCATAGTGATTGTAATAAAACGATTTCAAGGATAAATAAAATGGATTTTAAACAAAATGAGCAAACTTTTACTTTTAGCAATGATCAGCGCAAAATCGTGTTGACCGTTTTAACGCCGGAAATCATTCGAGTTTTTGAAGATCACGGCGAAAGCGGTGACTCATTTGCAATTGAAGGTAATAAACAAATTCAAACCAGTGTCAATGTCACTCAAAATAATGATCAGATTGAATTAAAAACTGCTTCATTAACATTGACCGTTAATTCTGATTTACGGTTAAACGTTTATGACAATCATCAGCATCCGCTTGTACTGGATTATGCTGGGAAACGAACACCCCTTGATCGCAGCGTTAACCCTGAACAGGAAAAGCTGGCTGCTTCAGAAGGACATGATGTTTTAACCAATGAAGCTGATAATAGAGTTTTAGTTATTAAGAAATTAGCCAGTGACGAACAATTTTATGGTTTAGGCGATAAAACCGGTTATCTTGATAAACGCGGTTATGAATATGACAACTGGAACAGCGATGTTCCTGAACCGCATGTTGAGAGCATGAAGGCTTTGTATAAGTCAATTCCATTTTTAATTGGGGTTAAGCAAGGACATCCATACGGCCTCTTCTTTGACAATACTTATAAAAGCCACTTTGATTTAGGCAAAGAAAGTCAAGACTATTACTATTATTCAGCATCTAATGGTAATTTGGACTACTACATTATCGGAGGCAAAACTTTAAAAGAGGTCATCACCAACTACACTTATTTAACTGGTCGCGTTCCATTGCCACAAAAGTGGATGCTGGGTTATCAACAATCACGTTGGGGCTATTCAGTCAGTCAAAAAGATGTTGCAAAAATTGCCGAAAAATTGCGGGCTAATGACTTGCCTTGTGATGTCATCCACTTTGACATTGATTATATGGATGGCTTTAGAGTCTTCACTTGGCGTAAAGATAGCTATGATGATCCTAAAAAGTTTATTGCAGATCTGCGTAAAAAAGGCTTTAGAGTAATGACGATTATTGATCCCGGCGTTAAGGTAGACGAAAATTACTGGGTATATCAAGAAGGCGTCAAGAACGGTTATTTTGCCAAGAGTCCAGATGGTACGATCTATGTCAACAAGGTTTGGCCAGGGGATGCAGTCTTTCCAGATTTTGCACGCAAAGAAGTACGCGACTGGTGGGGTAAGAATATTAAATACCTGGTTGATCTCGGCGCTTGCGGCATCTGGGATGACATGAATGAACCTGCATCATTTAACGGTCCGCTTCCAAATGATGTTGTCTTTTCAGATGGCAAAAAGGAATCAACCCATGCAAAGATTCACAATGTTTATGGTCATTGCATGGCAAAAGCAACTTATGAAGGCTTAAAGAAGGATACGGGCAAACGCCCATACGTAATTACTCGTGCTTGTTATGCCGGAACACAAAAGTATTCCACTATTTGGACCGGTGATAATCAAAGCTTATGGCCTCACTTGCAAATGATGATTCCACAACTCTGCAATTTAGGTATGAGCGGCTTCAGTTTTGCTGGTACCGATATCGGCGGATTCGGTGCTGATTGTACTGCTGAGCTTTTGACTCGTTGGATTGAAGCAGCTGTCTTTAGCCCACTGTTTAGAAACCATGCAGCAGCTGGAACACGAGCACAGGAACCTTGGACATTTGGCGAACCAACTCTTTCAATTTATCGCAAGTATTTGAAATTGCGGTATCATTTGATTTCTTACCTTTATGATCGCTTCTATTATGAAAGCAAAACAGGCTTGCCAGTAATGCGGCCACTTGTTTTGAACTATCCTGCCGATCGCAAGGTGCAAAAGATGAACGATGAATACATGGTCGGAACTGATTTGTTGGTAGCACCAATTGTTATGGAAGGTCAAACCAGCCGTCAAGTTTACTTGCCAGAAGGTGAATGGCTCGACTTCTGGACTGGCGCAGAATATTGCGGCAAGACTACCATATTGGCAGATGCTCCTCTTGATAAATTGCCATTATTCATTAAGAAGAATACGATTTTGCCATGGGATCAAAGCCGGGATCATGTTGCAGTTGAAAGCAATGCTTTAATGACTTTCAGATTATTTGGCGATCGCGGAGATTATGTTCATTATCAAGATAATGGGACAGACTTTGAATATGAAAATGGTCAATGCAATTTGTACGAAGTAAGAATGGGTGCGGATCATTCCGAAATTAGATTAAGTCATTTCGGTTATGAAAAGCCTTATGCGCAAATTAATTTGGAATATGAGGATAAAAAAGAAGTCTACTTCTTTGATCCTGAAAGCGAAAGCTATCAGTTAAAGAAATAGACAAGCAAAATCAAAGAAAAAGCTTAGTCAAAAGACTAAGCTTTTTTTGTGTACTTTTTAATTTGGCGCATTACTAATAAAAGTAAAAGTGCAATAGCAGCGATGATGATAAAGCCAACGACTGCCTTGATAATTCTTTGCTCATCTAAGTGCAGGATGGAGTCGCCACCATAAGCGTATATATAGGCCATTGGAATTGAACCGAGAGAAATAGGAATAATTCGCTCTTTAAAATCTTTATTAATCAGCGCATTAGCATAAGTAATGGTTGCACGGGGGATAAATGGGATCATATAACCAATGGTTAAACTTATTTGGGGATAAGTCTGGTTCATCATCAATTTGTATAACTTGCTGTTTTCAAGCTTTTTTGGATTATACAAACGCTGCAAAAGAAACAGTAAGACAATTTGTCCCAAGATGTCACTGATCCAATTGATGATAAAACCTGTCGCCGGTCCATATAAAATACCGTTCAAGACACAGAAGATACCATTTGATAGACCAGGAATTGCTACACACAAAGCATTGAGGATGAATAAGAAAATCAAATCTTCCCAGCCATGACTGCGAACAATCTTAATTAACAATTCTTCATTGTGGCTGTCAAAATGAAGGAGTAATTTGATTTCTGGCAAATAACTCAAGTATAAGTGATATAGAACAAGGAGGCCAAGTAAGCCGCCCAGAATAAATAGCATTATTCTAAAGGTTTTTCTTTTCATTTTGACCTCCCTTTTGTTTCCTGTATTCTATTTTACCTTAAGAAAAAAGCTATGACCAACTGTCATAGCTTTTTTTCACAATATTTATATTGTTACTCTTCAAATTCGACTCTGGTTCCTTCAGGAACTTTGATGTCTTTTTGAATAGTGGTCAATGCACCTGTCTCAGCATTGCGCAAATAAAGGGTGGCATTGTCAGTATTTTGATTGGCAACAACAACATATTTTTCACTTTCGTCCCAGTTGAAATCGCGTGGGAAGGAACCTTCAACTGAAATACGTTGGACCAGTTTTAAGGTGTCATCATCGTTAACGGCGAAAACAGCGATTGAGTCATTTCCACGGTTGGAGACGTAAATGAATTTGCCGTCTTTGGAAATTCTGATTGCTGCAGCTCCGTTATGTTCGGTCCAGTCGGCTGGAATAGTTGAATAAGTAGCAATTTCTTCAAACTTCCAGTCATCTTCATTAAATTTGACCGCCGTAATTTTGCTTGATAATTCACCGGCTACGTAGAAGCAATCGCCTTTTTTATTAAAGACAATGTGACGATCGCCAAAACCTGCTTCACTCTTAAAGGTTGCCAAGTGTTCCAATTTGTTTTGCTTATTTAGATGATAAAACTCAACAGTATCGTTTCCTAAGTCGCAGCAAACTAAATTACCTGCAGGTGTTTCATCAAAGAAGTGGGGGTGAGCGCTGTCTTGTTCAGGACGAGGTCCTAAAGTCCGAGCTTCATGTTTGTCTTTATCAAGTAAAGTCAATTCACCGTTTTCATCATACTTGAAGACGGAAATAATGCCGGTATGGTAGTTAGCTGTGTAAAGCAGATGCTTATCGCGGTTAATTCCCACGTATGCTGGAGAAGAGCCAGGGGTTAAATAAGTGTCGACTTCATGGTATTGTCCATCTTCAAGTTTAAAGACGCTGATACCACCTTCATCATTATTTGGTTTATTGATGGTAAAAATTAAAGCACCGTCTTTTTGAAAATAAGTAGGGTCACTGACTTGGATAATGTTTTCAGCTTCGCCAAGACGAGCCGTTTGATCAGTGCCGGCAAAAGGCAATTCATAAATACCTTTAGAACTTTTTTTTGTATAACCGCCAATCAGAACTTTCATAGAATATCTCCGTATAAAATTAGTCTCAAGTAGTATTTTATACCTAAGTTTTTAAATAGGATTAAAATATTAACTGAATTGTAAAAGAATTTAAAGTGTGCTACATTAACTACAAAAGGACGATAGGAAAAATAAAGAGGAAATTAAGATGGATGAAAAGAAAATTCGAGCCCTGTATGCTCAGAATGATATTTCAGAAGTTTTTGCCAATCTTAAATCTTCAGCAAATGGCTTAAGTGAAGCAGAAGCTGAAAAAAGATTGCAAAAGTATGGCCCAAATGAAATTAAAAAAGCAGAAGCCGAATCAATGTGGAAGAACTTTTTTAAAAACTTTACCAGCATGATGGCGATTTTGCTTTGGATTTCAGGCGTCATTGCGATTTTTTCAGGAACGCTAGAACTAGGAATTGCGATTTGGCTTGTTAACATCATTAACGGTTTATTCAGCTTTTGGCAAGAGCGGGCAGCTAAGAGAGCAACAGATGCTTTGAATAGCATGCTGCCTACCTATGTCCAAGTAATTAGAGATGGCAAGAAAAAGCAAATTGATAGCAAACAGCTGGTTCCAGGCGATGTGTTTGTTTTACAGGCAGGCAATAGAGTTCCAGCTGATGCCAGAATTATTACAGCTACTTCAATGCAGGTAGATCAAAGTGCGCTAAACGGCGAATCCGTACCTGAATCAAAGACTACAAAATATCAACCTGGTGAAGGCAGCTATGCGGAAAGCAATTTGATTTATTCTGGTACTACCGTGGTCGGAGGAAATGGACGTGCAATTGCGTTTGCCACAGGGATGCAAACAGAATTTGGCCGAATTGCCCAGTTGACCCAAAAAGAAGAAAAGACTGAAAGTCCATTGACCAATGAACTTAGTCGCTTGACTAAGCAAATTTCAATCATCGCGGTTACAATTGGGGTTATTTTCTTGATTGCAGCTATTTTCGTTGTAAAATATCCTTTTGCCAAAGCCTTCATTTTTGGTTTAGGGATGATTGTCGCCTTTATTCCTGAAGGACTTTTGCCAACGGTGACTTTGAGTTTGGCTCAAGGTGTACGGCGAATGGCTAAAAAGCATGCTTTGGTTAAAGAGCTTAACTCTGTTGAAACTCTAGGTGAAACTACGGTTATTTGTTCTGATAAAACAGGAACATTAACGCAAAACCAGATGACGATCCATTATATTTGGACACCAGCCAATGAATATCATGTCACTGGTAATGGCTATGTTAACAATGGTCAAATTGAATTAAATAATAAGCAGCTTTGGTACGATGAAAACCCAGATTTGCACAAGTTGGTGCAAATTGCTGCTTTGGATAATGATACTAGCGTTGAACCAAGCAAGAAAAAGGGCGGCAGGCCTAAGATTTTAGGAACGCCGACAGAAGCTTCATTAATCATCATGGCTGAAAAGGCCGGTTTTGATAAGCAACGGGTTTTAGTAAAATATCCTCGCTTAAAGGAATTGCCTTTTGATTCGGATCGTAAACGGATGTCCACGATCAATCGCTGGAACGATACACAGGCGATTGTTCTTACCAAAGGGTCATTCAGCGATACGATTGGTCGATGTGATCAAATTCAAGTTAATGGACAAGTCAGAGCGATGACTGATGATGATCGTCTTCGCGTTAAAAAGGTGAATGCCGATTATGCTGCTCGCGGCTTAAGAAGCATGGCACTTGCTTATCGAATTATTCCTAAGAATGAACAAATAAATAATTTGACTGTTGATGATGCTGAAAATCATTTGATTTTCGTTGGATTGGTTTCGATGAGCGATCCACCACGGCCTGAAGTTTATAACGCCGTCAAAAAATGTCACCAAGCAAAAATCAGAATTATCATGGTTACCGGTGACTCAAAATTAACCGCTAAGTCTGTTGCTGTTCAAATTGGCTTAACTTCAGATAAAGCCAGGGTGATTTCCGGCAATGAACTTGATCAGATGAGTGATGAAGAGCTCCGTAAGGCACTGAAAGAGGAAGTTATTTTTGCCCGGGTTGCTCCTGAACAAAAATATCGTATCGTTAAAAACTGTCAGGCAAATGGCGAAATTGTTGCCGCAACTGGTGATGGCGTCAATGATGCCCCTGCCTTAAAGCAAGCTGATATTGGTATTGCGATGGGCTTAAGCGGAACGGATGTTGCTAAAGATACTGCCAATATGATTTTGACTGACGATAACTTTGCTTCAATTGTGGCTGCGATTGAGGAAGGTCGTGCAGCGTACAGCAATATCCGCAAGTTTTTGACTTATATTTTGACTGCCAATGTACCAGAAGCTTTTCCACCTATTCTCTTCCTGTTTTCAGGTGGACTTATCCCATTGCCAATGACGGTCATGCAGATTTTGACCGTTGACTTGGGGACTGATATTCTGCCAGCTTTGGGTTTAGGTGCTGAAGCAGCTGATCCAGATGTTATGAATCAACCGCCAAGAAAGCGCAGCGATCACTTATTGAACAAGCAGGTTATTTTACGTGCCTTTGTTTGGTATGGCTTGCTAGAAAGCATCATTTCAACCGGAGCTTATTTCTTTGTCAACCACCAAAATGGTTGGCCAATTCAAGCATTGGCTGCGAGTGGTCCCGTTTATATGAGAGCAACGACGATGTTTTTGGGAGCAATTGTCTTTGCTCAGATTGCCAACGTTCTGAATTGCCGGACAAATAAGATTTCGATCTTCAAGAAAGGCCTGTTTAGCAATAAGAATATTTGGTTCGGAATTATTTTTGAAATTTTGCTATTCTTATTCTTAACTGTGACACCAGGAATTCAGCAATTGTTCCACACGACAATTTTAAATGCTAGCGACTGGATTTTCTTGTTCTTATTGCCAATACCACTAGTCTTAATTGATGAGGCTAGAAAATGGCTGATGTTTCATCGGAAAAATAATTAAAAATGTGAACCGCTTAAGTCCTTAAGCGGTTTTCTTATGCTAAAATTAAATACAAGGAGTTAATAATTATGAAATGGACAGCAACGATTGAAAAAATAGGTAAAAAGGCGGTTGATGCTCGCGACCAAATGGTTATTCTTTTTGGCGAGGGCACTAACCAAGATTTGGAAGATGTTTCAGTTATTCAAAAATTTGATTCTGAAACACCAGTAAGTGGCTTTGTTTTCAAGAAAGGCGATACAATCACAGTTGATGGCACGACCTATATTGCTGATTATGTTGGCCCAATGGTTGAAAGCAATATGAAGGCTTTAGGTCACGCTACTTTATTCTTTAACCGTAAAGTACCTAAGGCACCATTAGCTAACGCTATTTATTTTGACCCTGATGAAAGTCAAGCTTTGCCACAATTCAAGCTAGATGATGACATTGTTTATGAACACATTTAACGGGAATTATTGATGGAGCAAAAAAAGAGTCGTAAAAAAGCCAATTTCTTTGAAAAATGGTTTTTAGATAATCGTTTTAGTGTAATATTATTTAATTTCTTACTGTTTTTCCTGATTATTTGGGTTTTCAATAAGATTTCATTTGTCCTGAATCCAGCATGGATGTTTTTCAGTGCAATCTTACCGCCGGTTTTATTAGCCACAATTCAGTTTTATGTTATGAATCCGGTAGTTGATTGGCTTGAAAAAAAGTGGCGCGTTCCACGGGTATTAACGATTATTGTTTTATTCTTAATTGTAGTTGTAGCTTTAATCTGGATAATTAATACGATTATTCCAATTGTACAAGAACAAATCAATTCATTGGTCAAGAATTGGCCAAAAATTTGGGACGATGCTGTTAATGCTACGCAAAATGCTTTGCGTGATCCAAGACTTAACAGCGTTCGCAGCAATATTGACAAAATAATTGATAATACGCAAAAGACCCTGTTCAAGTCAGGACAGACAACTGTCAATGTAGCTTTGACCAATATTTCTTCAGCTGTAAGTATCATTACTATGATCATAATGACGTTAATGACAGCACCTTTCTTGCTTTTCTTCATGTTAAAAGATGGACACAATTTGCGTCCTTACATTACTAAGTTCGCTCCACAGCGTTGGCAAAAGAGTTTTGGCAAATTGCTTTGGGATATCAACAATGCGATTTCTTCTTACATCAGAGGACAAATTACCGTTGCCTTCTGGGTTGGCGTGATGTTCGCTATTGGCTATACTGTTGTTGGTTTGCCTTATGGTTATACTCTAGCAATTCTTGCTGGATTCTTGAATTTGATTCCATATTTCGGAACGTTCATTGCATTTATTCCAGCTTTAGTAATTGGAATTATGACCTCAGTGCCGATGCTGATTAAAGTCTTAATTGTTTTTGCAATCGAGCAGGCGATTGAAGGGCGTGTAATCAGTCCATTGGTAATGGGGAATAAGCTTGAAATGCACCCAATTACGACTATTTTGCTGTTAATTGGAGCCAGTGCAGTGTGGGGCTTATGGGGCGTTGTTTTCGGAATTCCGATTTACGCCGTCTTGAAGATTATTGTGTCTCGTGTTTACAATTATTATCGAAAAGTATCCGATGTTTTTGATGATGATGCAGATTCAGCCACGGAAGATGCATCTTCGGATAAAAATAAGCAAGTAAAAACAAACTCAAATGATAACTAAGCAAAACGTGGTGTTATAGCCACGTTTTTTGCTGATTTGGAGGTAAAAATGACAAATCACGTTGTATTGTATGAACCATTAATGCCTGCCAATACCGGTAACATTGCCCGTACTTGTGCCGGTACCAATACGGTTTTGGACTTAATTGAACCACTTGGTTTTCAAATCGATAATAAAAAAATGAAACGAGCAGGCTTGGATTACTGGGATAAAGTTGAAATTCATATGCATGATGATCTTGAGGCCTTTTTGAAGACGTTGGGGCCAAATGATGAAATGTATCTAATTTCCAAGTTTTCATCCAAAAATTATGCCCAGGTGGATTACACAGATCCAAACAAGAATTATTATTTTGTATTTGGAAAAGAAACAACTGGTTTGCCAGAAACCTTTATGCGCGAATATTATGATCGTAATTTGCGGATTCCGATGTCTAACAACATTCGTTGCTACAATTTGGCTAACTCAGTAGCTATGGTTTTGCTAGAAGCATTGCGTCAACAAGGATTTCCTAATATGGAAACAAGTCACCATTATGAAAATGATAAATTGAAGGATGATTATAATCGTCCAGAACGCTATGAACGTAATTTAGGAGATAAAAAATAATTATGGAATTTGAAAAAGAAACACCAATTTTAGTACACTCATTTCACTATGATTTAAATGAAGAACCAAGAGTAAAAAACGAGGTCAATGTTGCTTTTAGAAAAGCTGCTCGTCAAAATGAAGACGGAACGACAGATGAAGGACAAGGCGGAAGCTATTTTGAAGTAGTTGTTGTTTTTGATGTCGCTCCAGAACCTGGTGATTTTTCTGTTAGCGGCCGCATTAGTCAAATTATAAAATTGAAGGATTACTACGGTGATGGTCAGGACTTGTCAAAAGATGACTACCGCCTTTTAAGCAGACCTTTGGTCGAATATATTGAAACTTTAACTTATGAAGTTACTCAAGTAACCCTTGATAACCCGGTTAACTTGAACTTCCAAGCCAATTTCTAGTTAATTAGGTGAAAACATGCCTAAACGCAAGAAAAGAAAAACAAGTAAAAAAGTAAATAAGAATAAACAAAAGGCATCTTTATACTGGGTAACAGCTGGAATTGTACAGATTTTGATTGCAATTTTGTCATTTGCAAAAGTAGGATGGCTTGGCAATCAAACTGCTAACTTAGTTCGACTTTTCTTCGGTAATTCATATTTGTTGGCTAGTGGTTTATTAGCTTTATTCGGCTTAATCATGGTAATTTATGGTCAGCCAGCTCATTTAAAGGTTAAACGCAGTATTGGTCTGTGTTTATCCATTTTTGGCATCTTGCTTATTCAGAGTGGATTGTTTTTTGGACGTGAACTGGTTAACAGCGGTTTCATGAATTCTTTTTGGCATGAAATGGGTGCTGAATTCGGTCGAGCTGCTGTAACTGAAGACGTTGGTGGCGGTTTATTCGGTACTTTAGGTTTTCAGTTTTTTTATCCGCTTTTAGGTCAGATTGGTTTAAGAGTTATTGCTGTTTTATTGATCCCGATTGGCGTTTTGATGTTCTTTGACGTTAAGTACCGGACAATTGTTGAAAAATTTCAAGCTCTCAGCCAAGGTCTTATTAAGAAAAATAAAGAAGCCAGCGACAAACTAAAAGACAAATATGCGGAAATTCGCGAAAAACAAGAAGAACGTCGCCAGCAAAAGAAATCCAATCGCGATAAATTAACTGATCCATTACAAAAGGAAAGCTCTGTTTTTCCTGATGTTGAAGATTTTGATGAGCAAGAACAAAAGCAAGACTCAGAACCAGCAAGCAGCACAAGCAGCCAACCAGAAGAAGTTGAAACACCAATGCCGGAAGTCATTACGCCAGATACGCCAGCAGAAGATGAGACTGATGAACACAAGCCAAGTTTCTATTCTGATGATCATCCACAAAATATTGCTAATCCTAGCGTAAATCATAGTGAAGATAATTTTCCTAAATCTCATTCTTTTGCCGATGACGATCAAAAGATGATGCAAGAATTAGGCAGCGTGGATCACGGAGAGTTAAAGACAGATACTAAAATTAATCCAAGCTACAAGAAGCCACCATTGTCTCTGCTTGATCCAATAAAAAATGCCGATCAGAGCACTGATAAGCAGTTGATTCAAAAGAACACGCAAATTTTGCAGTCCACGTTTAAGAGTTTTGGCGTTAAAGTAATCATTAAAAAAGCAATTTTAGGACCAACGATTACGCGCTATGAAGTGCAACCCGCAGTCGGCGTGAAGGTTAGTCGGATTGTCAATTTGGCTGATGATCTTGCTTTGGCACTTGCTGCTAAGGATATCAGAATTGAAGCACCAATTCCGGGCAAGCCGTTTATTGGAATTGAAGTTCCAAATCGGACGACCTCAACTGTATCCTTTAAGGATGTGATGGAGCACCAAGATCCTAAAGCGAAAAAGAATCCAATGGAGGTACCATTAGGCAAAGATGTCGCTGGTAAAATTATCTCTGCTAATTTGAGTAAAATGCCGCACCTCCTGATTGCCGGTTCAACTGGTTCTGGTAAATCAGTTGCGATTAACACGATTTTGAGCAGCATCTTAATGAAGGCACGTCCAGAAGAAATTAAGCTGGTGCTGATTGATCCTAAAATGGTAGAACTGTCAGTTTATAATGATGTACCACATCTGCTGATTCCAGTGGTAACCGATGCAAAATTGGCCTCCAACGCGCTTCACAAAGTTGTTAAAGAAATGGAGCGCCGCTATAAGCTATTTGCTTCTAGTGGCTGCCGCAATATGAAAGAATACAATCAAAAAGTTGTGGAAAACAATCAAGATAAGACTAAGCCAGTTATGCAGTCTTTACCATATATTTTAGTCGTAGTTGATGAATTGAGTGACTTAATGATGGTCGGTGGCCATGATGTGGAAGGAGCAATTGTTCGTTTGGGTCAAATGGCACGTGCTGCCGGAATTCATATGATTTTGGCAACTCAGCGTCCGAGTGTTGATGTTATTACTGGTTTAATCAAAGCCAATGTTCCATCGCGAATTTCCTTTGCTGTTTCAAGTGGTGTCGATTCCAGAACTATTTTGGATCAGACTGGTGCTGAAAAGTTGCTGGGTCGCGGTGATATGCTTTATATGCCCATCGGAGCTTCTAAACCCGAAAGAATTCAAGGAGCTTACATTGCGAGTGATGAAGTTGAAAGAATTATCGACTGGGTCAAAAAGCAGCAGAAGGCTGAATATGATCAAACGATGATCCCACAAAAGGGTGCAAGCAGTTCAGCTGAAAACGCGAATGATGATCCTGATGATGAGTTTTATGCTCCAGCAGTTGACTTGGTAAGAAAACAACAAACTGCCAGTGTTTCCATGTTGCAAAGACGTTTTAGAATTGGCTACAATCGTGCCGCAAGAATTATTGATGAGATGGAAGCAAAAGGAATTGTTGGTCCATCAGAAGGATCAAAACCTCGTCAAGTATTAATTCCACCAAAGAAAGATGATAGTCAAAATGCTAACGGTTAATACTTCAATTAAATCAAACGAAAAATTTACAACAGCCTCTCTAGGCTGTTTTTTACGCTTGCCGCTGACTAAGCATAATTTAGCGTATGCTAGCTTGCTTTCAAGAATGCAGACGAACGCAAGTCTTTATTTTCCTTCAATTAGAGCTCAACAAGAGGAATTATCGCAGTTGTATGATCTGCAATTAGAAATTATGCCGCAGTTGTTTGGTAAAGAGCTGCTTCTTTCATATGTTGCTAATTTCGTCGAGCCGCTTGAGCTGCTGGATCCAGATTATAGTTATGCCAAAATTGTTGAAGATCTGGCTTTAATTGTTCAGCATCCAAGTTTTGATCCAGCCCTGGTTTCAGTTAGTCAAAAACAATTGTTGGCTGATTATAAAGAAATTGTCGCAGAGCCATCCAATTATGCTCTGGATCGTTTTTTCAATATCTGGTATCAAGATGAGCCTGATTATGCAGAAAACTTTATGGGGCCGATTGAAGAAATTACGGCTGCCACTTCTGGACAAATTCAGCGTTTCAGTGATAGTTTGCGCAGCGTGCCAACGACGATTATTGGCTTGGCTCGAGACCCTAAATCAATGAATAGATTGATTAGAGAAGAGTTTAAACAAGCTGGTCTTTTAAAGAAATTCATGACAGAAGATGCAACGATTATTACGCCTAAGCGTTTAGTTAATAAAACAGAAGAAAAAGGCAATTTGCAAGCCCAATTAATGCTGGGATATGGTTACCGGCAAAAGATTGATTATTATGAGCAAGTTATTGGAATGGTTTTAGCACAATATCTTGCTGGTGACCCTTCTTCAAAATTATTTACGGGAATTCGTGAAGAATTAGGTGCAGCATATGATGTTGAAGCAAATAACTTTGCTAATAATTCATTGTTTTTAATTAATGCTGGCGTCGCTCCTGATAAAAGCAGTCAGGCAGAAAAGATCATTCGAAATGAGATGGCCCAAATTGGTGAGGGCAAGATTGATGATGACTTGCTGAAAAAGGCAAAAAGAGCGTTAGTAACCGTTCAAAAAATTGGCCAGGATCAACCTAATTGGCAACTGGCTCAAATGCTCAGAGAAAATCTTTTCCCTGAATACGAGAATTTTGATCGTCTGGCTGCGCTTAAAAAAGTTACAGCTCATCAATTGCAAAAATTTGTTCAAAATCTATTTTTAAATGAAAGCTATATTTTAAAATGAGAGTACCACAAATCATTAAACGAAAGTATGATTCCGGCTTTGAGGCGGAATTTGTATTGAGACCGAATTTTAATCAACGTTTTTTTGGGATAATCGTTGATTTTGGCAGCAGTGATCCCCAAAGACATGCAGGAACGGCGCACTTTTTAGAGCATAAATTATTCGCTAAAGAGAGCGGAGATTTATCGCATGAATTTGAAAAAATTGGTGCTGATGTTAATGCTTTTACTTCTTTTAATGAGACGATGTTTTACTGCAGTGGCATCAGTAATAACCAAACTTTGATCAAGCTTTTATTCAGACTGGTTGGCGAGCCGTATTTTACCGAAAAAAATGTTGCCCAAGAAGAGCCAATTATTCAGCAGGAATTAGCTATGTATCAAGATGAGCCTAATTGGGCCGTCAATAATACTTTGATGAAGCAAATGTTCGGCGATTCAAATCTAGGAATTGATGTTGCTGGTACTAAAGAAACAATTGCAGCAATTACCGCTCAGGATCTATTGGAATGCTATCAGCAAAATTATGTTGCATCAAAAATGCATTTTATTGCCTGCGGAGATTTTTCAGATTATCAGGTAAAAACGCTCTTGCGCTTAGTGGGTAAATTATCCGAACAATATTTTAAGAAACAAGCAGCTAATAAGTGCAAGATTGTTTGTGCTAAAGGGCAATTGCAAAGCAAGGTCCTAGTCAATAAAAGTGAATCCAACCTTTTTGGAATCGGCCTACGCTTGCCAAATTTTAAGAAAGTATTATCAAGTCGTGATTTGTCTCAAATTATGCTTGAAATAATGTTAGAATCAAAATTAAGTGTAACAAGTCCGTGGTTTGAAAGAATGAGAAAACACAATTTGTTAAGCAATTCGCTCCAAATTTCGGTTAATTACACACGAGAAGGAAATTTTGCGACTATTTTTGGAATTAGTGGGCAAAGCAAGATGGTCATTCAAGAAATTAAGGATGAGTTAAACAAACCATTGCAGGCTTTGGATAGAGTTTATCTGCATAAGTTCTATAATCTGAAGAAAAAAGAATGGCTTGCACAGACAATTCGCAGTTTAGATGATACCCTACTTAGCTGTGGAGTGTGCCGAGGAAAGCCTTGATGGCGAGAACTCGTTTGAAAATATCCAGAAGCTGCAGCTGCTTAGTTTTGATGATTTTGCAAGCTATTGTGCAAGTTTGATGAAAGACTATCAATTTTGTGCTGTTAGACTTGAGAAGGGAGAGGCAGAGCAGTGAAACGTGTAATTGTTTTTGGCGCAACTGGCGGAATTGGACAAGCAATCTGTCAGACTTTGGCAGCCGATGGCTGGTCACTTTATTTGCATTGCAATAACAATGTGGATGGAGCTAGTGAGCAGGCGCAAAAGCTGATGACAATTTATCCACAGCAGGATTTTATGCCGATAAAATTTGATTTTTTATCTGAAAAAGAGCAGCTTTCCAAGTTTGTTAATTCACTCTTACCAGTTAATGCAGCGGTTTTTGCACAGGGAATCACTAAATATGATTTTTTGACCAAACAAAAAATTGCTGATATTGAAAAAATTATTCAAGTCAATCTGACTGTTCCCATTGAATTAACTAAATTGCTTGAACCAATTTTAATTAAACAAGAATATAGTCGCATCGTCTACTTAGGATCAGTTTACGGTGGTCAGGGAAGTGCGCTGGAATCTGTCTATAGTGCGACCAAAGCGGGACTTAGCCGTTTTAGTCAAGCCTATGCGCGTGAAGTGGCTTCGACAAACCTGACGGTTAATGTGGTTGCACCGGGCGCCGTAAACACACCGATGAATGCAATGTTTTGCAAAGAAACAATGCAAGAAGTTGAAAGTGAGATTCCGGCAGGACGTTTGGCTCAAGGAAAGGATATTTCTTATTGGGTAAAATGCTTGCTAGATAAAAATAGTTCTTATTGTACTGGGCAAACAATTTATATTAGCGGAGGCTGGCTTTTATAATATCCAAGTTTGTCATAAAAATTTAAATTTATGGTATACTCAATTTGTTAATCTAAAATTTGAAGAGGTAAATATGGCTGATATCGGAGATAAATTACGCAGTGCTAGAGAAGCTAAAGGTCTTTCGATTGCGGATATTGAAAAGGCAACAAAGATTCAAAGCAGATATTTGGAGGCAATCGAACAGAACGATTTTGATAAGCTTCCTGGTGATTTTTATGTCAGAGCATTTATTAGACAATATGCTCAAATCGTCGGATTAGATGGTAAGGAATTGTTGAGTGATTATAAACAAGATGTACCGGAGTCTGATCCAGATGAATATGTTGAAAATTCAATTGACAACAAGAGTGAGGAAGTTCGTGAGACCACAGATAATAAGAAAAATATGTGGAAGAACTATTTGCCACGGATTGCTATTTGTTTAGGCGTAATCATCGTCGTCTTAGTAGTCTACTTCTTATATGCGCGTCTTTCTTCAAGTGGACAAAGCAGTAATAATGACAACAATGTGGCTGTTTCTTCACAAACTTCTTCTAAGTCAAGCTCATCTTCGGCTGTTAAGAAGAGCAATGTTAAGGTAACTTCTTTGGGCAACAACCAATATCGTGTTACCGGGCTTAAAAATAACCGCAAGTTGACTATTAAAGCTGGTTCTCAAGCCGTAACTGCTACAGTTACTGTTAATGGGGCTACAGTGCAACGTAAGGCCATTGCTGCAAACAGCAAAGATAGCTTGAACTTGTCAAGCGGTGCCAAAACTGTTGCTATTACTTTGAGTAATGATACTGATACTTCAATTAAGATTGCCGGTAAAAAAGTCCCATATACTACCACTGGTCAATCTAGAACAATTACCTTGCTGATTGGTAAAGCAAGTTCACAAAGCAGTTCTTCTAGCTCAAGCACGCAAAGCAGTACACAGAGCAGTTCAACTACTAACTCATACAACAAGCAACAAAGCAGCAGTCATCAGAGTCAGACTCAATCAAGTCAAACGCAATCTTCAACTACGCAGAGAAACCAGACTAAAAATGACCAAAACAACCAAGGTCAAAGCGGTAAAGGCCAACAAAGCAGTCAAAACAATAACGATAAAGGCAATGACGCTGGTAACCGTTAGTTTGATTAGAGTGGTATTTTAGAGGAGATAAAAATGAATTTACCTAATAAATTAACAATGTTTAGAATCTTTATGATTCCAGTATTTATGTTGCTTATTATTTTTAGAGGAGCAACAGGCGGCTATACTGCTACAGTCGGTGTAGCACACGGAACGGTAATTTCTTGGCTTCAAGTGATTGCTGTTGTAGTATTTGCAGTAGCTTCTGCTACTGACTGGCTTGATGGTCATATTGCTCGTTCACGCAATTTGGTTACCAACTTCGGTAAGTTTGCTGACCCACTTGCTGATAAGATGTTGACAATGACTGCCTTCATTTTCTTGGTTTCACTTAATTTAGCTCCAGCATGGGTAGTTGCAATTATTGTTTGTCGTGAACTTGCAGTAACTGGTTTACGTTTAATCGTTGTTGAAAATGATGGTGAAGTTATCGCTGCTAAAATGCCAGGCAAGATCAAGACCACAGCACAAATGCTTTCAATTATTTTCTTGCTTTTAGGTGATCCATTATATCTCGGAACTGTTTTGCTTTACATCGCTTTAATCTTTGCCGTTTACTCCGGTTACGATTATTTCCATTCATCATGGGGCGTATTCAAGGGCTCAATGTAGTTTGATAATCAAATAAATCATAAAAAAGATTGGATTTATCCAATCTTTTTTATTTTCTACGGTAAAATAGCAATTTTTTTCGTATTTATAATATGGAGGATAAAATTCTTGAACGCTCGTTCGCTTTTTCCTTGCAATCTGCTAAAGAGTCAAAGTATAATTAATATGTAATGTCCATAGGAGGTAAATAGTTTGGCCAAAGATGAAAAAAAGGCTGCCTTAGATGCGGCCCTCAAAAAGATTGAAAAGAACTTTGGTAAGGGCGCTGTTATGCGGATGGGTGAAAAAGCCGATACGCAAATTTCAACTGTCCCAACCGGCTCAATTGCATTGGATGCAGCCCTTGGTGTTGGTGGCTATCCACGTGGGAGAATTATTGAAGTATATGGTCCTGAATCTTCAGGTAAGACAACGGTTGCTTTGCATGCCGTAGCTGAAGTACAAAAGCGCGGTGGTACGGCTGCTTATATCGATGCCGAAAACGCTATGGATCCAGCTTATGCGGAAGCTTTAGGCGTTGATATTGATTCTTTGATTTTGTCACAACCAAATACTGGTGAAGAAGGTCTGCAGATCGCTGATACTTTAATTTCCAGTGGTGCTATCGACATTTTAGTTGTCGATTCAGTTGCTGCCTTGGTTCCACGAGCAGAAATTGAAGGTGAAATGGGTGATGCCCATGTTGGTTTGCAGGCTCGTCTTATGAGCCAGGCTCTTAGAAAGCTTTCAGGAACAATTTCTAAGACAAAAACCATTGCAATCTTCATTAACCAGATTCGCGAAAAGGTCGGTGTCATGTTTGGTAACCCTGAAACTACGCCAGGTGGTCGTGCTTTGAAGTTCTACTCAACGATTAGACTTGAAGTAAGAAGAGCTGAACAAATTAAGCAGTCTGGTGATGTTTTAGGTAACCGCGTTAAGATTAAGGTTGTTAAGAACAAAGTTGCCCCACCATTTAAGGTTGCCGAAGTAGATATTATGTATGGCAAAGGCATCTCACAAAGTGGTGAGCTTTTGGATATGGCAGCTGATAAGGATATTATCGATAAAGCTGGATCATGGTATTCATATAAGTCTGATCGAATTGGACAAGGACGTGAAAATGCTAAGAAATACTTGGAAGATCACCCAGATATTTATCAAGAGATTGAAACTCAAGTTCGTCAAGCTTATGGTATTGATGAAAAATCCATTGCCGACCGTGAAAATCCTGAAAAGATAAAAGAAAAACGTGAAACCGCTGAAAAGAGCGAAGAAGCAAAAGAAACTGCCGAGAAAAAAGAAGCAGCCAGTAAAAGCAAATAAAGTTGGAGAAATCAACCTTGACCTTGGATTTTAATTCCAAGGTTTTTTCTTGTTGATTGACATGTGCATTCCAGTTCTTTATCATAAAACTGTGTGAATAATTCTAAAAAAGGCGATAGTAATGATGGTAAATGAAATTTTAATTTCCGCCGTGGTTGCTATTGTTTCACTTTTAGTGGGATTAGGCGCAGGCTATGCAATTCGAAAAAATTCTTGGGAAAAGAAAGCCCAAAATGCACAGAATGATGCTGACCACATTCTTGCTGATGCCAAGGCACAGGTTACTGCTGTTGAAGCTGAAGTAAATGCACAAAAACAGGCTGCGGAAGCAGTTAAACAAAGTGCAGAAAACACCAAAAAAGAAAAAATTCTTGAAGCACAAGAAGAAATTCAAGAATATCGACAAAAAATCGAAGACAGTTTGAATCAAAAACGTGATGAAATTTTACGTTTGCAGAATCGTCTAGGACAGCGTGAAGATACTCTTGATCATCAAAAATCTTTATTGGAGGAAAAAGAATCTGGCCTCTCACGAAAAGAAGATCAATTAAAGCAGCAAGAAGCTAATTTAAACAAAAAGCTAGAATATGCCAATGAGTTAGTCGAAAAACGTCGACAAAAACTTTATGAGGTGGCTGATCTGGATAAGGAACAAGCTAAGAAGCTTGTTTTGAGTCAGCTCTCAGATGAATTGGTTAAAGAACGAGCTGAAATGATTAGAAATAGCAATGAAGAAGTTCAAGCTAAAGCTGATCGTTTTGCTAATCAAATATTGGTTGATGCGATTCAAAGCTCGGCAGCTGATACAGTTGCAGAAACCACGGTTTCTGTAGTTGATTTGCCAAATGAAGAAATGAAGGGCAGAATTATTGGCCGTGAGGGACGCAATATTCGTTCCTTTGAAGCTTTGACAGGAATCGACTTAATTATTGATGACACGCCAAAGGTCGTTACTTTGAGCGGCTTTGATCCAATCAGACGAGAAATTGCCAAAAGAGCAATGCAGCGTTTGATTAAGGATGGTCGAATTCATCCAGCTCGCATTGAAGAGATGGTTGATAAGGCCCGTAAAGAAGTAAATGACGATATCTATGAAGCAGGTGAAAGTGCTTTGATGGATTTGGGAATTCACCGGATGAATCCTGAATTAGTGAAGACTTTAGGCCGACTTAAATATCGTACTTCTTATGGTCAAAATGTTTTAGCACACTCAATTGAAGTTGCAAAATTAGCAGGTACAATGGCTGCAGAACTTGGTCTAGATGAAAAACTAGCAGTTCGCGCGGGATTATTACACGATATTGGTAAAGCAATTGATCATGATATTGAAGGCTCACACGTTGAGATTGGGGTTGAATTGACTCGTAAATATCATGAATCAGATATAGTAGTTAATGCGATTGCGGCTCACCACGGAGATGTACCGAAGTTATCGTTTATTGCTGAACTTGTAGTAGCGGCAGATACGATTTCTTCAGCTCGTCCGGGTGCAAGAAGCGAAAGTCTTGAAAACTACATTAGACGGCTGACTGAACTTGAAGACATAGCCAAGAGCTACCAAGGAGTAAAGCAGGCTTATGCGATTCAAGCAGGACGTGAAGTCCGGGTTATGGTTGAGCCTGATGAAATTTCAGACGATCGTATCACTGTATTGGCACGGGACATTAAGAACCAAGTTGAAAAAGAACTTGATTACCCAGGTAATATTAAGATTACGGTTATTCGTGAAAAACGAGTGTTTGCAATTGCTAAATAAGCGTTCGGCATAAGAGCTGAGCGCTTTTTGCTTTACTTAAACTTGATTGTTATCTCAAAGTCCTTGTATAATGAGAGGAAAACTTCTTAAAGAAAGCAGTCAAAAATGTTTAAAATTATTGTTGATTTATTCTTTCTGGTCATTATCCAGGCGGCCATCACGCCGTTTATTCGAAGATTGGCCTTTGTTTTAGGAGCCGTAGATAATCCTAATGCAAGAAGAGTTAACAAAAAGCCCATGCCTACAATTGGTGGCTTGGGTATTTTCGTGACTTTTAATATCGGTTGCTTTATTCTTTTGCGTGAGCAATTTCCAACCCATGAATTATTCTCAATTTTGCTTGCCTCAAGCGTTATTGTCTTGACCGGTATGATTGATGATATTCTTGAATTAAAGCCTCGACAGAAGATGTTTGGCATCTTTATCGCATCCCTGGTGGTTTATTTCTTTGCAGGCATCCGAATGGATGTTATTAATCTGCCGTTCATTCACCATGAAATAACTTTAGGCTGGTGGAGCCTGCCAATCACCATTTTTTGGATTCTGGCTTTGACTAATGCCGTCAATCTGATTGACGGGCTTGATGGTTTAGCTGATGGCGTATCGATGATTTCTCTAACTACGATGGGAATCGTCGGCTACTTCTTTTTACATACCCATGAACTGTATGTTCCAATTGCTTGCTTTATGCTGGCGGCCTGTTTATTGGGCTTTTTACCGTACAATTTTCATCCAGCCAAAATTTTCTTGGGTGATACGGGAGCATTGTATATTGGGTTCATGATTTCGATTTTCTCGCTTAAAGGCTTGAAAAACGTTACTTTCATTTCATTGCTGGTCCCAATTATCATTTTAGGGGTTCCAATTACTGATACCGTTTATGCGATGATTCGGCGGAAGCTGAACAAGCACCCAGTTTCGCAGGCCGATAAGCATCACTTGCACCACCAATTAATGAAGATGGGATTGACTCATCGACAAACAGTTTTGACAATTTATGCTTTATCTTTAATTTTTTCTTTTATTTCATTGTTGTTCCTGCTTTCACCAACTTGGGGAATTTGGCCATTAATTCTGTCATTGTTGTTTGCCCTTGAATTATTTGTTGAATCAATTGGACTTTTAGGTGAAAAATACAAACCGCTCATGCATTTGATGCAGAAAGTTATCAGTTCTCGAAGTACGAGGGATCCAAAAGTTGAGGTTTGGCATTTGGGTGAGGAAAAGCCAAATCAATTAAAACGTCCGGATAAGCAATTTAAAGTTCAAGACGATAAGAAAAATAAGTAAAACAAAAATGAGTTTGAGATAATTTTTCTCAAGCTCATTTTTATTGTTCATGAAAATTGTTTTGCGTCACGGGCATTTCATTGTAGCGCTTTTCGCCTAACGTGAACTTTACTTTGCCAGCCAACAAATTAGTTAAATCATCTTCAAATTGCTTTTGGTTTTCTTCATCCAGAAAAACTTTAATTTGAACATCAGTTGCATAATTGGTATCTGCAATTAAAATTTGTTTTTCTTTAAGGTAGTGGTTAACTTCATCGAAGCGATTATAGGCAACAGAAAAGATCAGTTCTTGCTGTAGACCCCGTTTAATGACGCCAATCTTTTCGGCAGCTTGGGTTACGCTGTTTGAATAGGCTCTGATTAATCCGCCGGCCCCCAGCTTAATGCCGCCAAAATATCTGGTAACGACCACAGTCACGTTTTTAAGCTTCATCAGTTGGAGTGCTCTCAATTCAGGGATGCCAGCCGTACCTGAAGGCTCACCGTTGTCGCTAGCCTTTACTTGATCATCATTGAGACCAATTGTGTAAGCATAAGTATTGTGATTTGCATCATGGTACTTTTTGCTTATTTTTTTAATAAATGCCATTGCTTCTTCAACCGTATTGCTGCGTGCTATGCTGGCAATGAATCTGCTTTTTTTAATAATAATCTCGTTAGTGCCATTTTCTTTGATAGTTAAGAAATTTTCATTTTTTGACAAAAAATCGCCTCTTTTTACGTATATATATTTTAGGAGGGCAAAAAATGGAAAATTCACCCCAATTAGCTGGTCGACAATGGACGAGCAATCAACAGAATTTTAGCATAAGTGCAGATACTAATAAAATTCCAGCAATTGAAAACTTTTATTGCAATCGTTGTGGCAGCCGTGTTTCAGGAGAATTGCCATCAGGTAAAAAATATTGTCGTGCCTGCATTGGGCTGGGACGAATCTGTGAAGGAGACAGTTTGATTCGCCTGCCAGCAGATAATCGGCTTTTTCCAAAATTAAAAAATGGCGGAATGACTTGGCAAGGAGAATTAACATCGCAGCAGCAAAAAGTGTCAACGGCCTTGCTGGAAAATTTTAACAAAAAGAAGAATACTTTGGTTCACGCTGTTACAGGGGCCGGTAAAACAGAAATGTTGTTTGAATTGATTGCTGCTTGCATGAAAGAGGGAAAACGAGCTTGTATAGCGACGCCGCGAATTGACGTTGTAAATGAGCTCTATCCTCGTTTTGAAGCAGCCTTTGCCAAAATTAAAATTGGCAAATATCATGGCCGTGAATATCATGATCCGGGAAACGATCAATTGACGATTTGCACAACGCACCAATTGCTAAAGTTTTATCAGGCATTTGACCTTTTAGTTATTGATGAAGTTGACTCATTTCCTTATGTAGGAAACAGTCAGTTGCACTTTGCGGCTAAGAATGCAGTAAAAAAGACGGGAGTTCGTGTTTATTTAACAGCTACGCCAACGGAAGACCTGCTCTTAGAGGCAAAAAGCGGCGAATTAGAAATCGTCAAATTAAATCGCCGGTTTCATGGTGGATTGTTGCCTGTACCTAAAGAAAAATTGTTTTTACGACCATTTCTGAAAAAGAATAAAATTAATCCAAATCTATTGCGGGAAGTAAAAAAAGTTTTAGCGACGGACCATCCTTTGCTTTTATTTGTTCCACGAATAGATGAAGTTAATATTTATTTGCAGGCACTAAGGACCGACCCTGATTTGAAAAAAGTGCACATTGCCGGCGTCCATGCTGCAGATAGCGAAAGAATTAAGAAAGTCCAACAGTTTCGTGAAGGACAACTAGATTTATTGATCACAACGACTATCTTAGAACGAGGCGTAACTTTCAAACATGTGTGGGTTATTATTGTTGCGGCTGATGATCCAATTTATACTACAGCGAGTTTAGTTCAAATTGCCGGCAGAGTTGGTAGAGATAAAAACGATCAAGATGGGCTAGTGCTTTATTGCTATCACAAATATACGGCCAAGATTGATTTAGCAATCAAGCAAATTAAGGAGATGAATCGATGATTGAATGTCTGTTCTGTGGTCAGTATTTCGCTGCTGATTTCAACTTGCTGGATCTTTTATCAACGCAAAAAAAGAGACAAGGCCGTCTTTGTCGGCAATGTCTTAAACGTTTTCCAAGATTAGGCAAAACACGCTGTCCAAATTGTGATAAAAATGTGGAAAAAAGCGGACTATGTTTGGACTGTCAAGATTGGCAAAAGATTTATCCCGATAATTTGCTTAAAAATCATGCTGTTTACCGTTACAGTGATGCTTTTCATGACTTACTGGTGAATTATAAACGTTACGGCGATTACTGTCTTCGAGAAATTTTGCAAGAGTTGATTCGAAAAGAAATTCAAGAATACCATTTTGATTATTACGTACCAGTACCTACATCACCGGAGCATCAAAAACGAAGACAATTTGATACAGTTAGTGCAATCTTTGCAGATTTGCTGCCGCTTAGCTATTTTCTAAAAAAGAAAGAAGGCACAGGAGCACAGGGTGAAAAGAATAAGCGTCAACGGCTGCTAACGCCACAAGGCTTTTTTGTTGCTAAAGATGCCCCAATCAAAGATAATATTAGTAATGACAGATTCTTATTATTAGATGACATTTATACCACGGGAAGAACCCTATATAATGCGCGAGACAAGCTCTTAGAAGTGTTTCCACAAGCAAAAATTGAAAGCTTTGCAATTTGTCATTAATCAATTGTTATTAAATTAATGCTAAACGCTTACATTTTCTGGTATAATGAAATTGTAAAGAAAAAACGCATAACGGTGAAAGGAGAATCTTATATGTTAAAATACAATGTTCGTGGCGAAAATATTGAAGTTACTGATGCCTTAAGAAGCTACGTTGAAAAACGTTTGAATAAATTGGAGAAATACTTTGAATTATCTCAAGATGTGATTGCCCACGTTAACTTAAAGGTTTACCGTGATCACTCAGCAAAAGTAGAGGTAACTATTCTATTACCTTACTTAGTTTTGAGAGCTGAAGAAACCACGGACGATATGTATCGCAGTATTGACTTCGTTTCAGAAAAATTGGAACGTCAAATCAAAAAGTACAAGACCCGTGTAAACAGAAAGAGCCGTGAAAAAGGTTTGCACGACTTCTTTGTTGAAGCTCCTGAAGAAGAAGAAAAGAAGCCAGCTAAATTTGATATCGTTCGTAACAAGCGTGTTAGCTTGAAACCAATGGATCCAGAAGAAGCTATTTTGCAAATGGATATGTTGGGACATGACTTCTTTGTATTCCAAGACGCTGAAACTAATGGTACAAGCGTTGTTTACCGCAGAAACGATGGCCGTTACGGCTTAATCGAAACTAATGAATAACAAAAACTTAGTAATAGTTTTTTGAGTCTGGTTTTTCCAGACTTTTTTATTGCTTTGATATTTAATGAAGCGAATATTTTTAATTTGATCGCAATTATGGTAGAATTAAAATGTATTTTTGGACTTTCGACATATAAGGGGCCGATTTAATGGCAAATATTTTAAAGAAACTTTATAACGCTGATAAGCGTGAATTGAAAAAATTTGAAAAGATTGCAAAAAAAGTTGAAAGCTATGCTGACGAAATGAGCAAGCTTTCCGATGAAGAATTAAAAGCAAAAACACCAGAATTTCGTAAACGTTTAAAGAACGGTGAAACTTTGGATGACATTTTGCCAGAAGCTTTTGCTGTTTCTCGTGAAGGAGCAAAGCGTGTTTTAGGCTTATATCCATTCCATGTTCAAATCTTAGGTGGGATTGCTTTACACTTTGGTAATATTGCTGAAATGATGACTGGTGAAGGTAAGACTTTGACTGCCACAATGCCAGTTTATTTGAATGCCCTTGAAGGTAAAGGGGTTCACGTTGTTACGGTTAACGAATATTTAGCAAGCCGTGACGAAAGCGAAATGGGTCAGCTTTACAAGTGGCTTGGCTTAACTGTTGGCTTAAATTTAAACTCAATGTCACCTGATGAAAAGCGTGAAGCATATAACTGTGATGTTACTTATTCAACCAACTCAGAACTTGGTTTTGATTACTTGCGTGATAACATGGTTGTTTATAAGGAACAAATGGTTCAACGTCCTTTAAACTATGCCATTATTGATGAGGTTGACTCAATTTTGATTGATGAAGCGAGAACGCCATTGATTATTTCTGGTCAAGCTGAACAAGCTAATCGTGACTATATTCGTGCTGACCGCTTTGTTAAGACTTTGCGTGAAGACAAGAGCGATGATGAAGAAGATGAAGCTTCAGATGTAGATCAAGGCGATTACAAGATCGACTGGCCAACTAAGACCATTTCATTGACAAGAACTGGAATTGAAAAGGCCTGCAAGCACTTTGGCTTGAAGAACCTGTACGATGTTGAAAACCAAAAACTTGTTCACCACATTGATCAAGCTTTGCGTGCAAATTACATTATGCAGAAGGATATTGACTACGTTGTTCAAAACGGCGAAGTAATGATCGTTGATTCATTTACTGGACGTGTAATGGAAGGCCGTCGTTATTCAGACGGTTTGCACCAAGCTATTGAAGCAAAAGAAGGAGTTAAGATTCAAGAGGAATCTAAGACTCAAGCAACGATTACCTACCAGAACTTCTTCAGAATGTATAAGAAATTGTCAGGGATGACTGGTACTGCAAAAACTGAAGAAGAAGAATTCCGTGAAATTTACAACATGCAGGTAATCACTATTCCTACAAACCGGCCAATTGTCAGAAAAGATATGCCTGATATTCTTTACCCAACTTTGGATTCAAAATTCCGTGCTGTTGTTGAAGAAATTAAAAAGCGTCACGCTAAGGGACAACCTGTTTTGGTTGGTACGGTTTCAATTGAAAGCTCAGAGCGTTTGAGCAAGATGCTTGATCAAGCAGGTATTCCTCACGCAGTTTTGAACGCTAAAAACCACGCTAAGGAAGCCGCAATTATTATGAATGCTGGTCAACGTGGAGCAGTTACGATTGCCACTAACATGGCTGGTCGTGGTACTGATATTAAATTAGGGCCTGGTGTTAAAGAACTTGGCGGTTTAGCTGTTATTGGTACTGAAAGACACGAGTCGCGTCGTATCGATAACCAGCTTCGTGGACGTTCTGGTCGTCAAGGTGACCCTGGTTATACTCGGTTCTACCTTTCACTTGAAGACGATTTGATGAAGCGTTTTGGTGGAGATAGAGTAAAGGACTTCTTGGACCGTCTATCTGATAATGATGATGATAAAGTTATTGAAAGTCGTTTGATCACGCGTCAAGTTGAATCAGCTCAAAAACGTGTTGAAGGTAACAACTACGATACTCGTAAACAAACACTGCAATACGATGATGTTATGAGAATTCAGCGTGAAATCATTTACGGTGAAAGAATGCAAGTCATTGAAGCTGACAAATCATTGAAAGATGTTCTTATTCCAATGATTCACCGAACAATTGACCACCAAATCAACATGTTTGCTCAAGGTGATCATAAAGATTGGCGTGTTGACTCACTGCGTGACTTTATCGTTTCAAGTTTAACCAATGAAGAAGTTGCTGATTCAATTGATTACAAGACGATTAGCGTTAAGGATTTAAAGCAAAAACTTTATGATATCGTAGAAAAGAACTTCGAAGAAAAAGAAAAAGCTCTTGGCGATCCATCACAAATGCTTGAGTTTGAAAAGGTAGTCATCTTACGGGTGGTTGACGATCGTTGGACTGACCATATTGATGCAATGGATCAATTGCGGCAATCAATTGGTCTTCGTGGTTATGGTCAATTGAACCCATTGGTTGAATACCAAGATTCTGGTTACAGAATGTTTGAAGAAATGATTTCAAACATTGAATTTGATGTAACTCGTTTGTTCATGAAAGCAGAAATCAGACAAAACTTAAGTAGATAATGAGAGAGGGAGAAAGCAATGAGTTTTCTCCTCTTTTTTGAAAAGGGAAGCAATGGAAATTAGTGAAATTCAAAGTGTGCTAGACGATTTGAAGAAGCGTTTAGATCACTTTAGGGGGTCTCTTTGACTTAGATGCAATTGATGAAAGCATCGGAATCAATGAACAAAAAATGGCAGAGCCGAACTTTTGGAATGATCAGGATCAGGCTCAAAAATTAATTAGTGAAACCAATCTTTTAAAAGAAAAAAGAGATTCCTTTCTTGAATTGAAAAAGGAATATGAAGATGAAACGACAGCTCTTGAATTAATCAAAGAAGAGCCAGATAAGGAGCTGCAGGAAGAAGTTGAAAACAATTTAACTCATCTGCAGTCTGCTTTTCATAATTATGAGCTAGACTTGCTTATGTCGGGCAAATATGACAGTCATAATGCCTTGGTTGAAATTCATCCTGGTGCAGGTGGAACGGAAGCAATGGATTGGGCTAGCATGCTACTGAGAATGTATCAGCGATACTGCGAGAGTGTTGGCTTTAAGTTTGAGATCAATGACTATGAGCCAGGTGAAGAAGCTGGTGTAAAGAGCGTTAGCATTCGAGTAAGTGGCAAGAATGCCTATGGGATGCTGAAGTCTGAAAATGGCGTGCACCGTTTGGTTAGAATTTCGCCATTCGACTCTGCTAAAAGAAGGCACACTTCATTTGCCTCTGTAGAAGTTATTCCAGAAATAGACGATAGTATTAAAATTGATATTGATCCCAAAGATTTACGAATTGATGTTTATCGTTCTAGTGGTGCTGGCGGTCAGCACATTAATAAAACTTCAAGTGCGGTAAGAATTACCCACTTGCCTACTGGAATTGTAACGACTTCTCAGGCTCAGCGTTCTCAATTGCAAAACCGCGAGACAGCGATGAATGAATTGCGAGCTAAGCTTTTCCATTTGGAAGAAGAAAAGAAGAGAAAGCAAAAGCAGGCACTTAAGGGCGATCAAAAAGAAATCGGCTGGGGTTCACAGATTCGTTCATATGTTTTCCATCCTTATAATCTGGTTAAAGATCTGCGCACCAACTATGAAACAGCTGATGTTAAGGGGGTAATGGATGGCAAATTGCAGCCGTTTATTTATGCCTATTTGCAGTGGCGCTTAAGTCAAGAAAACCCAGATTAGAATTAGTCCATTATTAGATGAGGCAAAAAATGGTAGAATCGGTAAAATTAACTAAATTAATTCGTGATATCAGCATTCTTCATATCTATGAAGGAGAAAGCTACGTTGCCGATAAGGAGATTAAAGTTTCAGATATTTATCGGCCTGGCCTTGAATTAACCGGCTATTTTGACTTTTATCCAAAGCAGCGAATTCAATTGTTGGGTCGTACTGAAATCTCTTATGCGGCTCGGCTTGATCATGATATTCGGACGCATGTTTTTAAAAAAATGTGTACGCCTAATACCCCTTGCTTTTTAATTTCACGTTCTTTGCCAATTCCTGAAGAATTAAAGCAAGCAGCCGATGAAGCTAAAATTCCTATTTTGCAATCGGCTGATTCCACAACCTACTTATCAAGTATTTTGACGGATTATTTGCGGCAAAGATTGGCAGCTAGAACCAGCATCCACGGTGTTTTGGTTGAAATCAAAGGTATGGGTGTGCTTTTGACAGGTGTATCTGGTGTTGGTAAGTCTGAAACTGCCTTAGGTCTGGTTCAACGTGGCCACCGTTTAATCGCAGACGATCGGGTTGACGTTTATCAAAAAGACCATGAAACTGTCATGGGTGAAGCCCCTAAGATTTTGAAGCACCTAATGGAAATTCGTGGAATTGGTATTATTGATGTTATGAACCTCTTTGGTGCCGGTGCTGTAAAAGACAGAACGGAAATTCAATTAGTGATCAACTTGGTCAACTGGGATAAGAATGCCAATTACGACCGACTGGGCTTTGATGAAGACACGCGTGAAATATGCAATGTTGCAATTCCACAAGTAACGATTCCAGTTAAGGTTGGACGCAATATTGAAATCATTATTGAAGTTGCAGCAATGAACTTCAGAGCTAAGAAAATGGGCTATGATGCCACCCAAGTCTTTGATGATAATTTAGCAAATTTGATTTCTAACAATTCTAGAAAAGATACGAAAAGAGAAAATAATCAAAAATGATTTTCTGTGCACTAAACCGTAATGCCATCCAAATTGGCAATTTTAGCGTCAAATGGTATGGCGTTATCATGGCAGTAGCAATTGTCCTGGCTACTTGGATGTCAATTAGCGAAGGCAAAAAGCGACATATCATGAGTAATGACTTTGTTGACTTATTGCTATGGGCGGTACCTTTAGGCTATGTCGGTGCCCGGATTTATTATGTTATTTTTGAATGGGGCTATTATTCACAGCATCCTGATCAGATTATTGCGATCTGGAATGGTGGAATAGCGATTTATGGCGGTTTAATTGCCGGCCTGATCGTTTTGCTTGTCTTCTGCTATAAAAGAAGGCTGCCGCCATTTTTGATGTTGGACATCATTGCTCCCGGAGTCATGGCTGCTCAAATTTTGGGTCGCTGGGGCAATTTTGTTAATCAAGAGGCCCATGGTGGACCGACTACCTTGCATTTTCTACAAAGCTTGCACTTGCCAGAATTTATTATTCAACAAATGAAAATCGGTGGAGTCTATTATCAGCCAACGTTTCTTTATGAATCCTTTTTTAATCTAATAGGATTAATAATTATCTTAAGTTTGCGCCATAAAAAATATTTTTATAAACAGGGCGAAGTTTTTATGTCATACTTATTATGGTATTCGATAGTCAGATTCTTTGTTGAAAGATTGCGAACGGATAGTTTGTATATTTTCGGTATAATTCGAGTATCACAGGCCTTGAGCTTAATTTTATTTATAGTGACATTGATTTTATTGATCTATCGTCGTGTCAAAGTTAAGCCAAAGTGGTATCTTGATGGTAGTGGTTTAAAATATCCATATACGAGATAGAAGAAATTCAGTTAGAAAGATTGAGAGATAAAATGACAAAAATTGCAGTTTTAGGTAATGGTTCATGGGGCTCGGTGTTGGGTTCCATGCTCGCTGATAATGGTAATGACGTAATTCTTTACGGTAACATCGATAAAGTAAATGAAGAAATCAATGCTACTCATACTAACAGCCATTACATGAAGGATTGGAAGCTAAACCCAACCACTTCAGCAACTGGAGACCTTGAAAAAGCTTTGGATGGTGCAGAGATCGTCTTATTCGTATTACCAACCAAAGCTGTTAGAATTGTTGCTAAAAATGTACGCAAAGTTTTTGATAAAACGGGTGCTAAGCCATTGCTTGTGACTGCTACCAAAGGGATTGAACCAGGAAGCAAGAAGCTGATTTCAGAAATTTTAACTGAAGAGGTTTATCCAAACGACAGTGACAAGATTGTTGCTATTTCAGGCCCAAGTCATGCAGAAAACGTTGCTCAAAAAGATTTGACAGCGATTGCTTGTGCTTCAGAAAATGAAGAAAATGCCAAGTTTGTGCAAAAGAAGTTTTCTAACAACTACGTTCGTTTCTACACCAATGATGATTTGATCGGTGTTGAAGTTGGCGGTGCCGTGAAGAACGTAATTGCAATTGCTGCCGGTATTTTAGTTGGTAAAAAATACGGCGATGATGCTAAGGCTGCCTTAATGACTCGTGGTCTTGCAGAAATTACCCGTTTGGGTGTTAACTATTTTGGTGCTAAGCCAATGACCTTCAGTGGTTTAGCAGGTATTGGTGATTTGATTGTAACTTGTACTTCAGTTAACTCAAGAAACTGGCGTGCTGGTAAGCAAATTGGTGAAGGCAAGAGCTTAGATTATGTATTGAAGAACATGGGCCAAGTTGTTGAAGGTGCTACTACAGTTAAAGCTGTCCATGAATTAGCTCAAGAAAAGAACATCGATATGCCAATTAGTGAAGCAGTTTACCGTGTTCTTTACGAAGATGCTGATGTTGATGAAGAAATTAAAAAGATGATGGGCAGAAGTCCTAAACCTGAAATTCGTCTTTAATAAAAGAGAAAGAAGTGTCTGTTAATGCAGGCACTTTTTTTATGGCTCTTTGTCAAATCCTGTTGATAGAGAGTAAATGAAGAGAATCAAGCAACCATTAAA
>NZ_ADNY01000067.1 GCF_000178475.1 Lactobacillus amylolyticus DSM 11664 | reverse complement strand
CGTTTTTGAGGGTCTATTTGTATATTATAGCCCCTATACAAACATATTTTGTAAAAAGCCTTTTTTCTGTTCTTTCAACAAATCTAACTTACGCTGATGAAGAGCGATAGTATCATCTAGTTGTTTGAAGAATGAAGCTATTTTTTCTTGTTCGGAGTAGTCTGTTATAAAGAAATTCAGTTTAGAAATAACTTTACCATACATATGGGTTATGGTTGTACCAACGGTTAGGTTATAGGAAATAATTTTTGTCTTTGTGAATTAACCTGATAGCTCATAAAGGTAGACAAAACGCCGACTCCTTCTTTAGGCCTTCCAATGATTATATCGCCACCCAGTTTAACGTTGTTTAACGTAATTGCATTTGTTTGTGCTGTGCCATTAGGAACAGTAGAGGATCCTGGAAATAACAAATCATTATCTTTTGATAACACTCCATTATCATTAGAACTCCAGAACACTTCACTAATGACTTCTGAATATTTTGTATAAAGATGCCCGTAGGCAATAGCTGGATTATTGCTAGAATAAATAAAACTGTCTAAAGGTAATCCTTTCCCGTTACCAAAATCATAAATGGTACCTAACTTACGCTGTTCCCAAGCGTCAGCAAACCCTGCAAATCTTAATTAGCAGAAGTTAAAACATAGATATGGTTAGGGGGATGCTAATGAAGTCAGAAGCCACTAAACAAAAGTTTATCCAGTTAAGAGCTGAGGGCTTAAGCTATGCCAAAATTGGTGAGCAATTAAATATCAGCAAAGGCACCTGTAGCAAGTGGGAAGGTCAACTCACTGATGAAATTGCTGAGCTAAAGAAGGACCGCCTTCAGGAACTCTATGAAGAGTACGGAATGCAAAAAGAAGCCCGCATTAAAGCCCTGGGCAAGGTCCTCAACAAGATTGACGATGCTATTGATGATGCCGACTTCTCAGCCATGACCCCAGCTCAGCTACTGGATGCACGATTGAAATACCAGAAGGCCCTGAGTAATGAGTATGTACCAACTACTAACGTCTCTCCTAGTGTCACAATGGGAGCCCTTCAATCCAGACTCCTGACACTAGCTAACCAGGCGGAGCACAACAACCTCAACGATCAGTCCGCTAAAGAGCTTCAGGCACTCACCCTCATTATCAATGAGACCTACCACAGGTCAAAAATGGAGAGTACTGAACACGATTTAGGTTTAGACCTTCTAGGATTGTAGGGAGAAAAATATGTACACTAGAGCAGAAGTCGAAAGACAAATAAGATGGTGAAATGATGACTATAAAGTCAAGCCAGATAAATAGGTAGTTGAGCATATAAATTGCTTGTGGCGCTTTACTTACTTATAATAAGTGCAATAACAAATGACTAGTAAAAGGCGGGTAAGACATTAGCTAAGTACTTGGCTCAGCATGATGAGACCGTGCTTCTGATTGAACGGTCTAAACAAATGTACGGAGGAACTTGCATCAATGTTGGCTGCCTACCATCTAAAAATTTAATTTTTAATGGCCAACGTGGCGTGGACTTCACTACAGCAGTTAATAAGCGTGGTGAGATGACTAGACAGTTGCGAAACAAAAACTATCACATGGTGGCTGATGAGCCACTAGCAACAATTTGGAATGGTTCAGCACGTTTTATCGACAATTATGTTTTGGCAGTCGTAATGAGTGATGGAACAACTAAGAAGGTGAGAGGTGAACGTATCTTTATTAATACTGGAGCAGTTCCAAATTGGCCATCAATCCCAGGGTTAGAATTTAGTCAGCGGATTTTTACGTCTAAAGAAGCTATGGAATTGAAGAAACAACCGAAACGACTAGCAATTATTGGTGGCGGTTATATTGGCCTTGAATTTGCTGGAATGTTTAATTCCTTTGGTACGCATGTAACGATTTTCGACCAACATACCAGATTATTAGAGCGCGAAGATCCTGATATTGCGACCGAGGTCGTAGCAAATCTGACTGACGCAGGGATCGAGATTAAACCGGCGACTCAACTAACGCAAGTAAAAGATAATGGTGAGAGGGTTACATTATATTATCAACAAGGTGATCAAACTAACACTGCGGAATTTGATGCGGTATTAGTTGCAGTCGGTCGGCGGCCTAATGTAAGTAGTTTAGGACTAGAAAATACTGATATTACTTTAACCAATCGCGGTGCTATTCAGGTCGATGATCATTTAAGAACTACAGTACAAAACATTTGGGCTTTAGGTGACGTTAATGGTGGTCCTATGTTCACTTATATCTCATTGGATGATTTTCGTATTATCATAGATCAATTGTTTGGTAAGGGGGATCGCTCAACGGCCGATCGAATGGTGATACCGACTGCTTCGTTCCTAAATCCACCACTGGCCAACGTTGGCTTAAATGAACGTCAAGCTAAGAGTGCAGGTTATGATTTACAAACCTTCAAGCTATCAGTCAAGGCGATTCCAAAGGCCCGGGTCTTGGAGGATCAACGCGGGCTTTATAAGGTAATCGTTGATCAAAAAAAACACCTTATTTTAGGGGCAACATTGTATGCCGCTGGGGCTCATGAAACCATCAATCTAATTGCATTGGCAATGAAGGCCAAATTACCTTACGAAAGATTACGCGACATGATCTATACTCATCCAACAATGTCTGAAGCCTTGAATGATCTTTTTAAGACCCCGGTTGTGAAAAGCTAACGCCCTAGAAACACAAAGCCGACTAGTTAATCGAGGAAACAATCAAGAAATCACCGTTAAAATTATTACGCAATGTGATTAACAATGCCCTTAATCTAAAGGACCGGGTTTACCAGATCTTTGAGCATTGTGATCTACCTTTACACAATAACCACGATGAGCAACAGATCCACTCTACCACGCTGGTGCGAAAGAAATAAGTCTGTTCACAAAACCAACGGCAGGCGCAAAGGCTAATACGATCTGGTTTGGTATTGTACAAATGGGAAAATTAAATAAACTGGACGTCTTTAAGTATTTTTAACCATTACTAACGGTTTACACGCAACGTAACACGCCAGATATTGAGGCTTATTTACCGGGGGCTCCAGAAATTCAGGCCACGTGTCGTGTTTAATAGAGAAACTAAAGCGGGCGACTAACGCAGAAAACTGCGTTGGTCGCCCGCTATTTTTGTTTGAACCCAGGGATCTGAGATACCATCAATGGTTAAGATTCAACCCGGTTCGTTGTGGAGTGCTTACGATCATTCAATCATGATCAAATAGTAAATCTACTTATAACTACTAAACCTAAGCTTAGCAATAACGTCACTAGTCCAATTAACATCATACCCATTGATGATCCATCACCTGTTTGAGGTAATTTACCTGTTTTTTCGTAGGTTTTACCTTGAGTGTAAGCCTTTGGTGTTACCTTATTCCCATTATTAGGAACCTGGGGCTTCTTAGGCGTTGTCGTATTAGGAACCTGAGGCTTCTTAGGCGTTGTCGGCTGATTAGGAACCTGGGGCTTCGGCGTTTTCGGCTTAAGAAGGGTATTAAGGGTATTAGTAATATTGTAATCATCAACAGTACTGGTGTACCCAGCAACTGGATTTTCCGTTACCGTGTAGATAATCTTCTTACCATGAGCATAAGCGGGTAAGTTGTCCCAACTGTACTGCCAGTTATCACTGGCAGTAACCGTCTTACTTGCGATTTTCTTACCGTTAGCCAACAAGTTTACCGTGATTGAACTTGGGCGGATTCCATCTTGATTGTTATTATCCTTCTGTTGTGCTTCTGTATTAGTAACTGGCTTCTGAGAAGTCTGATCGTCTGAAGAATTAGTATTATCTGTAGTATTACTATTAACGGTACTTATCTGCGGTTCTTCCTGTTGATTAATAACAGACCCAGAACCCGTACCGTTCTGAGTAATATTCGTCTTGCTATCAGCATATACGGTCATACCACTATTAGATGATATCCATATTGCCCCTAATAACGAAAATAAGACTAGTCCCATCATAAATAAAAGTCGACGATGCCTAGATTTATTACTAATACTGTTGCCTCACTGTTGCCTCCTTCTTTGTTTTCTATGCGCAATACTAAAGATTATCACGTGCCCTTATATTACCATCTTTTTATAGGAAATTTCACACTAACTTCACCAACCGTCAATAGTGATATCACTAGTATTAGCATAGTTATCAAATATATGTTCCCGATGACATAACAAAGGCGCTGTATCGACAGTGAAAAAGCCGGCACAGCGCCTTTTGCTATATTCAAATTCCGGTATCCTCTATAGGATTTCTCATTAGGATTTCTCATTTTCATATTCATACCTATCTAACAGTACGAACTACCAAGAGAACATATTATCTAAAATAGTATTATCTATACTTCATAAAAAGGCCAATAGGGTATACCCTAGAGGTCTTTTTTTATTTCTGTGCTATGCTAGGAATTACAAGTGTTCATTAGAACTGTCCAAAAGGAGAACTGGAAATGGCTAAAATCGGTTATGCGCGTGTGAGTTCCAAGGAGCAACATTTAGATCGACAGTTAGCGGCTTTAAAAGACGTTGATAAATTATTTACGGATAAATAAAGTGGGGCTAACACTAATCGACCAGAACTGCAAAAAATGCTGGCCTATATTCGTGAGGGTGATATTGTCCTAGTCACTGAATTAGATCGCTTAGGCCGAAACAACCAGGATTTAACTAAGATCATGAACACCATTCAAAATAAGGGTGCCACCCTAGATGTGTTAAATTTGCCGTCCATGACTGGAATTACTGACCCTAATTTGCGTCAACTTATGACTAACCTCATCATTGAATTGTAAAAGTACCAGGCGGAAAGTGAACGTAAGCGGATCATTGAGCGACAGCAACAATTAAGCAATGGGACGAGAATCCAGAAAACTTTGAAGCACAATTAGAGTTGATCCATAGTCCTTTCACTCAGGTTTCTACAAATGACCAAAGAGCAGAAGAAATTGCTATTAAGAGCGGTATTGATTTAGAAGCATCCCCAGAAGTAGATGGAGATAACTACCACTTTGTAACGGATGACAAAGAAGTATTTGCTATTTTAGGTAATTATGATGAAAATCTGCTCGAGAAAATTAATAAACAGCGTAAATTACCTAATGCTACAGTTGTACTGCGTGAAAAGGATAATGGTTCAGAAACCAAGTTCAACTTAATCGAAAAATTAAAGCAAGAACCAGAGCTAAATGATCACTTTAGTTTTGAGTAGCTATAATAATGCAAGATCAAGAATGATCTGTCTTAATAAATGCTTAAAAATATTATTCTAGCGTGCCAGAGCCCCCCTACCGTTTAATTATAATGATTGGTAAAGACGGGAGCGGTGCTAGTCCATATTGCGTAATAAATCCGCTTTTCAAAAGTTTTTTATTGAATGTGGTGAGTCGGGCAAGTTTAGTTGTATCAAGGCTCAACAGCTTTTAATGTTCTTTATTTGGGTTGCAAAAATACACAATCAACACAAGGCACACAACATGTTTATAATAAATTCTGAAAAGCAAAGTATAGTTGAAAGAAGGAGAATGCATGACAGGTAGCAACCTTACAGGAATCAGAAACCGACTAAGTAGAATTGAAAAATGTATCCGTAGTAAAGATACAGGCGTAAATTTGGTTATTGCTGAAAGTGACGGCACATGGACTACTGGTGATAGATCATTTAAAACAGAAGCGGAAGCCGTGGACTATCTCAATCAGAAATTAAAATATCAAACGGGCAGCAGCACAATTATTATTGATGATGTTGCCACAAGAATGGTGACAACCAATAAATAAATGCAAAATAAAAAAGCCCACCTTTTGGAAGGAAGGTAGGTTGCAAGTAATTATAGATCAACTTTAATAACAATAGTTGATGTATCTATTATACATGATATGTGTGATATGCACAAGTTGTGTAACATACACACTATACACAACTTATTGTTTAACTGTCACTCTTCTTATTGCATGCACAAGTTGTGTAACATACACACTATACACAACATACACAATGTATATATAATAGCGTGCGAGAGGTGAGCATGTTATGAATAACGAAATTAGCATAACGCCAGTGCCTAGACAGGATTTTAAAAGACAACATGATCAATATGAATTAAGCTTAAATACAGCCGATTTAGATAGAATGTTTGCTAACTTTATTAGTTATATTGATGCATCCCAGAATACAGTGAGAACTTATAAAATCTCTTTAAGGCAATGGTTCAAATATATGCAGAAGTTTAGTATAAGGCAGCCAGTACGAGAAGACGTACAAGCTTATCGGCAATATCTTAGCGACAACGGAAAAAAGCCGACTACAATTCAAAATTACATAGTAGCGGTTAAAAGATTTTTTAGCTGGACAGAAGACGCAGGATTATATCCAAACGTTGCAGCCCACGTTAAAGGTGCGCAGATTAGCAGAAGTTTCAAAAAGGATTACCTAACTAGTCAACAAGCGCGCCACGTTTTAGAACCCCGGACTTAGAGCATTTCGAACTGCTATAATTCTTATTGATGACAAATATAGAAGGATACGAGGCTAAACATGACAAATAATGAAGAAAGATTCAAAGCAACTACTCCGAATTTTAGAACAGAAGCAGCTAAGAAATTAGCTGAACTCTTTCCAGAAGTAGTTGCTGACGGTCAAATTGATACAGATGCTTTAGAAGAATTGCTTAATCCAGACTTAGAAGATGAAGAATCAAATGAAAAATATGAGTTTATCTGGCGAGGTAAGAAGAATTCAAAAAGAATTGCTGATGCACCAGCGCGTGATACGACTTTAATCATGGACAAAGACAAGTCTAAAGATTGGGAAAATACCAAAAACGTATATATTGAGGGTGATAACCTTGAAGCTTTAAAGCTTATGCAGAAAGCATATGGTGAAAAAGTCAAAATTATTTACATTGATCCACCTTATAACACTGGTCATGACTTTGTTTACAAGGATAACTATCATGATTCTTACCAAAACTATCTTGAAACAACAGGACAATTAGATGATGAAGGTAATATCACTACAACTAATAAGGAAAGTAATGGACGCTATCATACTGACTGGCTCAATATGATGTATCCGCGTTTAAAATTAGCTAGAAATCTCCTAACAAAAGATGGTGTAATTTTTATTTCAATTGATGACAACGAACATGACAGATTGAAAATTATGTGTGATGAGATTTTTGGTGAGTCTAATTTCCAAGCAGATTTTATTTGGAAATCTACTGCCGGATCTAACACAGGATCTGCAATAAAAACAGTTACAGAATATATAGTTTGTTATGCAAAAAATAGTCGATTCTTTGAAGCGGCTGGAATTGAACCCGCGAATGATAATAAATATAAACTAGAAGATGAATACGTTAAAAGACGTGGAAAATATTTATTGAATAAATTGGATCGAAGAATGACACCTCTTCATTATTCAGAATCACTCAATTATCCTATTCAAATGCCTGATAACACCTCTATTTATCCTGGAGGAAAGGGTAAACAAGATAATTGGAATTGGCGTTGGTCAAAAAACAAATTGCAATGGGGTATAGACAATAAATTCATTGTTATGAAAAAGGGTAAACAAGGATGGTCTGTATACTTCAAACAATATCAAAAGGTAGATAATGAAGATAATCAAATAAATAGAACTCTGCCTCAGCAAAATCTCCTAGATATAGATGGTGTTAGCTCAGCACGTGGGACTAAAGAAGTAACGGATTTATTTAACAATGATAAAGTTTTCGATTATCCTAAACCAATTAATTTGCTAAAACATCTTATAAAGATCATTGCTGAAAAAGATATTACAATCTTAGACTTCTTTTCTGGATCTGGTAGTACAGCTCAAGCAGTTATGGAACAAAACGCGGAAGATGGTGGCCATAGAAAATTTATCATGGTTCAACTCCCAGAAAAGACTGATAAGAAGTCAGTTGCTTATAAAGACGGCTATAAGAATATACCTGATATTGCTGAAGAACGTATTAGAAGAGCTGGTGAAGCTATTCAAAAGGAACATCCTAAAGCTGATATTGATACAGGTTTTAAGGTATTTAAGCTTGAAAGGTCTACTATCAAACAATGGGACAAGAATCCAGAAAACTTTGAAGCACAATTAGAGTTGATTCATAGTCCTTTTACACAGGAATCTACTAATGATCAGAGAGCATTAGAAATTGCTATTAAGAGCGGTATTGATTTAGAAGCATCCCCAGAAGTAGATGGAGATAACTATCACTTTGTAACGGATGACAAAGAAGTATTTGCTATTTTAGGTAATTATGATGAAAATCTGCTCGAGAAAATTAATAAGCAACGTAAATTACCTAATGCTACAGTTGTACTGCGTGAAATGAATAACGGTTCAGAAACCAAGTTCAACTTAATTGAAAAATTGAAACAAGAACCAGAGCTGAATGATCACTTTAGTTTGGAGTGGCTATAATTATGAGAATTAATTACGAAAAACTACCATATCAGCATGAAGCAGTTAAAGCTGTAGTAGATACCTTGTCAGGTCATGATGACCTTGCTACTAAAATGGTGCTTGAACCAGAGCAATTAGACGAATCAGTACAAGAAACTTTATTAAATAATAATCAAAAATATCCAGGTGCAGACTATTTAAAACCTTTCCCTCAATTCAACATCGAAATGGAAACTGGTACTGGTAAAACAATGGTTTATCTGCAGACTATCATGGCTCTGCATAAACGTTTTAATGAGAACAAGTTTGTCATTGTTGTACCTAGTAGAGCTATTAAGGCTGGGGTAGAAGATAGTCTTAATAAGTTAAAAGACTACTTAAGTGATATTTATAATACTGACAAGTACCATTATTTTGTTTATGACTCAAAACAGATTTCAGAATTGCAGAATTTTGCCGGCAGCAATTTTGAGATTATGCTGACGACTGTCCAGGCTTTTAATAAGTCTACTAATGTTATTAATCAAGAATACAATGAAGGATTCTTTGGTGGTAGACCTCTTGATCAGATTAGGGATGCACATCCAACTGTAATAATTGATGAACCACAATCAGTTGATGGAGCTAAAGCTGGTAAAGAAGCAATTGCCTCATTAAGTCCTAAAGTAACTCTTCGTTATTCAGCAACACACAAGGATAAGCAATATCCAATGCTGTATGAATTTGGACCGGCTCAAGCATACCAAGCTCATATGGTTAAGCATATTGAAACTCTTGGAACAGAAGTAAACACCAATGGTAATGTTGCCTTTGTCCAATTGAAAGAGAAGCCTAAGCCGATAGGTAATTCACTTCAAGCCAAAGTAATTGCCTATAAGCAAGTAGGTGACGAATACAAGAAGAAGACTATTACTTTAAATCAGAATGATAGCCTCTTTGAAAAAACTGCTAACCCACAATATAAAGAGTGGGGGAGAGTAGTAGAAATTAACCGTGCGGATGATTTCGTCGAATTCGAAAACGGCAAGCAAGCCACATTAGGTAATAATGAAGGTGAAGCTCAAATTTGGATTCAATCTCAAATGGAAGCCCTAATAAAAGATCATCTTAACCGTGAATTGGCAATGCAAGATCAAGGTATTAAGGTATTATCTCTAATCTTCCTCGATGAGGTTAAGAATTACCGAATTTACACTGCAGATGGCGCTAAGAAGGGACAATATGCCGAATTATTTGAAAAGATATATGAAAGAGTCCTTCATAGCAATCCTAAATACAAGAAATTGTATAATTACAATGTCCCTGTAGAAGAAGTTCATGATGGGTATTTTGCACAAGATAAAGCTACTAAGAAAAAGCCAGCTATGTATCGTGATACTAAGGGTGATACCAAAAAAGATGAGACAGCCTACGATGCAATTATGCAAGATAAAGAAGGTTTGTTAACTCAATATATACCTGGTAAACCTGAAACAGATACTAAGGCTGCTAAATTACGTTTTATTTTTAGTCACTCGGCTTTAAGAGAAGGTTGGGATAATCCTAACGTTTTCCAAATTATGACCATTACAACGCCTAAGAACGACCTTACTAGAAGACAAAAAATCGGTAGAGGATTACGTATTCCAGTTAATCAGAAAGGTGAACGTGCATATAACGATAGACAGAATATCGTTACTATTTATGCCAGTGAAACCTTTGAACAATTTGCTAACGGATTGCAGAAAGAATATCTTCAAGACGGTGTTATTAGCAACAGGATTGATGAAAATACCTTTGCCGGCTTAATTATTAAAAAGCGTCAATCAGATGCAGATGACATTGGCAATGATACTGAAATCCTTAATCAGAAATCTAGTGATTTTAGTGTGCCAGATGAACAATCTGAACAACCTCAAGTTATGCATAAGATCACTAATGAAGAATCTAATACCTTTGCGGAAGTTCTTAAAGAAACTAAAATCACTAATAGTAAGGGAGTGGTCACAGTACAAGTGATGCGCTCTTTAACTAAAGAAAAGAAGCAGCAAATTGTAAATAAGGCTGCTGAAAAAGGTCTTGAAGAAGAAACAGCAACTTCTATGGTTGATTACTTTACTAACCAATATAAGGTTCCTGTGATTGAAAATAGACAGAATAAGGAGCATGTCAAAGTAATAAATCGTAATAATCCTTATCTAAATGATCTTTGGGAAAAGATAGCTAAGAAAGTAAATTACCGTGTTGAGTTTAAAGAAGAAACTTTAATTAACGACATAGTTAATGGCTCAAATCCTTTAGCTGATATTCAGCTTGAAAAGATGACTGCGGTCCAAAAGAGAGCCAAAATCAATCTAAACAAGACTAATGTATCTAATGAATTGATTTCAACTAACACTGAACATCTTGAAAATTCTGATTTACCAATTTTAGATAATTACCCGACAACTGGCAGACCAGGTTGGTTTAACTAAACAAGCTATAGCGAAGATGATTCTTGAAACAAACAAGAAGAATCCAGGTTTTATTGACAGTATTAAGTTAAATCCAGCTTTATTTGTTCAAAGAGCTAAACAGAATATTAAGGCTCATGAAAGCAGACTGTTAAATCAATCTTTAGTCTATGTATTAAATGGTGAATCTTGGAGCAAAGATGAATTAAAGCCTTTCAATGCTGCTAAGAACACCTTATGGTTAGTTCCTGACAAAGGATTAAAAAAGACATTATTTGATAAAATAGCTGTTGATTCTGATGAAGAGCGACAGTTTGCTAATCAACTGGTAAATGAAGACAAGATCAAATACTTCCTTAAATTACCTCATTGGTTCAAGATTCCAACACCATTTGGAAACTATAATCCTGACTGGGCTATTTTAGCTGAAAAAGACGGTTCACAGCACTTATACTTTATTGCGGAAACTAAATCAACAACTGATAGAACTAAACTAAGAAATGATGAAAATGCCAGAATTGATGCTGGTAAAAGAGCATACGAAGCAAAAGGTCTTGAAGATGTCATATTTAAAGCACCCGTGGTGGTTGTAGGTAATCTGGAAATATAGATAATTCGAAAGGTGTGTCTATGGGTAAAGAAGAATTACGTCCATTTGAAAAAGAATTCATCGACAAGACAACTGGAGTATTAGCAAAATAAAAATCTATTAAAGATGATGAAGCCTATACCTATGATCCAGAGCATATTGATGGTGTTGAGATAATTAACTGTAGTGACCCTCGAAATTCGGACACGAATCTCGGGGG
>NZ_ADNY01000068.1 GCF_000178475.1 Lactobacillus amylolyticus DSM 11664 | reverse complement strand
TGAGAACGCATCTAATACGGTGTGTTCTCATTTTTTGTAAAAACAAATTCCAAACATTTAAATAAGAATAACCTTATTTGCCTTTAAGCTGAATCCCTTGTACTATAATTATTATGGAATTTATCCCAAAGCAAAAGAGCAGGATGAGATGCAAAATAGACTTTTAAGAAAGAAAAAGCTTGCGAATGATCGACTGCGGCTCTTCATCAACATGCTGCTGATTTTAGTTGTGGCTCTGGTTAACTTCGAAATTATCCCCAACATCAATACTTATATCAACAGCAGCCACTTAAGCAGCAATAGCCAACCGCAAATTCAAGCAAGCTTCACGAATGAAGATTTAAAAAAATATCGTGGCAATAAAACGGTAATTCAAATCGCACCGACTGATAAGAAGAGCTGGTCACAATCGGATAAGCGCTATTTGCGTCTTGTGATCACGCCAGCCGATAACGCACGTGATTTTGCCAGCAGCATGGACAGCAGTGCAAAGTATGTCGTGCAGCAGCTGCAGAACAGCAAGCTTTCGCTTAAGCAAGTAAGCATCACGGCGAAGAATACCGATAATTTTGACCATTACGGCTACAACATGTCGCAGTACATTGCCTTACTAACGCAAAAATATTCGGGCCACGATGAGATGGCTTACCGTAGTACAGCTGCCATTGAGCGGATCTTGGACTTTGTTTCTGTTTTAATTATTGTTGTCAGCTTACTCACATTAATCTGGTGCATTATCGTACCTAAAGAAAAGATCGAATGTTGGATTTAATACCAGCGTTTTTTCTACGTAAAGTCAAGTACCATAAGGTATTTGGCTTTGTTTTTCCTGATTTTTATCTTTTAGTATTTGAGGACCAATTTATTTAAGAAAAAATCTTTGCTATTTATTTTAAAATTGATAGGCTAAATACATGAGGGTTATAGGTGAGAAACATGACAAAAAATAAGAAAAAGCTGCATAAACGACATCCAAAATTGGTGGCCTTCATTATCCTATTGATTGCTTTCGGTGTCTTTTACGGCTGGGGTTCAATTTATTACCAAAAGGACAGACAAATTGATCGCATCGTCAGCTGCATCAACGATCCTAGCAAGAAAATGGCTAAATATGTCGTGGCTTCAGATCCTGATATTACAGTAACTGACGCTAAATTGAAGCCACTGCAGCAGTATTTTAAGGAAAATAAACAAGCAGCCAAACAGCTTAGCGCTAACTTGCGCAAGGGCAAATACAGCGATCAGATTAAGCTAATCGAATCCGGGATGTATTTCTTCCTGTTTCCAAAATATAGTCTGCGTATCCAAGTTTACCACCCGCAAGTGGAAACCAACCATGCAGGCTCTACTTTAACTGTGAATAAAGAAAGTTTTGGCAAAATGGAAGGTGCCGATCAGAACTTCTACTCTGATTTGGGGCTGATTTTCCCAGGACGCTATCACTTGCTAGTTAAAACCAAGGTTTCTGGCCGCAAGCTCAAGGCCGATGCGATCGTCAACATTTGGTCAAATAAGACGATCAACATGATTATTAAGACAGGAACTTTCCAAATCCGCAGCGTTCCAAACGGCGTCGTCTATATTAACGATCGCAAGGTGAAGACGCTCGACAAATATGGGCGGGCCACCTTCAAGAATTATCCGCTGGCCAAAAACATGGAGCTTTACATCAAATCAACCTATAATGGCAAAACCATTAAGTCCGAAAAGGTAAAAGACTTGTCTTCATCGATTGAGACTGAATTTTCTAATAGTGACGACGATGATGAAGACTATGGTACGCCAAGCAATTACGCTGGTAATCAAAAGCAGGACGTTTATCAGGATATAGAAGGCGACTACATTGTTAATCCAATCTGGCCGGGGTTGATTGATCAAACCGAGGCTGGACAGCTGCTCTACAATAACTACACTAAGCCTGATGAGACTACTTTTGAAAATGGCAAGGACAATCAAGCTTACAAAGATTTGAAGAAGCAGGTGAAGGCCTTTAAGAAGGGCAAGAAGAACCTTAAGCTAACAGTAACGATCACTAAGATCATGCCTGCTGGCAGCAATTACAGCGATGTCTCTTATCAACTTGTTTATAAGTATCGTGAAAAAGGCAAAAAACACAAGAAAGTTATCAACTATGAGGGTGCAATTTTCCACAACAGTTCACAAACGCAGGTAATTAAATCCCTCGGAAAACAGACAAAATAAAAACAAGACCTTCGGGTCTTGTTTTTTAGTGTTTGAGAAAAT
>NZ_ADNY01000069.1 GCF_000178475.1 Lactobacillus amylolyticus DSM 11664 | reverse complement strand
GTTGTCGAATATAGCTTAATTGATCTTTTAAGTCATCTTTTTGACCATAAGTTGATACTCTGGCATAAGCAACTTGTTTTTTATTTGAGCTTAGACTATTTTTGTTCAAATATTGATTGATTTGATCTTCTGTATAGAATCTGCGATTAGTAGGTGAGCGTTTAGCCTTAAGAATACCCTTTCGATCCCATGTTTGGAGGGTTCTAGTGGTTATTCCTAAACGATCAGCGACATCTTTAGGTTTTAAAATTGCCATAATATTCACTTCCATGTTTAACTTTCTGATGAATATTAGAGCAAATATTTCTATAATATTCTACATATTTCTATATTTTTGTTAACAGTTAATCATCTCCTTTTTGTTTTTTTAACTTTATAATAAAGGATAACTACCCAAAAAACAAAAACTAAGTTATTATTAAAATTTAGCTGCATTCTTTTTTTTGATCTAAAAAAAGTGATACAAATATCTATGAATATTTATGCGAAGGGAAACGAGGAATAGAAGCATGGATCCAAACTCTAATAGAAGAAGAGAAGATTATCGTGCAAAGCGATCTTCATTAAATTTATCACGCAATGAAGCTTTTGCTGCGCCTGATCAGCCAATGAAAAATGCGAGTTTATTGAAAAAGATTGTGGGCATGGTTTTTGTGCTGGCAATTAGTTTTGGCGTTGCTTATTTTGCACATATGTACTTTACTTTCCACAGCGCAGTTAATACCGCCAGCGGCAGCAATTCCGCAACCTCAACCAAGATTGCTAGCAAGAAGCCGATCTCGATTTTGATTCTTGGGGTCGATCAGGGGATTGAAGGGCGACATGATCAAGGAAATTCTGATACTTTGATTTTGGCAACGGCCAATCCAAGCAAGCAAACGGCCACGATGACTTCAATTCCACGTGATACCTTGGCTGACATTAAAGGTGATCCCGGCAACAAATATTTCATGTTTAGAATTAACTCTGCTTATGAAGTTGGCGGCAATAAAGCCGCTGTGAAGACCGTTTCCAGCCTGCTCAACGTGCCAATCAACTGCTATATTGAAGTTAATATGAAGGGATTGAAGAGCTTAGTAGACGCTGTTGGCGGGGTTGACGTCAACGTGCCGTTTAGCTTCAGCTATGACTGGTGTGATTTCCATAAAGGCAAACAACACCTTAACGGCCGGCACGCGGTTGCTTATGTCAGAATGAGAAAAGAAGATCCACGAGGCGACTATGGCCGTCAGTTGCGTCAGCGTCAGGTTATTCAAGCTATTGCCAAAAAGGCAATGTCAGTGAACACGATTACCAACTACCGTAAATTGGTCACAATTTTCAACAAATACATCAAGACCAACTTAACCTTCAACGACATGGTGGCCTTGGCTTTGAACTACCGAGGCTGTATGAAAAATTTTAAGAGCAACTACATCCAAGGTCATGATGCTTGGATCAATGGCTCATCAATTCAGGTTGCTTCAACGGCTGAATTGCAAAGCAAGTCTAACTTGATTCGCAAGAACCTTAACTTGCCAACCGAAACTTTGAATAATGAAGAAACCAGACAGAATCGTTTGAATACGACGATTAACAAGGTGAAGTGGAAGGATCCAAATGCCTTTACCAACTATCAGATCTTTGACCAGAACTCTGATACGCCAGAAAGCGGCTCAAGCAATGGCTCGTCTTAAACTTCGAGCTCAACGCAGTCATCTTCGTCTTTAAGCTCAAGCGATAATTGGTTTAGCAAGATTTTTAAATAGAAAATAAAAAGTGGAAAAATGATCGGAACAATTGTTAATACCTGTGCTTTGCTAGTAGGAACCAGCATTGTCTGCCTGCTGAAAAAAAGGAATCAAAGACAAATATACTGAAGTGCTGTACTTGGCGATGGGCCTGTCAGCGCTAGGAATTGGTCTTGAAAACGTGATTAGCAATATGCCGAAGAGCAAGTATCCGGTTTTGTTCATTGTCAGTTTAGCTTTAGGCGTAATCATTGGAACTTGGCTGGATATTGACGGTCATTTCAACCAATTGGTCTGCAAATTTGGTCAGTCTGAAATCGGCAAGGGGTTGGCAACTGAAATTCTGCTTTGCTGCATTGGAGCTTTATCGATTGTCGGGCCGGTGATGGCCGCTGTTAAAGGCGATTACACCATGCTTTATACCAATGCTACATTAGATTTTGTTACTTCAATGGTCTTTGGTGCCAGCTTTGGCTGGATCATGCTGCTAGTTGCACCGGTTTTATTTTGCTGGCAGGGGATGATCTACGTCATTGCCAAATTTTTGTCCGCCAGCTTCTTCAGTGGTCCGCTCATTACCGAAATTTCAATTGTCGGCGGCTTCTTGATCGCATGCACTGGCTTGGCTTTGTTAAAGATCAAGGATTTGAAGGCGCTGAACTTTTTGCCATCCTTGCTGGTTCCGATCGTCTTTTTTATCATTCATGATTTAACCGGATTTTTTTAAAAAACAGTAATTACAAATAACATCAAAAAATATTTTAAAAATTTTTAGTCGCATTTCGCGGCTATTTTTTTGCAGTAAAGAGCAACACCCGTTATTTATTAGGGCCAAAATCAAAAAATTAAGATTAAATAAGATAACATTACTGAAAGTGCCTTCCATGACTTGGGCGTCGTTGTCGACTTAGGCAAGTCCGCTGTCGGCATTGCTATGGGCGTCAAGATCAACGGCTGGGTTGCCCGTGCGATGAAGCGAATGATTATTGACAAGTCAATTATGGAAACCGGCGGAATCAAAGAGACATTATCTGTTGGCCGCTTTGACTTCTTCGGTTAAAATATAAAAACGATAAAAATAAGTGGTGAATGCGAATTTCATCACTTATTTTTTGTCATTTTTGTTTTATGATATAAGGTAAGTATTTTCGACAGAAAGGAAAAAATCGTTATGAACAAAGGCAAAATTTTTCCTGTTGCTTACGGCGTCATTTCAGCAATCATTTCTTTCATTGCTGTCTTCTTTATTTGCATGCGCAGCTTCCGTTTGAACCTGCAGCTGTCAATTGCTCTGGCGGGCGTCTTTGCGCTCTTTTTCTACGTCATTTCTTACTTTAGAGGTCATGCCAGCGTGGAAATCAAGCGGATTGTTTACAAATATCAATTGACTGACCAGGAACTTGCGCAAATCACGGGGTTGAAGGCAAGCGATTTTCCTATTTATCACGACCAGCTGCAATTGATTTTGCCAAAGCGTTATTGGCCTCGGATTTTAGATGCATTGCAGAAGTACGAACAAGAACACGAGGATGTGAACTAATTGAGTTTATTAACAGTCGAAGATTTAAGTCAAAGCTTTATTGATAAAACCTTGTATGAAGATGCCAGCTTTGTTTTAAACAAAGAAGACCACATGGGCGTTACCGGGCAAAATGGGGTCGGCAAGTCAACGCTGATCAAGATCTTGACCGGTGAAATCATTCCCGATTCAGGTCAGGTCAAGTGGCAGAACAAGATTGACGTCGGCTATTTGGATCAGTATGCCAAATTAGCGCCAGGCGTGACGATCAAGGGCTTTTTAAAGACGGCTTACGATCATCTGTTTAAAAAAGAAAAAGAATTAAATGACTTGTATGCCAAATATGCGGAAAACGGCGACGATACTTTGCTGGAGAAAGCCGGCAGAGTGCAGACATATTTGGAAGAGAACAATTTTTACGATATCGATACCGAAATTGAGCGCGTTGCCTCCGGTTTGGGTCTGGCAGAACTGGGCTATGATCATGATGTGTCAAAATTGTCTGGTGGTCAGCGGTCAAAAATTATTTTAGCCAAACTGTTGCTGCAAAACCCAGACGTCCTGGTTTTGGACGAACCGACCAACTACCTGGATGTGTCGCACATCGACTGGCTGGTTGATTATCTGAACAACTTCAAAGGGGCCTTTATCGTTGTCAGCCACGACTATGACTTTTTGGGTCGAATTACCAACTGCGTGATCGACATCGATTTTGGCACCATCACGCGCTACACCGGGACTTTAAAGCAGGCAATGCGGCAAAAAGAAGCTAACCACGAGACCTATTTGAAGGCTTATGCCAACCAGCAGCGCAAGATTGCCAAGACTGAGGCATATATTCGCAAAAATAAGGCAGGTACGCGTGCCAAGAGTGCCAAGTCACGGGAAAAGCAATTGGCGAAGATGGATGTTTTGACGCCACCTAAGGGCAACCGCAAGGCCAAATTCGACTTTCCTTACGTAGCGACAGCGTCGAACTTGTTGCTGCAAACGCAGGATTTGGTCATCGGCTATGATCATGCCTTGGTGAAGAGTGCGTTCAACTTTTCAGTTGGCGGGGATGAAAAAGTGGCCATCACCGGTTTCAACGGAATCGGTAAGACTACTTTGCTGAAGACTTTGCTGGGACAAATTAAGCCCATCTATGGTTCATACGAATTGTCAGTCACTGCCAAACTCGCTTACTTTAAGCAGGATCTGGCTTGGCCCAACAACAATATGACGCCGCTGCAGTATTTGCAGGAAGAATTTGAACGCAAAAAGCCGCGTGAATTGCGGCAGGCATTAGCGCGGATGGGCTTAACCGCGCAGCAGGCGATGAGCCCGCTTAAAGAATTATCCGGTGGCGAGCAAGAAAAGGTAAAGCTGGCTAAGATGCAGTTTGAACCAGCCAACCTGCTTTTCCTCGATGAACCAACCAACCACTTGGATAATGAAACAAAAGATTCGCTTCGAAAAGCGATCATCAATTTCCCAGGTGGAGTAATCGTGGTCTCCCACGAACGAGATTTCTTCCGGGGTGATTGGATCAACAAGGTTGTCGACCTAGAAAAAATGTAGGTAAATACGATGTCTGATGAGCAAAATTCCAAATTTTATCAAGAAATATTAGACGTTTGTTTGACGGCTGGCTGCTTGATGATTGAAGGCGGAAGCGAAATGTACCGCGTTGAAGACACGATGATGCGGATTGCCCGCAATGCCGGAGTGGCCGACCCGCGGGTTTTTGCCACGCCCACTTGTGTCTTTATGAGCCTGGCTGGCGGCGATATGTCGCAGATGAAGCAGATTCGCGATCGGAATATCAACCTTGAATTAGTGGACCGCGTGAATGAGCTGTCGCGAGAATTTGCCATAAAAAAAATTACGCTGTCTGAACTGCGGCGGAAGATTTTGGCAACTGCCAGTTCAACGCCAACTTTTCCATTGTGGCTGCAAGTTGTTGGTGCCGCTGCCTTGAGTGCGACCTTAATGGTCTTATTCATGGATGACTATGACTGGGTTGATTTCCCGGCTGCTGCCGTTGTTGGCGCGATCGGCTATTTGGCTTACGTCTATTTCAAGCGCTTCACGAAGGTGCGCTTTCTGTCTGAACTGATCGCGGCGATGGTCATGGGCGTGATTACGGTGGGAATTACTCATCTTTTTCCAAAAATGATTACGGACAGCATTCTGGTTGGTGCCTTGATGACATTGGTGCCGGGACTTGCTCTGACCAACGCCTTGCGGGACCTCTTCATGGGCGACCTGCTTTCCGGCATCGTGCGCCTGTTTGAAGCGGCCTTAACCGCGGTCGCATTAGGCGGGGGCGTGGCAATTGTGATTAAGTTTTTAGGAGCATAAAGATGCCTTTTTGGTTAGAAATTATTATTAACATCGCTTTTTCATATATTGCTTCGGTCGGCTTCGCCTTGACGATCAACGTGCCGCACCGAGCGCTTAACTTGTCCGGCATTAGCGGCGTTGTGGGCTGGATGGTTTATTGGTTCTCTAATCGGGCCGGGATGGGCCGCATGCTGTCCAACTTGGCCGGAGCCTTTATCATTGGCATTTTGGGTCTGTTTTTTGCCCGGGTTAAAAAGTGCCCGGTCACCGTCTTCAACATTCCCGCATTGGTGCCTCTTGTGCCCGGTGTGCCGGCTTACCAAGCTGTCCGTTCACTTGTCGATGGTCAGACTTTCAAAGCGGAGACGGCCATTTTGCGCGTCGCTATCGTTACCTGTGCCATCGCGCTGGGGATTTTGCTGTCGACGATGATTACCGAAATGTTTTATCGAACAAAAAGATTTTACAAACAAAAGCAGAATAAGCTATAATACTTGTGACGAGTCGATAAAACAACGCGAGATGCGTATATTTTGAGATAGAGGACATCTGATTTGAATATCGAGGCACGGGAAGTGCTGATGTTGGGCAACTTCTGATGTGAACGGAACGTCCCACACATAGCGTTTTAGCTATGGGCCTTGAGTGAAAAAAGCGAA
>NZ_ADNY01000070.1 GCF_000178475.1 Lactobacillus amylolyticus DSM 11664 | reverse complement strand
AGGAAAGAAATAAAGGTGAAATTATGGCACGAAAAAAGATCGAATTAGACAAAGATATTGAAAATTTAGTTGCAAAATATATCGACACTACTGAAATTGATTGGAACAGATTAGTTAACAAGTCTTTGAAATACTATATTACTAATAAGTTGAATTCAAAAGAAGTTAAAAAGCTTATCAAGAATAGTGATGCGGAATCAGCAAAATACCTTGATGAATATGTTCGCAACAATATTGATAATCACTGGAATATGTAGTTTGTTGTTATTAGCAAAAAAGCTTGGTCTGTAGTGACCCAGCAAAATTGGACACTTTATTGATATTATGCAACTAAGGATTGATTCCGGAATTGTTCCGGAGTCAGTCCTTTTAGTTTTATCTTAGTTCTTTCAGTATTGTAGAAGCGGATATGGTCTTTGATAGCTTGCTCTAATTCATCAAGATTGGCATAATTTGTTTCTTTGCCGTAGAACATTTCGCGTTTGAGAATGCCAAAGAAGCCTTCCATCAGCCCATCATCAGGAGAGCAGCCCTTTCTAGACATGCTTTGTTCTATTCCATGAATGGCTAATTCCTGCTGGTAAGCTCGGTTTTGATATTACCAGCCACGATCAGAATGAAAGATTAAACCATTGAGCGCAGGATGAGCAGTAAAAGCATCATTAAGCATTGTCATTACTTGTTTGAGGCTAGGATGACGAGAAATATTGTAGGCAACTATATCTCTAGCACAGCCATCGATAATTGGCGAAAGATAAAGCTTCTGTCCTCTTAAATTGAACTCGGTAACATCCGCGTACCACTTCATATTTGGCCTGACGGCAAAGAACTTGCGCTTAATCAGATCTGGCTTGATTCTGCCCTCAATCTCTCCCTCATAGCTGTCATAACGTTTTCTGCGTCTCATGATGGCCAATTAAGTTCAGCTTGCTCATCAGACGGTAAACTGTCTTGCGGTTAGCCTTAAAGCCTTTATTGTGCAAACGGTCGGCAACCACCCGGTATCCGGGTGCAGCGTATCTGCCTTTGAGCTCAGCATGGATTTCTTTGATTCGCTTAATCATCTTATGGCGCTTAATTTCATCTTGATCTTCACGTTGAAGCATGTCACAGTAATTACTCCGCGACAAATGCGGAAGATCATTTTCTGGATCATTAATAACTGCAAGAATCGTTTTTACGCCCAACCCGAGTTCCTGCCTTAATTCCGCAACAGCCTGTGCTATTTCTGTTCTGGTTGGTTTTCTCGTTTCAGCTTCTCTAGCTCTTTGTTTGTTCTTTTCTTCAAGAGTATGTCGTCCTTTCTTCTTGATAACGACATTATACCCATTTTCTTTGTAGGAGCGAATCCAATTGCTTAGCATACCTATACTGGACAAGCCAAGATCAAGAGCTACTGCAGCAATTGCTTCGTCTCCGAAAAGAACTCTTTTGATTGCACGTTCTTTATATTCCTTGGAGTAATAAGTATGAGGCTTATCAAGAATGGAAAAGCCATGAATTTTAATCAGTTTTACCAAATAGTTTATAATTTCTTTTCTTACTCCATATTTTTTACCTAAATAGGTTCCGCGTTTCTCTTCTAAAGTCCATTCTTTAAAAATATGAATTTTATCTTGTTTGGTTAATTT
>NZ_ADNY01000071.1 GCF_000178475.1 Lactobacillus amylolyticus DSM 11664 | reverse complement strand
ATTAACTAAAACGATTTAACTAGCACCACGCGTATTATACATATGAATGATATTAAACCATCAAGCAGCTTACAAAATAAAGGAGCAGATTACTGGTTTAAGGTTGCGGGTACAACTCATTATCAGTTATCAGAAGCGCTAAAATGGGCAAAAGATACTGAGCAAATTGATCCTTATGAAGGTGCAACAGCGGAAGATATCCACGAAGAGATGATCGATGAAGATGATCCTATTTATGAAACTGATCTTACCGAATGTGTAGAAGGAATATCTTTAATTCCAGAGCCTGACAATAAATATGATCCTAATGCAATTAAGGTTGGTATTACTATTAATGGCAAAGATTTCTTCATTGGGTATGTTCCGTCTGATTGGACAGAACATGTTCAAAGTACCTTAAATAAATTAAAAGCAAAAAAACAAAATGTTGCACTAACAGGACATTTGATAGGAGGAAAATATAAATTTCTAGATCTTGATGATCATGTACGTACTAAATCAAAAAAGTTAGGTTTTATTGTTTCAGTTCATACAGAAGATATTTAATTTAAAAGCTAATTCATTATTGAATTGGCTTTTTATTTTTGTTTTCGTTGCTCCCAAACTAAAACATGCTTGTATAGAAGGTTTTTGCTATACTAAGATTGATTTTAATTAAGAGGCAATAAACATGATTGATTACAAGACCTTAAAACATAGTGATAATGGGATGCCAACTTGGGATGCGTTCTTAGGACCATTGCTAAAAGTAGCAGAAACAAAAGAAGAATGGAAAGGTACCCAGTTAAATCAGGCTGTTGTAGATTTTGTCAATCTTCCTTCAGATTTAAAAGAGTTACGATATTCTTCTAAATATCATGATCTTGTTGCGAATAACAGAGCTGGTTGGGCGCTTAGTGATCTCAAAATTTCAGGATTGTTGGTTTCTCCAAGAAGAGGAATTTATAAAATTAGTGATTTAGGCAAAGCTGCCTTAAAAAAGTATGGATTGAATATCACTAGAGAATATGTCCATTCATTACCAGCTTATATTGAGCACAAAAACAATTTGAAAAGTAATGCCAATTCTGATGAGGAAAATGATGAACAAACCTTTGAATTAATAGAAAAGCAAATTTCTGATTGGTTTAATAAACAAAATAGTGATCTGAGTGAACAACTTTTATCGAAACTTAGAAAAACAGATCCTTATCAATTTGAACATATGATGGTTAGACTATTAAGTAATATGGGATACAAAGGAACTAATGGTCAATCTTTAGTTACTCAGAAGTCAAATGATGGTGGCATTGATGGAATAATTAATGAAGATCCTCTAGGTCTTCAAACAATTTATATTCAAGTAAAGCGCTATGCAGAGAATAATGTTGTTGGAAGTCCGGAAATTGACGGCTTTTCAGGTGCACTGAGACGTAAGCGTGCAGATCGAGGCGTGTTCATCACGACTTCATCATTTACAAGTGGGGCAAAAGAAGCAGCTAGACAATTAAATATCGCTTTAGTTGATGGAGAAAAATTATCCAACTTGATGATCCAATACAAGGTTGGCATTCAAGTAAAGGAAACATATGAACTCTATGATATCGATGATGACTTTTTTGAGGAATAATTATGGCGAAAGAATTAATCACTCTTGAAAGGTATAATAAATTATCAAGTGATGAAAGATATTCATTAGGAAATAGGGCAATAATAAGAGCTTTACAAAACCTTGGTGGTCAAGCCTCACGAAGCGAAATCTTAGATCAAATTCGTAATTATGATCCAGAAGTAGACCAAGAAGTAGTCGATAATCTAGTCAAAGCTAAGCGTACGGGTAATTTATATTCTAATTTTCAACAAAAAGTAAATTTTGACCTTGTTACAATGCATAATACTGGGATTGTTGAGAGACCATCACGAGGTATTTATAAGCTAAATCCTAATGCTATTGATCTTGATCCTGAATCAGAAGACTTTACTCAACAATTGTTAAGCTTGGAGAACCATACAGATTCACTTGAAATTGAAAATCCCAAAAATGTAGAATTTACGAATTCTGATGATGAACAAGAAACTGATGTTGAGAAAGAAGCGCAATTCGCTAGAGAATAATTAAATCGACTTTTATTTAAATTTACATCCACGTAAATTTGAGATTCTTTGTCGTCAGTTACTTAAAAAGATGAATGTTGAAATTGATCAAAAAATAGGTCTTCAATATGTTGGAGATGGTGGTGTTGATGGTTTCGGATATATAAAATCAAGTGAGTTGAAAACAGATAGAATCGCAATTCAAGGAAAAATATGGGATCCGTCAAATAAAGTTTCTTCTCCTGAGATAGATAAATTTAGAGGAGCAATGGATAAGTATAATGCTGAATACGGCGTATTCATCACTACCTCTTCATTCACTCGAGCAGCCATAGATTCATCTAGAGCAGGAACAAAGATGATTACTCTTATCGATGGAAAACAATTGCTAGACTTAATAATTAAATATAAGGTATTCGTTCATAAAGCATTAATTATCGAAGATTTTTATAAATAAAAAATCACTTCATTTTTAGAGCTCAAATTTAAAAATAAAAAGCACAAAATTGCCTAGTCAACTCTGGGTTCAGCAGTTACTGTATTCGTGCTTTTTTGCTTATTCTTCTTTTAAAATATCTTCTGGGTTACGATATTCTTGTTCTGTTCCAAGTTTTGCCAGATATTGTTCTAAAGTAATATTATTTCGATAGATGTATTGACTTACAACTTCAGCAACTTTTTTGCCATTGATCAACATAATTGGA
>NZ_ADNY01000072.1 GCF_000178475.1 Lactobacillus amylolyticus DSM 11664 | reverse complement strand
CGATGCATTGCAATTACTGGATGACAGATACTTGGTTGTAGCGCTTGATGGTTCTGATTTTGATCAGCCCTTTAATCCTAAGTCGGAAAATATTTTTCAAGGCAAAGATGGTCGAAGATCTTGTCAGATTCACGTAAATGCTCTCTATGATTTTCTAAACAAGTTATATTTGGATTTAGTTTTTCAGCCGCGACAAAAGATGAATGAACGTGACGCTGCTCTTGCAATGTTAAAAAACTTAGCGCAACGAGAAAAAGATTTTATAGTTCTAATGGATCGTGGCTACAGCAGCTTTAATCTAATTGAAAACTGCAATCGGCTAAAGCATTGTCACTATGTGATCAGAACTAAAGCTGGATATGGCGCTATCAAAGAAATTGCTGGTATGTCAGAACAAGAATATGATATTGACCTGTCTTGCAGAGTAACCTCGTCACATCATTATTACGTTACTCATAAAGACAGGGAAAAATTTCTGCACCTGATTCTACACAAAAAACATCACTATAAAGCTATCCGTTCTAAAAATACCAAAGACTGGCGCTGGGATTTCGAAGGCCTATGCAATGTCAAGTTTCGGGTTTGCAAGTTTAGAATTAATCCGCCAGGTTCAGCTGATGAATGGGAAGTTCTTATCACTAACTTGGACCGTGACGAATTTCCTTTAGCCAGAATGAAAGAGATCTATCATCTTCGCTGGGGAATAGAAACTTCTTTTAGAGAGCTTAAATATGATTTAAGCGGAGTGCAGTTTCATTCTAAAAAAGATCAGTTTGTTTACATGGAAATATACGCTCACTTTGCAATGTATAACGCCGTGAGTTTATCAGCTGCTTCTAGCTCAAAACCTTATTCTCAGGGAAAATATCAATATCGAATAGACTTTAAAATGGCCTGCTGTGTTTGGCGACGATATTTTGGTATAAGCGATAATTCAGATAAAGCCTTCACGCAATTATTGCTGGATATGGCATTTTATTTAACTCCGATCAGACCGGGAAGAAAGGATAAGCGAAATTTAAGAGCTAAATTAGTGATTGGCTTTCCTTATCGTTTAGCAGCTTAAACTAATCCGAAATGGCTATCTTGTGATGGCTTATTTGTGCTATCAAAAAAGACATTTACCGAATAAAACAATTCGATAAATGTCTTAAAAAGTATCATCAGCTTTGTCAATGTCTTAACTTAATGACATTG
>NZ_ADNY01000073.1 GCF_000178475.1 Lactobacillus amylolyticus DSM 11664 | reverse complement strand
CGCGTGGTGCTAGTTAAATCGTTCTAGACAATATGCCATATTATAAGCTAACACTGCAACCTCTAGGCGTTCTTGAAAACCTGCTAGACTTCTAGCGCGATTATTTTCGGCATTGTAATAACTAAGCAAAGCAAAATCACTCTCAATTGTCCGTCTGACCGCCATTAGTTGATGATTGTTATGTTTTTTAGCACCTTGCATATTTTTACGATACGGTGTCCAAAGCACATAGCCCATGTGTTTTAGTTTAGCGGCTAAATCCTTACCTAAATAACCTTCATCGCCTAAAAGATAATGATTAGTAGGATGGGTATTATTCATCAATTCTACTGTTTCTTTAGCATCATGCACCGATGCTTTAGTGACTGCGTAATCAAGCAGATAGCCATCATCGCTCACTATTGCGTGAACCTTGAACCCATAATAGTAGACTTTTTTAGTCGCCTTATAACCAATATCGGCAATATCATGAAAGATTTTGACGCGATAATTACGAACAGGTTGGCAGACCGGAACTGGGAAACTATCAATAATCAGAATTTTACCTGAAAGATCCACTTCTCGGTTCAAAGTATGACGAATCAGATAGATTAAAGGCAAAAGTTGACGAGCTCGGCGATTAAATCGGGAATGGGATAACCCTACAAAGAACCTGCAAAATCTTCTTTGTGATTCAATCCCTAATTCCGCTTGCCAGATAAGCATAGCTAAGATGGAACTATCAGATAGCTTGATCTGATCTGTATTTCTGCGATGCTTAAGGGAGTTCGGAGCATACAGCTTATACCAAGAACGACAAATATTGTTTAAACGAGTAAAACTAACTTGTAAATGATGAGAAAAATGCTTAAGCTTAAGACAGTTCAATCTAGTCAGACTCTTTTCT